>JAPOQG010000384.1 GCA_026710865.1 Acidimicrobiaceae bacterium
GACGGTGTCGCCGGCGTCGCGGACGTTCACGCCCGCCAACTGGGACACCGCCCAGAAGTTCACCGTCACCGGCGTGGCCGCGGGCACGTCGACGATCACTCACGCGGCGACCAGCTCCGACACCGACTACAGCGGCGAGACGGTCGCCTCGGTGACCGCGACTGTGACCGCTGCGGCGCCGACCACGCTGAGGCTGTCCACCAATGCCACCAACAACACGGCGGCCGAGGGCGGCGGGCCGGTGACGGTGACCGCGACTTTGAACCGGGCGGCCACTGCGGCGGTGTCGGTGACCCTGACCGCGACGGGCACGGCCACGTCGGGCTCGGATTACACGCTGCCCGGCGCGTTCACGATCGCGGCGGGCCAGACCACCGGCACCGGCACGGTGTCGATCACAGACGACGACCTCGACGAGGGCAACGAGACGGTGATCTTGACCACGTCGGTCAGCGGCCTGACGATCACGGGGGTGACGTTGACGATCACCGACGACGACACCCACGGCGTGACGGTCAACAAGACTGCGGTGTCGGTCGCGGAGGGCGCCACCGCTGAGTACACGGTCGTGTTGGACTCCAAGCCGACCGCGGACGTGACGGTCACCCCCACGAGCGGCTCGACGGCGAAGGCGACGGTGTCGCCGGCGTCGCGGACGTTCACGCCCGCCAACTGGGACACCGCCCAGTCGTTCACGGTGACCGGCGTGGCTGCGGGCACGTCTTCGATCTCCCATGCGGCGACCAGCAGCGACTCCGACTACAGCGGCGAGACGGTCGCCGCGGTGACAGCGACGGTGACGCGGGCACAGCAGTCCAGCGATGCGGACCTGTCCGGCCTGACGGCGACGTTCAGCACCTTCGACTCGACCGCGTTCACGGCGCTGAGCTTCGGCGCCTTCGCCTCGGGCACCACCACCTACGCGGCGACGGTGCCGAACCAGGTGGACGAGGTGAAGCTCCGCCCGACGGTGGCCGAGTCCAACGCTTCGGTCGAGGTGGGCAAGCAGGGGCAGACGTTGGCGGCAGTGACGAGCGGTCAGGAGAGCGCCGCGATCTCGCTCGCGGTGGGCGCGAACGCGATCACGGTGAAGGTCACCGCCCAGGACGGGAGCACCACGAAGACCTACACGGTCACGGTGACGCGCGAGGAGGCGCAGGCGCAGAACCATCCTGCGCTGACGGGGCTGAGGGTCACGTCGGGCGACGGGCGGCTGGACGTGTCCTGGAGCCCGCCGCCGGCCAGCGTGGGCACGGTGGGCGCCTATGAGGTTCAGTACACGTCGTCGGCGACGGTTTCCGACGCGGATGCGGCGAGTGGTTCTCAGACCGACCCGGCGGCCGGGTGGGTCGTCGCGCTGGGGTCGGCCGCCGCGAGCACCACGCCCTCGCACATGATCACGGGGCTGACCAGCGGCACCGCCTACCGGGTGCGGGTGGCCTATTTCCTGAGCGATCTCACCGCTTCGGACTGGGCCTACGCCACGGCCACGCTGGCGGGGCCGGACGTGTCGACATGGAACCCGACCGTGTTCGTGCAGGAGCTGGGCGGCGATCGGTACGGCTGCCGCAGCGGCGTCACGGTCAGTGCCGTGCCCGGCAGGTCGGGCGGCGCGGAGTGCAGCGTGTCGGCCAATTTCGACGGCAACGCGTTCAGCGTCAGCCATGTCCGCTTCGGCACGCGGGGCTACCGCGTGCTCGATCTCTACATCGAGCCCCACCGGAGGACCTCTTGGGGCGAGACCGCCTACCGGGTGGTCCTCAGGGTGGACGACGACTCGGGCACCGCGGAGCTGGGCCGGGGGATGACGCTGGTCCTGACCACGCCCGGCGTGACCGAGAAGCGGCTGGCCTTCGACGCGGCCGAGCGCGACGGGAACACCTTCCGCTGGCCCCTGTTGTTCGAAGACGGCGGCCTCGGCTGGGACCAGGGCTGGGTGCGGGGCGTCAAGGTGCGCATCCACCAGTTCACCGCCGGCCTGGACTACGTGCGCGTCCACTACGACGAGATGCGCGGCGGGCAGCCGGTGAACGGCTTCGCAGCCTGGCGCCCCGCCGGGGTATCGGCTTACTTCCACCGCGGCCTGCTCGCCTACATCCCCGGGCAGTTCACCAGCAGCGACCCGGAGCAGGGCATGCTCACGACGACCCACGCCAAGCTGTGGGTGGGAGCCTCGCATTCGGGCAGCACGCTGGAGTGGGCCATCGGGAACGTTGACGGCGCAACTGGCAGCTTCGCCGCGCTGGCCGCGGACCAACTCACCCCGGCCATCGCGCTGGACCCGGCCTCGAAGTGGACCTACGTGTACGTCCGGGTCACCAACGGCGCCCAGGTGGCCACACACGTCGTGGCCATCGACCCGCCGCCGCGCACCTACACGCTGACACCCAAAGCCGGCGTGACCGAGGGCGAGGAGGCGACGCTGACGGTGAGCCTGGGCAGCCCCGCCGGCGCCGGGGGCGTGTCGTTCACGGTGTCAGCCGACTACGGTGACGGCGGCGCTACCGCCGAGGACGTGGGGCAGTTCGCCACTGCGGTGACGGTGCCCGAGGGCCAGCAGAGCGTCAGGATCATCATCCCCACCGTGGACGACGAGGCGGTGGAGGAGGACGAGGAACGCTTCACGGTGCGCGTGGCGCACGTGGGCGAACCGGCCTGGGCGGTGGACCCGGAGGGCACGGCCACCGCCGTGGTGACCATCGTGGACAACGACGAGCCACCGGCGCCGCCGGAGGGACCGGAGCCGTGGAACATCCGGGTGGTGCCGGGGGACGGCACGCTGACGGTGACATGGAACGTCGGCTCCCGGGAC
>JAPOQG010000386.1 GCA_026710865.1 Acidimicrobiaceae bacterium
GCGAGAGCTTCCGCTTCGCCTGAAGTTTCTGCATACTCCGTTTGGGGAAACGGAAGGCGACTCAGAACAGCCTGTACCGCCTCAGGAGCTTGATCCAACTCGCGTTGTGTGACGTCGGACAGTACCAAGGTGAACTTGTTGCAGTTCGTCCAGTCGGGTATTCATGTCGAGGACCTGCTGCTTGGTGTCCTCAAGCACGGCGTCGAGACGGCGCAGCACTGTCATCGGCAGGATCACGTCGCGGTACTTGCCGCGTACGTACAGGTCGCGCAGCACATCGTCAGCGATGCCCCAGATGTAGTTGGCGATCCAGTCGAGCTGTCCGCTCATCGCTGCTTCCTTCGGTGGGCGAGCGGGTCGGCGGCGACGCCGCCTAGCTCGTTCAGGCTATTGGAGCGCCCGCTTAGGCCGCGGTGCCAGGGTTGTGGTCGGGGTTGTTCCAGACGATCAGTGACGCCCAGCTGTCCACGGCGGGGTCGGTGATGTAGTCGGCGATCACGCCCCTGGCCTCGAAGCCGTTGGCGATCTGCATGGTCAGGGTGGCGTCGTACAGCTCTCCGGCCGAGACCTTGGCCACATAGTCGGCGGCCGACATCTCGCCCTTGTGGTCGGCGTAGCCGGGTATCACCCCGCCGGCCACGAAGCCGGCCAGGTTCAGGTCCCGGCAGATCTGCTTGCGCATGTCGTAGAGGCGCCGGCCGATGCCCCGGCGGCGGTAGCCGGGCAGCACCGCGATGCTGGTGCCGTAGTACCAGGCGCCGTCGGCCACGTGGCCGCTGCCGCCGCCTGTCCCCACCAGATCGCGTATCGAGTGCTGGGTATGGCCGACGTCGAAGTGCACGCGGATGCCCAGCCCCATGGCCACCGGCGTGTCGCCGTCGAGCACCACCACGCATCCGTCAGCGAACTCCGCGGCCAGGGCCCTCAGCTCCTCGGCGTGGTACAGGTCGGCCCGGTCGGCGGTGGGGAACGAGGTGTGCTCGATGTGCTCCAGCGCCTCGGCCCACTCGGCGCGGATGTTCGTGTACGTCAGCTCAGCCATGGCCGGGCATCGGTCTCGGGCGTGGACTGCGGGCGGTTCCGTCATGGCGGTGACGGTCAGGGGTCTGCGGGGCGGGTTTCAGACACGGCGGGACGCTGCCGCTGGAACGAGCGAGAAGTGCTGGTAGTCGTTGTCGGCGGGCTGGCCCCAGCAGGCCCAGAAGTCGCCGGTGCGGGGCCGCATGATCACTGCGCCGCTCGACTCGACCCGGTACTTGGGGTCGGGCCAGCGGCAGATGGCGGTGGGCTCGCGTGTGATCTCCATCAGCCGCTCGGCGTCGAGCGGCTTGCTCGTGCCGGCCAGCATGGCGGTGGCCAGTTCCAGCCGGCGGCGGGAGTTGGCCATCACCTCGGTGTCCCTCTCGCCCTCGAAGGGCGCGGCCGCCGGGTCGGTCACGTGATTGGTGTGTGCCAGCGGCTCGTCGGTGACGGCCTGAACCGGCCGGGCCGACGGCATGGCCTCGACATTGAACCCCCGACCCTCGGCGTCGAGGATCAGGTAGTTGTGGGCCCCGGCGAGGCCCGCTCGCAGCAGCACGTCCAGCGCTTCGGGCGCGGTGGTGCGGGCGAGCATCTCGCGGACGACGGTGGGCCACACCACCCCGAGGCGACCGTCGTTGCCGGTGAGGTTGTTGATGCCGACGCACACGCCTGCTGAGTTCATGCCGATCTGGCCCAGGCACCCGACCGTGGTGAACACCAGGGCGTCGGGACCGTCGTCGGGGCGCAGGCGGACCAGCACCACATGGTCGGTGGCGGTGTCGTGCATGTCCCACGTCTGGCCCAGGAAGCCGGCGCCGCCCGCCCGGCTGTCGGGCACCACGAACGCGGTGCAGTCGTCCTCGATCGTCTCCGGTGGGTGGGCGCCGCCCGAGACGGCCCGGACGGTGTCCACGAAATCGGTGAAGCCGCCCACCACGACCGCTTCCGCCGGGGTGATTCCCGCCGCGCCGGCCATGGCCAGCATCTCGGCGTGGAGGCCGGGCGAGAACGACTCATGGGCCGGCAGGCAGGCCTCGGCCAGTTCCAGCACCGCGCCCGGCGGCAAGGGCCCCCCGCTCCACAGACCTCCGGCCACGAGTTCCACCCGGTCGCGGGCGTAGTGCCGGATCTCATCGGCGTGGGCCCGGCCGTGAGCGTCGCCCATCGCCTCGGGCGATCCCGCCAGCTCGAGGTGCCTGATCGGCGGCCGTCGCACGATGGCAGGGTACTGCCGATGGTTGCCGGGATGGAATTGGCAGCGTTTTGCTCGGGTGGCGTGCGTTTTGCTGCCAGTTCGCGATGA
>JAPOQG010000389.1 GCA_026710865.1 Acidimicrobiaceae bacterium
CCGCACGCTGCTGATCCGCGAGTGGTGGTTCGACACCGCCGATCTGACCGAGGCCCAGTCGCGGCTCGTCTCCGACGACTGGGAGAACACCGTCGCCGAGGACTTCGGGATCGTCGAGTCGGTGCAGCGCGGCGTCGCCAGTCGCGGCTACACGCCCGGGCCGCTGATCGAGGACCCCAGCGGCGTGTGCGGCGTTCACAGCGAGAACTCTGTGCGCCACCTCCAGGATCTTCTGCTGGCATCGCTGGGCGCGGCGGTGTGATGCCGGTCCGGCCCGGCCACGGCGGGCCGGAACATGACACGGGCTCGCGGTCCGCGGAGCTGGCCGGGTTCCTCAGCGGCCTGCACGGCAGGGTCGACCCGGCCCACATGGCCGCGGCCGCCAACTGCGTGATCGACACGCTGGGCTGTATCGCCCACGGCGCCGATCAGCCGTGGTCGCGGGCCGGGGCCCGCCACGCGCTGGCCACCGGGCCAGGCGCCTGCACCGTCGTGGGCTGGCCCGACCGGGCCTCGCCGGCCATGGCCGCCTTCGCCAACGGCGCCGCGGCCCACGCCTTCGAACTCGACGACGTCCACGAGGAGGCCGTCAACCACCCCGGCGTGGTGGTGGTCCCCGCCGCGCTGGCCGTGGCCGAGGAGCTCGACGCTTCGGGCCCGGCCTTCCTGGAGGCTGTCGTGGCCGGCTATGAGGCGATGGGCCGGGCCGGGCTGGCGGTCGGACCGATCTCGCACATGCTGGCCGGCTTCCATCCGACATCGATGTCGGGCGTGTTCGGCGCGGCGGCCGCGGCCGGGCACCTGCGCCGCCTCGACGCGGCCGGGCTGAACCACGCCTTCGGAATTGCGGCGTCTCTGGCTTCGGGGACGATGGAGTTCACGTCCTCCGGGGGCATGGCCAAGCGGATCCACGCGGCGCGGGCCGCCGAGGGCGGGATCATGGCTGCGGCGCTGGCCGCTCAGGGCTTCGAGGGCGCCCGGGACGGCCTGGCCGGCCGTTACGGCTTCTGCCGGGTCTTCACCGACGACCCGCAACCCGAGCGGCTCACCGAGCGGCTGGGCGAGCGCTGGATGATCGACGAGATCACGGTCAAGCCCTACGCGGCCTGCAGCGACGTGCACGCCATGATCCAGGCCACCTCCGAGCTCGTGGCCGCGCACGGCGTGGCAGCCGATCAGATCGACCGGATCACCGTTGACGGGCCGACGAAGGCGGCCGAGCTCAACGACATGGACGGCACCCAGTCGGTCATGGCGGCTCAGTACTCCGCCCGGTTCAACATCGCGGCCGCGGTGCTGGCCGACCCGGCCGATCCCTCCACCTATCACCCCGATCGCATCGCCGATCCTGCACTGGCCGCCCTCCAGGCGAGGGTGGCCACCACTGTTCCCGATCCCGTCTTCGACGCCACCTACGCCTGGAAGCAGGGCGCCCGGGTTCGGATCACGTTGACGGACGGCCGGGTGCTGGAGAGGACGGTGCACGGGCAGAGGGGCTCCATGCACGACCCGTTGAGCGACGAGGAGATCGAGCGCAAGTTCCGGATGCTGGCCCGAGGCCGTCTCGACGCCGCGATCCCGGAGGTGGTCAGGACGCTGCCGGAGCGGACCGCCGCGTACCTGACCCGTCGCCTCCGCTCCGACTAGACCGGCGAGCGGGCCGACCGCCGCTGTGGCAGCATGTGTGAGCAAGTGTTGACAGACAGACGCAGGAACGGCGATGACCCCCTCTAACAGCGATGCCATCTTCTCAGCCCTCGCCGATCCCACCCGGCGAGCCATCCTCAGCCTGGTAGGCGAGCATGAGGAGCTCACCGCGGGCGAGATCGCGGCCCACTTCGACAGCCTGGGCCGGACCGCGGTGTCGTCGCATCTTCGGATACTGCGTCTGGCCGGATTGGTGGCGGAGCGGCGCGACGGCCGCTTCCGGCACTACTCGGTCACGCCGACCCCGGCCGACGCGGTGGTGGCCTTTCTGACGTCGGTGTACCAGAACTCCCTGGAACAGCTGGCCTCAGCCGTGAAGGACGCCTCAGCGGCGGGAGACGACGCCCCCTCCGACAGGGCCGTAGAGCGCAGCGCCTGATCCTGCTGACATGGGTGAGCTCGTCCTCAACAACGAGACGCAGCTGGAGGTCTGCCCCAGCGAGCTGTTCGCGCTCTTCGGCAGCGGCGATTCGTCACTCGGCTGGCTGTTCGGGGCTGAAGCGCCGCGGCTGCGGCCCGGTTCGCTGGTTCGTCTGGCCCTTCCCCTCGGCGGGCTCGTCCGATCGCCTGGTACCGCCCGAGTGCTGTCGTGCCAGCCGAACCGCCGCATCGACCTGATCCACGAGACGCCCTGGGCGGGCCGGGTCGTGTGCCTCTTCGACCCCTCGGACGGTGGAGGCACGCGGCTGCGGGTCCGCATCACGATCGATGACCGCGAGGTGGCTCGCCTCGGTGCCGAGCTGGGCCTGCTCGACGGCTACGAGGCTGGGCTGCGGGAGGTGCCTCTGGGGCTGCTCATCTCACTGTCGGGCCCCGCCGGGATCCTGGGCCGCTCGACGGTCAACTGCGCTCAGCTCGCGGTCGAGGAAGTCAACGCGGACGGGGGAGTGACGGGTCGCACCGTCAGGCTCGTCGTTGCCGACGACTCCACCGACCCGGGGATCGGGGCGATCGCCATGCGTCGGCTGTGCCGCACGCCCGGTCTCGCCGCGGTCGTCGGGATGCACTCCTCGGCCACCTACGCGGTGACCGCACCGATGGCGGTGGCCGAGGGCATCCCATACCTCTACACGCCCACCAGCGAGCCGACCGCGGCGCATCCCCTGCTGGTGCGCTTCGGAGAGACGCCCCTGGACCAACTCCATCGAGCCCTTCCCCGCATGGCCGCGCAGACGGGCGGATCGCGCTGGTTCCTGGCCGGAAACGACTACTCGTGGCCCCGAGCGATAAGCGCCACCGCCCGGGCCGTCATCGAGCGCATGGGTGGCCACGTCGCCGGCGAGGGATACCTGCCGCTGGGATCGCAGAACTTCGAGCCGGTGCTCATGGCGATCCAGCGGAGCGGAGTCGACCATGTCGTGTCGAGCTTCGTGGGACAGGACCATGTCGGCTTCCAGCGTGACTTCGCCTCGTTCGGCCTGCGCGAGAGCATCCGGACGTTCGCACCGCTGATGGACGATGCCGTCGTCGAGCATCTCGGCGCGTCGGGCGAAGGCACCTGGAACGCGCTGGGCTACTTCGTCGCGCTCGACACGTCAGAGAACCGGGAGTTCCTCCGGCGCTACGCGGATCGGTTCGGCTCGTGCTCACCGCCGGTCTCGGCCGCCGCGGAAGGCGTGTACGAGGCGATCCACACCTGGGCCCGCTCGTGCCGGGCCGGTGGGGGAGCAGACCCGACCGCACTGCTCAGCGGACTGCGCAGAGCCAGCTTCAAGGGCCCGCGCCGCTGCGGCCGGGGTGGCCGGCTGAAGTCGCTGCTGCTCGGCGAGGCCACTGCCTCCGGGGTCCGGATCCTGGACGAACTCCCCGCCGCCCACTAGTGCTCTGTCAACAAACGTTTGCGCGCGTGTTGTGTGTGGTTGGGTTTCGTGCTGGTTGTGCGGCTGGGATGCCCCAGCGGCGTCCTCGCTGGGAGCGGACTCGGGCGCGTTCGCGGCGTTGTGCGGCGAGGAGGTCG
>JAPOQG010000388.1 GCA_026710865.1 Acidimicrobiaceae bacterium
CCCGGTCGGGGTCGGCGCCGACCGCCACCAGATTGCGGAAGGCCTCGTCGATGGCGTGCAGAGCCATGGCCCACGGGTCGAGCGCGGTGAGCCGCGGGGCGATGCCGACCGCGAGAGCCAGCGCCATGTCGTGTTCGGTGGTGCCGAGGGGCTTGAGCACCGCAGCGTCGGCGGGCCCGTCGGCGCCCGGCCCGACGAGGGGTCGGACCACCGTGCCGCCGCGCACTTCGTGGTCGTAGGTCCGCACGATCGACTCCCGGGAGCACACGTTGGGATGCGACAGCAGGCCCAGCACCAGCTCGACCGGATCGACCTGTTCGAGAGCCCTCGCCCTTCCGGAGGACGGGGCCGGGTCTTGGTGCGTGGCAGTCATGGTGCGTCGAGGCAGGCCGTCGTGCAGCAGCGCCATGGGCAGGTCGATCACGTCGAGGCTGCCGTGGCGGACCACGAGCCGACGGTCGGAACTGAACGAGCCGATGTCGCTCAGCTCGATGCCCCAGCCGTCGCACAACCTGCGCAGGCGCTCGAGGTTGTGCGGCGGCACGGCGAGGACCATCCGCTCCTGGGCCTCCGACACCCAGATCTCCCACGGTTGCAGGCCCGGATACTTCAGGGGAGCCGCAGCGAGGTCGACTGCGGCGCCGAGTTCGGCTCCCATCTCGCCCACCGCGGAGGAGAGCCCTCCGGCGCCGCAGTCGGTGATGGCGTTGTACAAGCCGAGGTCGCGGGCTCGCTCGACCACTTCGATGCAGCCCTTCTCGGTAATCGGATCGCCGATCTGCACAGCCGACCCGGCCCGTTCGGCGACGCCGGAGTACAGGCCGGCGGACGAGAAGGTGGCGCCGTGGATGCCGTCGCGGCCGGTGCGGCCGCCGATGACTGCGATCCGGTCGCCCGGACGGGGCTCGGTGGGATGCGATCCCGACGGCAGCAGGCCCACGGCGCCGCAGAACACCAGCGGGTTGGCCACGTAGCCGCGGTCGTAGACCACCGCGCCGTTGACGGTGGGCAGGCCGAGCTTGTTGCCGTAGTCGCCGATCCCGGCCACCACCCCGTCGCGGATCCGCCGGGGGTGGAGCACCCCGGCGGGCAGGTCGGCGTCGTCGAGGTCGGCGGGCCCGAAGCAGAGCACGTCGGTGCAGGCGATGGGCCTGGCCGACACGCCCAGGATGTCTCGCACCACCCCGCCCACCCCGGTGTTGGCCCCTCCGAAGGGCTCCAGCGCGGAGGGATGGTTGTGGGTCTCGACCTTGACGGCCAGGTCGAGACGGTCGTCGAAGGCGAGGATTCCGGCATTGTCGACGAACACGGAGCGCAGCCAGGTGGAGTCGAGCGCTTCGGTGGCCTGGCGCAGGGCAGCCAGCAGGCCGTCGTGGTCGGAGACTTCGGTGCGGCCGTCGGCGAGGGCGCGGGTGAGCCGGATCCGGGCCTTGAACGTCTTGTGGGCGCAGTGCTCCGACCAGGTCTGGGCCAGGGTCTCGAGCTCGGCGTCGGTCGGGTCGCGGCCGCTGGCTCGGAAGTGTGCCTGGATGGTGCGCATCTCGGTGGTGTCGAGCGACAGCAGCCGGCGCCGGCTGAGGTCGGCCAGCTCCTCGTCGGCCAGGTGGGCCAGCGGGACCGGCTCGGCGGCCGGACTGGCGGCGTCCACTGGCGAGAACCCCGGCGCCAGCTCGCCGCGGCCGCTTCGCTCGACGGTCGGGTTGGCCAGCACGCGGCGGGTCAGCACTTCGATGTCGCCGTCGTCGAGGTCGCCGTGCAGCTCGTATCGCCGGGCGGTCGCGGCCCTGAGCGGCCCCAGGCCCAGCGTGGCGGCGGCCCGCTCGAGCTCTCGTGCTGCCGGGTCGGTCACGCCCGCGATGGGCGCCACCTCGACCACCTGCAGCGCGGCGTGCGGTGGGCCGACCACCGCAGTGTCGGTCACCGGGTCGACCAGCACCTCACGGCAGAGCCGATCGACGTCGGCGGCGCTGAGCCCCCCGTCGAGGTGGTAGACCATCCAGCGGCGGCAGCCGCGCAGCCCTCCCACGCCTAGTTCTGCGGCCGCGGCCACGATGTGCTCCTCGTCCGGGTGATCGGCGGTGCTCACCTGGATGCGTGTCATGTTGCGCTCTGCCGGTCCGTCCTCGATGGCGGCTTGAACAGCTGCGCCACCAGCAGTCGTGGTCACGATGGCGGCATCATAGGCACACCGGTCCGGACGGGAAGACGACCCTGTCTGACCTCCCGATTCGTGGATCGCCAGGGAAGAGGAGGCCCCTGGCGGTGGTGCCGGTGTCTAGTCGGGGTCGAGGCCGGCGGAGGCTGCGAGGTACTCGTCGAGCGCGGCGAGGTAGGCCTGCTTGCGGGTGTCGGTCGTCCAGCTCATCGTGAAGGCGTTGCGCATCAACTGCCCGACCTCCGCCGCGGTGAGGCCGCCGTCGCTCTGGGCCACGGCCAGGTTGTCGTTCATGTAGCCGCGGAAGTAGGCGGGATCGTCGCTGTTCACGGTCGGGAGCATTCCCTCATCGAGCATCTGCTTGATGTCGCGCGAGCGGCTGTCGGCAACGACGTAGCGATTCGAGATCGGGCAGACGGTCTGGCCGATCCGGCGGTTGACGAACTCGCCGATCAGGGCCCGCTCCTCGAGCGCGTTCACGCCGTGGTCGATGCGCTCCACGCCAATGTCGTCGATGGCCTGCCAGATGTGGTTGACCGAGTTCTCCTGGTCGACGTCGCAGTGCATGGTGAGCCGGAAGCCCTCGGCGGCCGCGGCGGCGAACACGTCGGCGAACTTGGACGGCGGGTTGCCTTGTTCGTCGGAGTCGAGCCCTACGCCGATTATCCGGTCGCGGTAGGGGGCGGCCTGCTCCAGAGCCTGATGGGCCGACTCGGCGCTGTGGTCGCGCAGGAAGCACATGATGAGGTGCGACTCGATCCCTAGCCGGCTCTCGGCGTCGACCTGGGCGCGGTGGAGGCCCTCGATCACCGTTGAGAACTCGACGCCTCGTGTGGTGTGGGCCTGCGGGTCGAAGAAGATCTCGGCGTACACCAGGTTCTCGCGGGCGACGGTGGAGTAGTAGGCCATGCCGAGGTCGTAGAAGTCGGCCTCGGTGATCAGGACGGTGTCGCCCTCGTAGCGGGCGTCGAGGAACGTCGGCAGGTCGTCGAAGTCGTACATGGCCGCCGGGTCGTCCACGGAGTCGTAGGGCAACTCGATGCCGTTGCGGGCCGCCATCTCGAACTTGAGCTCGGGCTCGAGCACCCCTTCGATGTGCATGTGCAGTTCAGCCTTGGGCATCTGCTCGATGAATGAAGCCATGTCCCGCACAGCAATCCTCCCGCTAGCCGTCGTAGACCGCCGAATCGTAGAAGCGAGGGCTGAGACAGCGGCCAAACGAGAGCTGTTGGCCATCACTCACAGCCTCAGACTCGACTGCCGTTCCCCTTCGGGAGACTCTACAGCTATGATCGCTCTTGTGCGATCATCGTATTTGTGCGATTATGGTGCGTGGTGTGGACATCGAGGCGCACGATGAGGTTGTCGAGTGGCTCGCTGGGCTGAGCGATGCTGAGTGGGATCGGGCGGCTGTGGTGATCGACCGGCTGGCGCAGGTTGGACAAAGGGCACGGATGCCCCTGTCCCGGAGCCTGGGGGGAGGGAACGATCCCTGAAGGAGAACATGATGGCGAACAGATCGCGTTGGGAAGACATCAAGAACGAGCGGGGCGAGCCCTCCGAGGAGGCACGGGCCGGTGTTGAGCAGGACCTCGCCCTAGGACAACTCATCTACGACCTGCGCATCGAAGTCGGCTTGAGCCAGCGCGAACTGGCCGAGCGCATGGGCACCACCCAGTCGGTGATCTCCCGGCTGGAGGAAGGCGGCGGCGCCCGCAACCGCATCGACACCTTGGCCCGGGTGGCGACGGCACTGGGCCGCCACCTCGTCCTCTCGTTCCCCGCCGAGGTGCCCGACGGCCTAGAGGACGCCATCCAGGTCGCCTAAGCGCTGTCCGAGCAGTCTCATCCGAACAGGCGGCGGGCGCCGGGGAGGCGGCCAACTACACGGCTGGCCGGAGCGCAAGTAAAGCGATTAGCCGATTGCTTTACTTACTCTTCCAATAGTTGAACAATAGTTGAAGCGCGCCTTCCCTAGGACTCATGCGGGCAGCCCCGTTCAGGCGGGCGGCTATGTCCAGTGGCGGATCCAGGCGTGCATGGCTATTCCGGCGGCCACGCCGGCGTTGATGGAGCGGGTCGAGCCGAACTGGGAGATGGACAGCACCTGAGCGGATGCGGCCCGGGCCTCCGGTGACAGGCCCGGACCCTCCTGGCCGAACAGCAGCACGCACCGCTCCGGCAGTACGGCGGTCTCCAGGGGCAGGGCGCCGGGCAGGTTGTCGATGCCCACGATCGGCAGGGCCTCGCCCTCGGCCCAGGCGGCCAGGTCTTCCACCGAGGCGTGGTGGCGGACGTGCTGGTACACGTCGGTCATCATGGCGCCGCGGCGGTTCCAGCGGCGCCGGCCCACGATGTGCACCTCGGCCGCGGCGAAGGCGTTGGCGGTGCGCACCACGGTGCCGATGTTGCGGTCGTGCTCCCAGTTCTCGATGGCCACGTGGAACGGGTGCCGCCGGGCGTCGAGGTCGGCCCTGATGGCGTCCACGCTCCAGTACCGGTAGCGGTCGATCACGTTGCGGCGGTCGCCGTCGCGCAGCAACTCGGGGTCCAGGTGGTCGGCGTCGGGCCATGGCGACCGATGGGGCCCGACGCCGATCTCCTCGCTCACCGGGTCCCTCGCCGCCGGCGGTTCGCGCTCACCACGACCACGGTACCGCCGGCCCCTGGGACGGACCCGAGCGATCTAGTCTTGGAACCGGTGAAGTTCCTGGCTCGCAGCCGCCTCCGTCGCCGTGCGCCTCTTGTCCGGGGCGCTCCCAAGGATCCCTGGGGCCGCTTCTGGGCCGGGTTGAGCGGTCTCGCGCTGGTGACCGCGGTGGGCACGCTCGGATACCAGCGGCTCGGCCTCACCGTTGGGGAGGCCCTCTACCAGACCGTCATCACGATCACCACGGTCGGCTACCAGGAGATTGGCACGGTCACGGGCAGCTACCGGGTGTTCACCATTCTGCTGATCATGTTCGGGGTGGGCGTGGCCCTCTACACCCTGAGCGTTCTCATAGAGTCACTGTTCGAGGGCCGGCTCGACGACGAGATCCGGAGGCGGCGTATGCAGAGGCAGATCGATCGGTTGAGCGGCCACGTCGTGTTGTGCGGCTTCGGGCAGGTCGGGCGGGCCATCCACCGCGAGCTGTCCGGTGCGGGCCGCACGGTGGTGGTGATCGACCGCGTCGACCTCGACGCCGACGCGCCGCCCAACTGTGTCGTCGGCGAGGCCACCGAGGACGGTGTGTTGGCGTCGGCCGGCGTGGAGCGGGCCAGCACGCTGGTGTTGGCCCTCGACTCCGATGTCGACAACCTCTACGTGGCGCTGACGGCTCGCTCCATGTCCCCGGGCCTGTTCATCGTGGCCCGCTCCAACGACTCGTCGGCCGCGCCGAAGCTGCGCCAGGCCGGCGTCGACCGGGTGGTGAACCCGCACGAGATCGGCGGATCGAGGATGGCGGCCCTGGTGCTGGAGCCCGACGTGATCGATTTCCTCGGCGTGGTCATGAACGCCGAGGAGCTCTCGGTGCGCCTCGCCGAGACGCCGGTCACCGCGGACGGTCCGTTCGCGGGCCGAGCCCTGGCGGCGTGCGAGATAGACGAGTCCACCGGCGCGACCGTCCTGGCCGTCCGGCGCGACGGTGCCTTCGTGACCGATCCGCCCGACGATTTCGTCCTGGCCGCCGACGATGTACTGATCGCGCTCGGCACCAGGGAGCAGCTCGCCAGCCTCAACTCCAAGGCAAGCGCCTAGGCCTCCTCCGGGCCTCCGCGCTGTGGTCGCCCTCGGCTCGATCCGGTAGCCTGTACAGCGCTGTCGGGGATGGTGTAATTGGTAACACAGCTGGTTCTGGTCCAGCCATTGGGGGTTCGAGTCCTCCTCCCCGAACCCGGCGATAGGCTTCGCCCGCCTGCGGGCGCCGGCCCGCGCTAGCCCCGTTCGTCTAGCGGCCTAGGACGCCACCCTCTCAAGGTGGTAGCACGGGTTCAAATCCCGTACGGGGTGCCACTACCAGCCCAAGAAATAGCTTATGACCTTGGAAAATTGCTCAGGCGCAGAATCTGGCTATTACTCTAGCTGTCGTCAACGAAGACTGTTGCCCTGCGGAAGACTGTTGCCCTGCGAAGGTCTCCGCGAAGCGGCGATGCCGGATCCCGCGGGTAGGGGCCTCGACAACACGCAACAGCACGCAGGAAACATCCCACTGCGGGTCACGCGCCCCCCTGAATCGTCTCTACGCTGCGACCGATGGCTGAGACTCCACCTGCCCACCGGGACGAGCCTCCTCCGATCTACCGCTTTCGTTCACTGGCGCACCTGCTGGACACGCACCACGAGCTTCGACGGCAGGAGATCTACTTCGCTCGGCTCGGTGAACTCGGCGATCCACGTGAGCACGAGCAGGACATCGTGTGGCGCAGCGATGAGATCGCCTGGCGGAGTCTCCTGAAGAACTACCTCTATGCGCTCTGCCACGTCTACCGGATGGTGCAGGCGACGGGCCACGCAGTCGATGTGGGCGCTGCCGACGTTGATCCATCAGGACGCACGCGCCTACAACTGACCGGTACCGACAGCACAGCGGCCGAATGCGCATGGCAGGCCTTGTGGGACGACCGCGAGGTACAGACGCTGTTCAAGACCATCGGGGCCTACGAGACCACTGTCCGGCACAACGAACTCCTTCGTTACCTGATCATGGTGCATCCGGCCGCGATCGCCAGCATCGAACAGGCATACGCACAGTACAGGCTTCCCACCGTGGGGACTCCGCCGCTGGTGACCGACCGAGGCTCAACCGGACATGTGTTCACCGTCGAGCACCAAGCGAGACTGCTAGCGCGACTCGACGAAGAGGACGACTTCGAGTCAGACAGCGAGCGGGCGTGGCAATTCGTCGCCGGAAACGTCTTCGTGCAAAGGTACCGCACGGGCCACGTCCGCGAGAGCACGATGCAGCGCAATCTGAGGTTCCTGCGACACGACTTCCCGGTCGTGTTCGTGTCCCGCCTGTCGACGCTGCTGGGCCCCGAGCGGTACACAGCGTGCTTCTCGAAGAACTGCTCCAACGCCACGATGTGGACCCAGTACGCAGACGCGCACACCGGCGTCTGCCTCATATTCAGACCGCGTGCGTCATACGGGCGGTGGGGCATCGAACTGGAACATCCCCAAGCGTCACGATGGGACGCACCGCCGGTAATCCGGGCAGAAACCGGAGGCCTGCAGCTTCCCTTCTTCGACATCGTCTACCGCGACGCCACCGTGGAAGTGGACTTCTTCCGCAACCTTGGCGCTCTTCAACCCGAGGAGGTCCACGACTTGTGGCATAGCGACGAGGCCGGCTCCGTTTCGGTAGCGACGCTGATCCAAGACGTCGACATGACCGAGGAACCAATCGAGCTGTGGCCCAGCAGCTACTGGTATCTGTACCTGCGCAACGCCGCAACCAAGTCGACTGACTGGGAGCACGAACAAGAAACCCGCCTGATCCTTCCTGCGCCCAACGACGGCAACACACCGCCGGAGTCGCGTCTGCTGGAGTACGACTTCAGATCGCTCGCCGGGATCATCTTCGGCATCAACACTGACGAGGAATCAAAGTTCAAGATCATGGAAATCGTGGAACAGAAGCAACGCCAAGGAAAATGCGACAGCTTTCGCTTCTATCAGGCATGCTACTCGCACGCCCAGAAGGGGATCGATCACTACGAACTTCCATGGAATGAACCGATGCTGAGAAGACGCTCGAGGTAGACGACGGGAGCGAACACGACAACAGAGATCACCGACACCCACAAGACCCGGGAGCGGCGACCATGGACTCCGAGCGCGTCGAAGGCGAGGCGATCGACTCAGTTCGGGGTGCCACTACGGTCATGCGTCGACATCGAACTCACAGTTGGGCCGAGCTCGCAGCGGGGCTAACGTCAGCTTCCGGCCAGCTGCAGCGTGGTCCGATGGTGTCGTGTTGTGAAGTGAGCCCGAGGGTCCGTCCGATCCGTAGACTGCGGCGTTCACGAGCCGCAAGAGATGCCGGGCAAGGTCCACGCCATTGTGGCCGCTGGCACCGAGATGGCAGTGGGCGCGCTGTTGGTGCTGGGCCTGATCCCCCAGGTGGCCGCGGCCGGGCTCATCGGTGTGATGGTGGTGGCGTTTTGGACCGTGCACCGCCACAAGGGGTTCATGATCACCGGCGAGGGCTGGGAGCACGTGGCGCTGATAGCGGCCATGAGCGTTGTGTGCGCCATGCTCGGCCCGGGCGCGATATCTGTCGACGTCGAACTCGAGATCGCCCACCGCCTCTACGACTGGACCGGACTGGGGATCGCTGTGCTGGTCGGCGCGGGCGCCGGCGCGGCCCAACTCCTGTTCTTCTACCGCCCCCCGAAGCCCGAGACCTCCGACACCGACAGCTAGATCCCCAGACGCATTCAACGGGAGCAGCCACCGGCGA
>JAPOQG010000271.1 GCA_026710865.1 Acidimicrobiaceae bacterium
CGGCTTCGGTGTGGCGGCCGCAGCCACGGTGGCGGTGGTGATGGTCGGCTCGGTGACGCTGCTGCCCTCGCTCATCACCCTGCTCGGTGATCGACTGACCGTCACCCGCGTCCGGGGCATGGTGGCGGCGGTCCTCTTCAGCGTGGCCCTGTTCGGTTTCGGGGCCGGCATCGACGCACTGGCCGGCGCCTTGCCGGTTGCTGTGATCGTGCTGCTGGCGGGACTGTTCGGACGGGACCGGAACCCCCTGCGGAGGCGTCTGGAGCCCCGCCAGGCCCGTCCGCTGCGGGAGACCGGCTGGTACAGGCTGAGCCGTGCCGTGCAGGCCCGGCCATGGGTGTTCGCCATCGGCGGCACCATGCTGCTGCTCCTGCTGTCCTCACCGGTTCTGGTGCTGCGGTTCGGCTTCGCCGACGAGAGCAACTACGGCGCCGAGACCACCACCCGCAAGGCCTACGACCTGCTTGTCGACGGCTTCGGGGCGGGCGCCAACGGTCCGCTGCTGGTTGTCGCCGAAGTGTCGGGGTCGGGTCAGATGGCAGAACTCGCCGGCCTGGCCCAGGCCATCGAGTCCACCGACGGCGTCAGCTTCGTGAGCCCGCCCATACCCAACAGCCCGCTGGCGCCGACCGCGGCCGCAATCGAGGTCCGGCCGACCACCGGGCCCCAGGCCCCCGAGACCGAGGTCCTCGTGAAGCATCTTCGCGACACGGTCATCCCGGCCGCCGTCGGGTCCACGGGCCTCGAGCCGGCGATCACCGGACTGGTCGCGGTGAAGGCGGACGTGAGCGACTTCCTGAAGTCGCGGACCGCGGTGTTCTTCGTCGCGGTGCTGGGCGCCTCGTTCCTGCTGCTGACGGCCGTGTTCCGCTCGCTGGTCGTGCCGCTCAAGGCGGTCATCATGAACATGCTCTCGATCGGCGCGGCCTACGGGGTGCTGGTGGCGGTGTTCCAGTGGGGCTGGCTCGGCAGTGTCGTGGGGATCGAGCCGGGGCCCATCGAGCCGTTCATGCCGATGATGCTCTTCGCGGTCCTGTTCGGTCTGTCGATGGACTACGAGGTGTTCCTGCTGTCGCGGATGAAGGAGGAGTTCGAGCGCACCGGCGACGCGGTGAACTCGGTCGCCGACGGCCTGGCCCTCACTGCCCGGGTGATCACCGCGGCCGCATTGATCATGGTGTTCGTGTTCGGGAGCTTCGTGCTGGAGGATCAGCGGGCGATCAAGATGTTCGGCCTCGGCCTGGCCGCCGCGGTGGCGGTCGACGCCAGCCTCGTGCGCATGCTCATCGTCCCTTCCACCATGGAGTTGCTCGGTGCCCGCAACTGGTGGCTGCCGGGCTGGCTCGACCGGATCCTGCCCAACCTCGACGTCGAGGGCAGCGCCCAGCATCCGCCCCCGGCCGGGGACGGGTGAGCGCCAACCGGGAGCTCAGACCCAGGAGTCGCCGCTCGACTGTGCGGCCTCGGCGGGCGCCTCCATCGGCAGGGTGATGATCATCTCGGTGAACTCTCCCGGCTCGGACTCGACCTGGATGCTGCCTCCGTGGCGGCGGACGATATCGCTCGAGATCGAGAGGCCCAGCCCGGTGCCCTGGTCGGTGGGCTTGGTGGTGAAGAACGGGTTGAAGATCTTCTCGACGACGTCGGGCGGCATCCCGGTGCCGTTGTCCCGGACGCGGACCTCGACGTGGTCGTCGGACCGCACCGTCTTGAGCCAGATGGTCGGCTGGAATGCCTCGTTGCCGGCAGCCATCTCGGAGAGGTGGCGCTCCTTGGTGGCATGACCGGCGTTGGTCACCATGTTCAGGAAGACCCGCCCCAGGTCCTGGGCGATGACGGTCAGCGAGCCGACGTCGGGATCGAAGTCCTGCTGGATGTCCAGCTGGAAGTCGGGATCCAGGGCCCGGGCGCTGTGGAAGGACAGCTGGGCGTGCTGCTCGATGAGGCCGTTGATGTCGGTGAGCTGCCACTCCCCGGAGTCGCGGCCCATCATCAGCATGTCGCGTACGATCCGGTCGGCCCGCTCGCCGTGGGAGCGGATGCGTTCCACGTTGCCGGTCAGGTCACCCGCGATCTCGTTGATGTAGTCCTTGTTGTCGTCGCTGAGGTCGTCGCCGATGTCGTCGAACAACTCCTTGAGCTCGTCGATGAGCTCCTGAGATGCTTCGGCGAAGTTCTTGACGAAGTTCAGCGGGTTCTTGATCTCGTGGGCGACGCCGGCGGTGAGCTCGCCCAGAGCGGCGAGCTTCTCACGGGTCACGATCTGGTCCTGAGCCTTGTGCAACTCGGCCAGCACCCCTTCCAGCTCCTCGTTCTTGCCCTGCAGCTCATCGGCGAGCTGCTCCACCAGGTTGAGGCGCTGCACTTCCAGGGCGTGGCGCCGGAACACCTCCAGCGTGGCCGCCATGTCGGCGACCTCGTCCCGGCCGCTGATCGGGACGATCACCTCGAGGTCGCCGCCGGCCATGCGGCGCATCCAGTCCGACAGCAGGGCGATGCGCCCCACCAGGACCTTGCCGACGAACAGCCAGATGATCAGCAATGCGCCGATGATGCTGATGCCGCTGATGGCCAGCAGGAGGGTTCTGGCGGTGGCTATGGCCTGTTCGGATGCGGCGGTGGCCTCCTGGGTCCGAGCTTGGGAGTCGCCCACCAGGTTGTCGACCTCGGCGACCAGCGTCAGCGCGAGCTCGCTGTTCTGGACCAGCAGCTCCTCGAGGTGCTCGACGATCGCGAACTCGCTCGCGGCCAGGTCGAAGGAGTTGTCGGAGCCGAGCCCCAGATCGAGCAGCCGCTGGAAGATGGGCACCGCGTCGGTGTGGAACCGTGTGCCGACCAGCGTGGCCAGGTTCCGTTGGATCCGGCTGGCCGCCACCTCGAATCGCTCCCTGAGCGGCTCCAGCAGGCTTTCGTCGGGCAGCGTGAACCCGGTGGCCAGCAGGTCCGAGGCGATGTTGGCATCGGCTTCCAGCTCGGCCAGGCGACGGTACCTGAACACCTCCGCCTCGGAGAAGTGCTCGGATCGGGCGACCGGAGCGTCGTCCAGCCCGGTGTAGCCCGTAAAGGTGTAGAAGAGCTGATCGTCGATGGCGGGCACCAGCACGGCGCTCACCTGGTTCCGCAGCCCCACCAACTCTCCCTGCTGACCGGTTCGCTGGTCGATCAGCTGAAGCCTCGCCGAGACCTCGCTCCGGATCTCCTCGATGTTGGAGATGAGCATGTCAGCGCTCTGGCGGATCTGCGCGACGCTGGCGTCGTCACTGTCGCCCTGCTGCAGCACCGCCATCTGCTCCTCGAAGGTCAGCACGGTCTCATCGACCCTCTGCCCTTCCTGGAAGAGCTCCAGCGACGATTGGGCTGCGGCCAGGCTGGGGGCCGCGTTGGCGAGGATCCCGCCGTACTGCGCGACACCGAAGGCGGCGGCCAGCTCGGGCACGCTGCCCTCGTTGACACGCCTCTGGACATCACCCACCCGGTTGAATGAGAACCAGCCGACGAGGCTGGCGGCCAGCGTCATGGCGACCGCTCCACCGATGCCCATGTAGAGCTTGGTGGATATGCGGGACCAGATCCCCAGATCCGACCTCATGGACTCGTCAGCGATTGCCTCGTCTGGGGTTGCCTCGTCTGGGGTTGCCTCGTCGGGTGGCATGGCTGCGTCGTCGGCCGTCGGGTCGCCGGTGAGGTCTGTCATTGGGTCACCCACAGAGCCGTCTCGTGCAGCGTCGCGACAGGGTGGTACTCGCCGTCGGAGCCGATCACGGTCAGGAAGACCTCGTCCGAGCCCTGGTTGTCGCCGGCGCCGAACTGCAGGTCGAATCCGTCGATGTCGAAGCTCCCGCGGTCGATCAGCTGGTCGAGCAGGCAGGATCGCACGACGTCAGCACCGCACTCCTGCAGCGCGCTGATCACCATGCGTCCGGCCAGATAGCCCTCCAGGGACACGAACCCCGGCTCGGCCTCCGGGTCATGGGCGGCAAGAGCGTCCAGATAAGCATGCACTATGGGCAGCGAGTCGTCCTCCGGGAACGGCACGACCTGGGTGACCAGCACTCCTGCCCCGTCCGGTCCGAGCTCCTGCGCCAGCGCGTTGCTGCCGACGAAGGAGACGGTCATGAACACCGGGTCCAAGTCGGTGCGGCGCGCCCAGGAGATCAGTCTCGCGACCGGCTCGTAGGCCCCGATCATGATCACCGCCTCGGGGTCGCCGAGGCGCAGGTCGAGCAGGGCTGTCTTCACCGCGGTGGTGTTGCGCGGGTAGATCCCGATCGACACGGGCTCCATCCCGCGTCGCGCCAGTGCTGCGACTGCGCCCCGGAAGCCGGCTCGGCCGAACGAGTCGTTCTGGTACATGACGCCGACCCGGGTGATGCCCAGGTCGTCGGTGAGCCGGGCGACCATCTCCTCGGTCTCCTGGGCGTAGGAGGCTCTCAAGTTGATGATGTTGTCCCACTCGTTGTCGCGCAGGAAGGCGGCGCCGGTGAACGGCGCGATGTAGGGAATCCCGGAGTCCCGTGCGATCGGCGTGGCCGAGCGCGACGTCGGCGTGCCCACCGCGCCGATCAACGCGAACACCTGCTCCTGCTCGATGAGGTGGCGCGTCATCACGATGGCGTCCTCCGGCTCGTACGCGTCGTCGAGCGACCGCAGCTCCAGGACGCGCCCATGGACGCCCCCCTGCTCGTTCACCTCGTCGAAGGCAGCCAGGATCCCCAGCTGCATGTTCTTGCCGAGCTCCTGAGCAGGGCCGCTGAATGCCGCCGACTGGCCGAACAGGATGCGCTCGTCCGACACGCCGACCAGCGAGTCCTGAGTGCCGCTGGGCGTGGTGGGCGCCACCGTGACACCGGGATCCGGCCCCGGTTCGACCGCCGGCTCGGATGTGCATGCGGCCAGCACCAGCGAGGCTGCGAGAGCGAGCCGGGCCCCTGCCGTCGGAAGGCGAAGCGGCATGCTTCGCTCCCTACCCGCTCGGACTCTTGCGGGTGACGATCCTCAGACGGTTCCGGCCCGACTCCCTGCGATACTCGACGTCGTCCATCAGGGTCTTCGTGAAGTGCACTCCCAGGCCGCCGATGGGGCGGCTCTCGATCGGCGACGTGAGATCCGGAGCGGGTGCTTCGGTGAGAGGGTCGAAGGGCTTGCCCTCGTCGGTGATCTCGATGACGACGGTCTCGTCCAGGGAGGTGACCACCACCTCCACGTCCCCGGGCGCGTCGTCGTTGTAGGCGTAGTCGACCACGTTCTGCACCAATTCGTCCACCACCAGGCTGATCCTGAACGTCAGATCGCCCGACCAGCCGTCGTCCTCGCCCAGCGCCTCGATGGCTGCCACGAGGTCGGCGAGCACCTCGTAGCCGGTCCGGCGCTCCTCGCCGTCGGTCTCGGCTCTCAGGAACAGCATGACGGCCGTCAGTCCTCTCGACGAAGGACCAGACAGGTCGTGTCATCGAACTGGGGCACGTCTCCGGCGAAGTCGTTCACAAGGTCGATGACCCGATGCCCGGCGTCCTCGGCGCCCTGCGGCGGGTCCTGCTCGAAGCACCCGCGCAGGCGATCGAGCCCGAGCTGCTCCTCCTCGCTGTTTATCGCCTCGGTCACCCCGTCGGTGTAGAGGACGACGGTGTCGCCCGGCGCCAGCTGGTGAATGTGCTGGTCGTAGTCGAATCCCGGCATCACGCCCAGCGCGATTCCCTCGGTCACGGGCAGCTGGGTGGTGGTCCCGTCGGCATGCACGACGAGCGGGGGATCATGGCCGCCGTCCGCGTAGGTCAATTCTCCGGTCTTCGGGTTGTACACCGCGTAGATCATGGTGACGAACATGCAGGCGTCGTTGTCCTCGTTGAGCACGTCGTTCACCTCGGTGAGGGCCTCGCCGGGGCCGTCGGCCCGCATGGCGGCGCCCTTCAGCAGCGTGCGGCTCGACATCATGAACAGTGCCGCCGGGACGCCCTTGCCCGATACGTCGGCAATGGCGAGGCCGACTCTGCCGTCGGAGAGTCCGATGACATCGAAGAAGTCGCCTCCGACATTGCGAGCGGGCTGCATGGTTCCGAACAGCTTGTAGTCGTCGTTGCGGGCGAACTTGTTCGGAAGGATGGACTGCTGCATCATGCTCGCCACGTTCAGCTCATTCTGAAGCACGACGAGCTTGTCCCTGGCGCTCAGCGCATCTCGCCACTCACGTATGTGCTGCAGCGTGCGGTCGATCGTGAACTTGAGATCGTCGAAGTCGACCGGCTTGGTGACGAAATCGAAGGCGCCCCGGTTCATGGCGATCCTGATGTTCTTCATGTCGCCGTAGGCGGAGATGATCACGGCGCGGATGTCCGGTGCCACGTCCGGGATCCTCTCGAGGAGCGTGAGCCCGTCCATCTTCGGCATGTTGATGTCCGACAGCACCATGTCGATGGACTCGTCCACGTCGAGGGCCTCGAGCGCTTCGACGCCGTTCCTGGCGAAGACGAACTCGTAGACGCCGGTGCGTATGTACCGCCGCATCCTCTGCAGCATGAGGGGTTCAAGGTCGGGCTCGTCATCGACCACGAGGATCTTGTGCTTCTGCCGAGACTCGGTCATGGTCATTCAGGTCCTCTTTCGTGAAGTGGAGTTCTCACCTATGCACCAACCGCTGACAGGGCCTCGGCTTGTGATTCATGGATCTCTATGATCTTGTCGAATCCGCTGATCTTGAAGACTTCACGTATGGAGTCGTTCATCGAACACAGAGCGAGCTTGATCCCGGACTTCTGGAGACTCTTGGCGGTCAGGAGGATTACTCGCATCCCAGCGCTGCTGATGTACGCGACATCCTCGAAGTCCAGAACCAGCGCTGCGTCGGAGTCCGCGACCACGGCTTCCAACTCAGTGTGGAACTCCCGCGAGTTGGAACTGTCGATGCGGCCGTCAGCCTTCGCGATCACGGTTCCGTCCGCTCGTTCCGCGTTGATCCCCATGGTGGACCCTCCCTCAGTGCAAGATCCCTTGTGGCCGGCCCGACTGTACTCGACCCTCGGAATCCTACCCTCAGGCCCGGGCGCTGGGGCCGTAGGTCAGGTGCATCAGGTCGCCGTCCGCGAACCGACTCGGTCTGAGCGCCCGGGCGTCGATCCGGGGCGCGTCGCCGACCTGTTCGACGCCGAGCACATGGGCGGCAACGACCTCGCCGATGCACGGGGACAGCTTGAGCCCGTGCCCGGACAGCCCGACGGCCAGGTACAGCCCGGCGACGCCGGCGAGCTCCTCGGCCCACCCCAGGATCGGGTGGTAGTCAGGCGTGATGTCGTAGGCGCCGCTCGTGGTCGACACGATCCCGGCGACGGCCAGCGCGGGCAGCCGTTCGGCCAGAGCCCTCCCGAGGCGCACCGAGTGCTCGCGGTGAGCGTCCGGCGGGGCGTCGGCCAGCGGATCGTCCACCTCGGGCATCTCCGGCGGGTAGGCCACCGCGATGATCCGGCGGCCCATGTCGGGGCGGATCACCAGATTGGAGTTGCCGTCGGTGATGCAGGCCTGGAGGGCGCGGGCTCCCGGCTCCTGCTCGAGCGTGGCCATGTCCAGGCGCCGTCGCTCGATGGGCAGGTGCACTCCCAGCGGATCGAGCAGGTCGGGCGCCCATGCGCCCGTGGCCACGACCACCACCGGCGCGGTGATCCGTCCCCTGCCGGTGGCCACACCGGTGACGGCGCCGTCGTCGGTGAGGATCTCGTGCACTCCGAGCGGGGTGAGCACGTCCGCGCCGAGCGTCACCGCGGCGCCGAGCCAGCTCAGCACCATCTTGGTGACGTCGATGTATCCGCCGTCGGGCTCGTAGGCGCCGCCCGCGAGACCGCCGGCGTTCACCAGCGGCTCGATGGCTGCGATCTCGTCGGGACCCACGAAGCGGGTGTCGACGCCCAGCCGCCTCCCGAGCTCGACGTTGCGCCGCAGGCCGTCGATCTGGTCGCCGGCGACGAGCAGCATGTAGCCGAGCCGGACATAGCCCGGATCCCCGTAGCCCACCTCGGTGCTCCAGTTGCCGATGCAGTGGAAGCCCCTCAGCGCCATGCGCACCATGAGCTCGTTGGAGTAGTGCTGGCGGATCTGCCCGAAGGTGCGGCCCGAGATCCCTCCGACGGGCGGCCGGGCGTCCACCACCGCCACCCGGAGGTCCGAGTGCCGGGCGAGTTGGTAGCCGATGCTGGCGCCGGACACGCCCGCGCCTATGACGATGACATCGACCTCGCCGGGCAGCGTCCGCACAGCCGCGGATGGTACAGGCGCTCAGCCCGTCCGTCGGGCCTTGACGGCTCGCCGGTGGGAGCGAAGCACCCGCTCGGTGTAGCCGTTGGGCTCGTCCCGGGCGGAGAAGACCAGCTCCACCGCGGCTTGGAACGGGATGCTGGAGTCGTAGTCGGGCGCCATGGGCTCGTAGCCGGGGTCGCCCGCGTTCTGCTGGTCGACGAGGTTCGCCATGCGGCGCATCGTCTCGCGTGCCTGGTCGGCGGATATGAGACCGTGGTGCAGCCAGTTGGCGACGTGCTGGCTGGAGATGCGCAGGGTGGCCAGGTCCTCCATGAGCCCGATGTCACCGATGTCGGGCACCGTGGAGCACCCCACGCCCTGGCCCACCCAGCGGACCAGGTATCCGAGGATGCCTTGAACGTTGTTGTCCAGCTCGCGCTGGATCTCGCCCGGGCCGAGTTCGCGGCCCGGCGCCAGCACGGGGATCTCGATGAGGCTGGCGAGGCGGGCCGGGGTGCGCTCGGCGAGGTCGCGCTGGCGGTCGGCCACGTCCACCAGGAAGTAGTGCATGGCGTGGAGCGTCGCCGCGGTGGGCGAGGGCACCCAGGCAGTGCTGGCTCCCGCGATCGGGTGCTGGATCTTGGCTTTGGCCATGGCCGCCATCTCGGCCGGCATGGTCCACATTCCCTTGCCGATCTGGGCGCGGCCCCGCAGGCCGCAGGCCAGCCCGGCGTCGACGTTGGAGTTCTCGTACGCACCGAGCCAGGCCGCGGCCCTCATCTCGGTCTTGGGGACCACCGGTCCGGCCTCCATGTCGGTGTGGATCTCGTCGCCGGTGCGGTCCAGGAAGCCGGTGTTGATGAAGACGACCCGGTCGCGGGCTCTCCAGATGCACTCCTTGAGGCCGAGCGATGTGCGGCGCTCCTCGTCCATGATCCCCATCTTGAGGGTGCGCTGCACCAGGCCGAGGGCGTCCTCCACCCGGCTGAACAGCTCGCAGGCCAGCGCGACCTCGTCGGGACCGTGCATCTTGGGCTTGACGATGTAGACCGAGCCGCTCGCCGAGTTCCGGATGGGCTTGCCGTTCACCCGTCCCATGCCCCGCAGGTCATGGAGCGCGCACAGCGCGGTCACCATGGCGTCGACCATGGTCTCGCACACCGGCTCGCCGTCGAGCCTCACCATGTCGGTGCCGAGGTGGGGCCCCACATTGCGGACCAGCATCAGTGCCCGGCCCGGCAGCCTCTTCGGTGTGCCGTCGGGGCCGGTGAAGCTGCGGTCGCGGTTCAGCGACCGGTTCACGGGCGTGCCGTCGCGCACGAACGTCGTCTGCAGGGTGCCTCGCATGAGCCCGAGCCAGTTCCGGTAGACCGACACCTTGTCGTCGGTGTCCACCGCCGAGACGGAGTCCTCGAAGTCCATGATGGTGGTGATCGCGGACTCGAGGCCGACGTCGAAGACGCCGGCGTGGTCCCGCCGTCCCACAGGATGCTCGGCGTCTATGCGCAGCTCGCAGTGCAGGCCGTTCTTGCGGAGCAGGATCGAAGTCGGGGAGTCGGCGGCGCCGCCGTAGCCGGCGAACTGCTCCGGGCGCAGCAGCGAGCTGACGGTGCCGTCGCCGCTGCGAACCCGCAGCGCCCCGTCCTGCACCGTGTATCCGGTGGCCCACAGGTGGCTGGCCGAGTCCAGGGTGAAATGGGTGTCGAGGAACTCCCGCGCCGCGGCTACGACCCTGTCGCCCCTGATGGGGTTGTAGGCACCGCCGCGGCTGCAACCGTCGGACTCGCTGATCACGTCGGTCCCGTACAGCGCGTCGTAGAGGCTTCCCCAGCGGGCGTTGGCCGCGTTCAGCGCGTAGCGGGCGTTGTCGAGGGGCACCACCAGTTGCGGTCCGGCCACCTCGGCGATCTCGGGATCGACGTTGGCCGTCGTGGCCGTCACCGAGCCGTCCATGTAGCGGAGGTATCCGATGTCGCGCAGGAAGTTGGCGTAGGCGTCGCCGTCGTGGCTCCGGCCCTCGGCTCGGGCGGCCCGATGCCAGTCGTCGATCTGTGACTGCAGTTCGTCGCGCTTGGCCAGCAGAGCGGCGTTGCGGGGGCCGAGGTCGATCAGGATGGACTGGAGCGCGCTCCAGAACTCGTCGATCTGCACGCCGGTACCGGGCAGGGCCTCGACTGCGATGAACTCGTACAGGGCGGGGTCGATCTCAAGGGAACCAGCACGCATGCGTCCTAGCCAACCACGCACCGAGCCACGTTTCCAACCCGCCGCGCGGGCAGCGGGTGGGGTGGCCATATCGCGTGAGTGCCGTCGTGACCGGCGAGGCCGTCGGACCACAAGAACTCGGGGTCGGCGGCCCACAGGGCGTAGTCCGGGCGCTAGGAGCGTCCCTTGTAGCCTCACGAGGATGAGGGGTAGCCGCAGCACCGGGTGTAGCGAGTGGATCTGCTAGGTGCCGACTGCACGGGCTTGAGGGCCGGACGCCTCTTACTTGGTGGTGCTTCGGGGTGGTTGAAGTGACGGCACTTGAGACCGAGCGAGCGGTTGCGGTGCCTGAGCAGGGGAACCTTGTGCGGGTGCGTGACCGGTACTGGGTTGTGGAGTCGGTTCGGCAGTCGTCGCGTCCGGTTGATCCGATGAGCTCGAATGGTTGGACCCGCCATCACCTCGTGACTTTGGTCCCGATCGACGACATGGGCAGCCCGTCGCCGTTGAGCGTGTTCTGGGAGACCGAGCCCGGCACCGAGATCCGGCCTCAGTCCGAGCTGCCGGACCCGGCCGAGGGGCTCGATGCCCCGGAGGTGTTCGCGGGGTTCTTGGACGCGGTGCGGTGGGGTGCGATCGCTTCGGCTGATCCGCAGGCGTTCCAGTCGCCGTTCCGGGCCGGGATCGACATCGAGGACTACCAGCTGCTGCCGTTGGTGAAGGCACTGCGCATGCCCCGGGTCACGTTGTTGGTCGCTGACGATGTCGGGTTGGGCAAGACCGTGGAGGCGGGCCTGATCGCGCAGGAGCTGGTGCTGCGAAACCAGGCCAACAAGATCTTGGTGGTGTGCCCGCCGAGTTTGTGCGGCAAGTGGCAGCGCGAGATGCGAGAGCAGTTCGGTCTCAGCTTCCAGGTCGTCGACACTGACCATGTGCGACGCCTGCGACGCGAGCGCGGGGTCGGGGTCAACCCGTTCCGGTCCCATCCCCGGCTGATCGTGTCGATGGAGTGGGTCAAGTTCGAGTCCCAGATGCGCTGGTTCGACGAGTTCTTGCCCCCTGATCCCAATGTGTTCCCTCGGGCGTTCGATCTG
Source organism: Acidimicrobiaceae bacterium (assembly GCA_026710865.1). Lineage (GTDB taxonomy): Bacteria > Actinomycetota > Acidimicrobiia > Acidimicrobiales > Aldehydirespiratoraceae > Aldehydirespirator. The sequence goes on from JAPOQG010000271.1 coordinate 11,520, forward strand.
TTGGTCGTGGACGAGGCCCACCGCATCGCGCCGTCCGCGGTGGGGCGTTACGCCCGGGACTCGCTGCGGACCAAGGCGATGAGGCGCCTTGCGCCTCATTTTGAGCATCGGCTGTTCTTGACGGCGACGCCCCACAACGGGTATCCCGAGTCGTTTCAGGCGCTGTTGGAGATGCTGGACCCGAACCGGTTCACCAAGGGCGTGGAGCCCAGGCCGCGAGACCGCGAAGCGGTGATCGTGCGCCGGTTGAAGTCGCATCTTCGGACGATGCTGCCCGACGGCGACCGGCGCTTCCCGAAGCGCCGGATCGCGGCCATCGAGGTGGAGTTCCCGCCCGAGGAGCAGGAGCTGTTCGCTCTCCTGGACGGCTATGCGGATCTGCGGATGGGCTCGGCGTCCACCCCGGCTGAGCGGGCGGCGTCGCGGTTCATTGCGCTGTTGCTCAAGAAGCGGCTGCTGTCGTCGCCGGCGGCGTTCAAGCACACCCTGGACCAGCACATCCGCACCCTCAACACCGCGTCGCGCTACAGCGTCGCTGAGACGGTTATGCGGGAGGCCGCGGCCGCTGTGGAGGACAGCGCCGACGACACCGAGGTGGTGTCAGAACAAGAGCAGGAGGCGCTGGCGCTGGCCGCTGACGCGCTCGACATCATCGATCTCGAACGCGAGCAGGAACTGCTGGCGAGGATGCGCGCCCGGACCGTGCACATCGATGCTGCTGCTCCGATCCTCGACCAGATGCGGGCCATGGCCGACGAGCGGTGGCGCAGAGCCGACGCGAAGACGCGGCGGCTTGCGGACTGGATCGCGGGGACCTGCTTCCCCGAGGGGGAATGGAACGACGAGCGGGGCATCGTGTTCACCGAGGATCGGGGCCCCCCCAACTATCTCGACGAGATCCTTGCCGCGCCGCGGGCCGGCTGGCCGGACACCAGCGGACGCGTCGAGGTGTTCCACGGGGGGCTCGACGCCGAGGAGCGCGAGCGGATCATCCGAGAGTTCAACTACAACCCGGCCAAGACCAAGGTGCGGGTGCTGCTCGCCACTGACGCCGCCTCTGAGGGCATCGACTTGCATCGGGCGTGCCATCGGCTCGTGCACATGGAGGTCCCGTTCAACCCGAACCGGATGGAGCAGCGAAACGGCCGGGTGGACCGTCACGGCCAGAAGTCCGGCACCGTCGACATATTCCACTTCGCGTCCCCCGGCGGCGAAGACGACAGCGCCGGTCACGATCACTCGTTCTTGCTGCGCGTCGCTGAGAAGGTCGACGACATCCGAGACGATCTCGGGTCGATGGCCTCGGTGCTCGCTGAGCGTGTCGAGGCCCGCATGCTGCGACAAAGCGACGACAGCCTCGACCTCGACGACGTAATGGCAGCGCGCCGTGACCAGGCCCGCGTCAGCCTGGAGCACCTCAAGCACCGGTTCGCTCAGGACATCAAAGATGTGCGCGACCGATACAGCACCAGCGTCAAGGAACTCGACCTCACCCCGACCAGCGTGCAACGCGCGGTGGAAGTCGCGTTCGGTATCGAGGGCCAGCCGCCGCTTCGGGAAGCCACCCTCGAACGCGGCGACACCACCGTGAAGGTGTTCGAGGTCGACGACCTCGCCGGGACCTGGGGCGAGACCCTCGTCGGTTTGCGCAATGAAGTCGAGGACCTGCGCCTGCCGGTGACCTTCGACCCTGCGGTGGCCCAAGGTCACCAGGATGTCGCCTACCTGCATGTGGGGCATCCGCTGGTGGCGCGCTGTCTGCGGACCCTGCGCGCCCAGGTGTGGGGCGCGGCCGTGGACCGCAAGATCAACCGGGTCGCGGTCCGCTACGCCGATGTGGTTGAGCCGGTCGCGGTCGCGCACGCCCGGGTGGTGGTCAACGGCTCCGACGGGTCCACCCTCGACGAGGTCATAGAACCCGCCGCGGTGCGTGTCGGCGGTGGCCGGCGACGCCTCAACGTCGGCGAGACCCGCTCAGCGGTGGCCTCGGCAAGCTCCCAAGCCGTGCCCGACGCGGCGCGGGGCCTCTACGCAGACCAGTGGCCGCGGCTCAAAGGCCCGCTGCAGGATGCGCTGGCCGTCCGCGCCTCCGAAGTGCTCGCCCAACGCAGCCGCGCCATGGACACCAAACGCGACACCGAGGAGAAACGCCTGCGAGGAACACTCGCGGACCTGAGGGCCAGCATCCTGCGCCGTCTCGACGAGCTACAAGAATCAGACACCGTCGAGCAGCTGCGCCTGTTCGACGACGACGGGCACCGCCAGATCCAGGCCGACATTCAGGCGCTGCGCGACCGGGCCGAACGCATCAGTGAAGACATCGAGAAGGAGGCGAAGATCCTGCAGCGCCGCTACGAGGTCCGTGACGTCAACTGGTTCCCCGTCGCCGTCGAGTTCCTGATCCCCACGGAGCAGATCTGATGGCGGCAAGTCGCCGCGTGGCCGCGCAGCACGAGGACTGGCTCAACCTCACCGACGCCGAACCGCCCTGGTTCTCGCTGCCCGCGATGCGCCGCGCCATGCCCGACGGGCTAGATCCGACCCCGCCGCAGGTGCGTGCCGAGCACAAGGCCCGCTGGCAC
>JAPOQG010000172.1 GCA_026710865.1 Acidimicrobiaceae bacterium
ATCGACTTGGATCGAATACCGGCTTCGGCTCTGCCGGCAGAGGTGGCCATCAGCGCGATCACGCTCGCGGAACTGGCCGCAGGCCCCCACGCTGCCGGCGACCCCGACGAGCGAGGCCGGCGCCAGGACCGGCTGCAACGCACCGAAGCGACCTTCGACCCGGTCCCCTTCGGTGCCGACGCAGCCCGCTCCTATGGTCGAGTCTTCTCGGCAGCGATGACCGCAGGACGCAAGCCACGCGGGGCGCGAGCTGTCGACCTCATGATCGCCGCCACCGCCGTGGCCGAGGGGCTCCCGCTCTACACGCGCAATCACGACGACTTCCGCTCGCTCGGAGACCTCGTGGACATAGTCGCCGTCTGACTTGCTCCTGACCCGAAGCCGCGCTCTCAGCCGCTAGGCGATGTCGCGCACTGAGGATGAGAGCGCTCTAAGCATGCGGTGATAGAGCCAGCATCCGAGTCTGCTTCATGTAAAACTATTGAAAAAACCTGTAAATACTTGACAGGTGTCGTAACCCTGTGGGATACTGCCTACATGTTGATCGAAGCCACCCGCCGGGCTGAAGCCGCCGCCAAGGAGGTGCTTGCGCTTGTCCATGAGGGCTCGGCGTCGTGCGCGGAACTGCGCCAGATGCTGGAGGTGTCCAAGGCGACAATGGCAATCATGTCCGCGGCCCAGGTGTCGGCCGCCGCGGATGTCGCGGGCCGGGAGCGTCATGGCGACGGCGGCGCCGAAGTGCTGGCTTCACGCGCGGGCTTGTCGCGGCAGGAGGCCCGCAGCCAGGTCAAGACTGCGGAGGTCTTGCGTGACGCTCCCAGGCTGCGTGACGCGGTGGAGTCGGGGCGGGTCCCGGTCGCGAACGCCAAGAGGCTTGCGGAGGCTGCGGGGAAGACCAGCGCGGCCGATGTCGAGGATGACGGAGATCTGCTGGCCAAGGCCGAGTCGATGCGCCCTGAGCAGTTCACCAAGGAGGCCCGCCGCTGGACTGTCGAGCGCGAGGGCGACGGCGGCGAGAGCGAGCATGCCCGACAGCGGGCTCGCCGCTGTGTGCGGGTGTGGGACGGCGAGGACGGGATGGTGCACCTCCGCGGAGAGTTCGACGCGGTGACCGGGCGTCAGATCGGCAACCGGTTGAGAGCCGAGGCCGGCTGCCTCCATGACTCTGACAAGAAGGACGCCAGTGACTCACAGCGTCGCAGCTTCGACCAGTGCATGGCCGACGCCCTGGACAGTCTCACCTCCAGCAGCGCCGGCAGCCAGGTGACCAAGCCGTTCGCAGACATCTGCGTGGTCGCGCACGTCGATGAGGCCACCGGCGAGCTCGTCGCCGAACTGCCCGACGGGGAGCGGCTGCCGAGGTCGGTGCTCGAAGAGTTGGCGTGCAACGCCAGATTCACAGGGGTGATCTACGACCGCAAGGGCCGAGCGATATGGCGGGCCCACTCCGTGCGCCGCGCCACCGATGCCCAGCGCCAGTTGCTGATCGCCCGCGACGGGGGATGCTTCGCCTGCGGCGCCCATCCCGACATGTGCGATGCCCACCACGTGAGGCCGGTGTCCCAAGGCGGGGCCACCAGTATCGACAACATGGTGCTGGCCTGCTGGAGATGCCACCACAGGATCCACTACTTCGGCTGGCAAGTTCACGGCCCGCCGGGCAGCCGCACCCTGCACCCGCCCGACACGGAGAGCTGCGGCCCCGCCCATGCTCCCGAACGGCCGAGCCTGTTCTGCTCGGAGACATCCGGCCCGCCCGACCAGCCCCGACTGCTTGAGCCGGTCGCGGCCCAGTCTCCGGACATGCTCGCACTGCGCAGGCCGGAGGCAATCCTCGCTCCAGGTCACCCGCAGGCGAACGGGTCCCGGCAGAGCGGAGCGCGTCCGGCGCGGCACGACGATCCGTCGGCGAGGTCAGGTCCGGCTGCCGCCCGGGCAGCACTGGCGAGAACGCGCGCCCAGCGAGCCGGCACACCGGGCGCGCTCGCGGAAGACCGCGGCCCGCCCTGATTCTCTCAGGCCGCGGACGGGGGCCGTGGCGCCTGCGGCGTGCGGCCTGGCAGTGAGGCTGGCCGTCCTGACTCACGGGAGCGGACGGGGGCCGTGGCGCCCACCTCTCGTGGCCGACATCCGCGGGGTGACGGAGCCGCTAGCGGAAGGCGGCCGCCGGCGTCGGAGAAGGTGAGCTGCGCGCCGGGAGGAGGGAGCTCGCGGCGGGCGGTCATGCGGCATCGGTCGGGCCAGCCCGACAGGCCGACCTGTGCGGTGACCTCGGTGACCTGGGCGGGCTAGACTCGGCGCCGAAGACTCCCCGAGGGTGCCACCCATGAGGCGAGGGCCTGCGCAACGATCGATTGCCTCGATGGCCGCCGCCGTCATGGCCGTGTCGCTCACGACCGTGATGGCGGGGCCCGTGGCCGCGCAGCCAGGACCGTTCGGCGATGTGCCCACAGACGCCTACTTCACGGTGCCGGTGGCCGACCTGGCCGCCCGGGGCGTCTTCGCGGGCACCGAGTGCGACGACGGCTTCTGCCCCTCCGCGCCCGTAGACCGCAAAACGATGGCCGTGTGGACCGTGAGGGTGCTCGACGGCGAGGACCCGCACCCCATCACCGAGGGCCGGTTCGCCGACGTGGACGCGGCCGGCTTCCATGCGCCCTTCATCGAACGCATGGCCGAGATGGAGATCACCCGGGGCTGCGGCGACCTCAGCGGGTTCTGCCCCGACCGCAACGTGACCCGGGCTCAGATGGCGGCCTTCCTGTCCCGCGCCTACGAACTGCCCGACGGGCCCGGTCCGGGCTTCGACGACATCCCCGCTGGTGCGTGGTACAGCGACTATGTGGCCCAGTTGGTCGCCTCGGGGATCACGGTCGGATGCAGGGACGGCACCGTGTTCTGCCCCGGCCGGGACACCACCCGGGGTCAGATGGCCACCTTCCTGCACCGGGCCGACGACCGCGAGGCGCGGACCTCGTTCTCGATCGAGGAGGGTCAGCGCGGCAACGACACGCTGATCTCAGCCTCCCGGGGCCGCACCTGCGCGGTCCGTCTCGACGGCGGGGTGGCGTGCTGGGGCAGCGACGGCCTGCGGGAGCGGTTCGCCCTCGCCGGGTTGCAGGACGTGGTGGCGATCAGCACGGGGGACAACCCCACGCTAGAGATGCACGCCTGCGTGCTGCACAGCGATGGAACCATCTCGTGCTGGGGCTCGGGATACGACGGGCAGCTCGGCACGGGCGACACGAACACCTACTACCTGCCGGTGAAGGTTCCGGGAGTCACCGACGCGGTGGCGGTGAGCGCGGGAGGGGAGCACACCTGCGCGGTCCACCGCGACGGCGGCGTCTCGTGCTGGGGGGAGAATGACTCGGGCCAGTTGGGCGACAACACTCCGAGGCCCAGCTACTCTCCGCAGCGAGTTCCCGGCCTCTCGGACGTGGTGACGGTAGCGGCCGGCAATGCCGACAACTGCGCGGTTCACCGCGACGGCTCCATCTCGTGCTGGGGCTGGCCAATCAACATCGATCCCACCGACTCCGCCCCCAGAAGGTTCAACCTCCCCGACGCAATCACTTCGGTGTCGATCGGTTGGGGGCTTTACTGCGCCACGTCTGTTGCCGGCGACGTCTACTGCTGGTTGAACGGGCAGGCTCCTTCGGATGCGGACCGCGTTCGGCAAATGACCGACGTGGTGGAGGTGTCGGTCGCCCACTTCGCCGTCTGCGGGCTGCACCGCGACGGCGGCGTCTCGTGCTGGGGACAGAACGATTCGGGCCAGGTCGGCGACGGCACCACGACTCCCAGGGACCAGCCCGTGCGGCTTGCCGGAATAGCAGACGCGGTGGCCGTGAGCATGACCTATGGATATCCCGGGGTGAACCCTCACGCCTGCGCGTTGCACGAAGACGGGTCGGCGTCGTGTTGGGGAAGCAACGAGGCAGGCCAACTGGGCGACGGCACGACCCGCAACCGGCTGGTCCCGACCCGTGCCGAGCGAGCTGTCACCATCCCAGCCGACCAGGCCCCGACCACGGCCACTGACCTTCTGCGAGTCTGGGTGGATGCGCTGGTGCAGGAGCGGGAGGCGGAACACCCGTGGATGCGGGTCGCCTGGGATCATGCTCGCGACGGGACGGAGGCGGTCCAGTCCGGCTTCGCCGGGTTGGTGTTCAGGTACTGCTACGCGTCCGGCGGCGACTTCGGTTGTGGAGTGGAGGACGTGCACATCGCCGAGATGTCGGTAGGCACTGTCGTTCACGAGCTGCTCCACGTCTATGACCTGCACACCGGCCTGGCGCCGAGCACCGCCTGGGGAGCGGTGCAACTCTACTTCGCCACCACCCACCCCGGCTGCTGGGCCAGCGACGACATCCACGGAGCCGAGATCCTGGCGGACACGGTGAGCCACGTCATGGTCCCCAGCGCCTGGCTGACCTACCACAACTCCGACGGGTGCCCCACGCTGCCCGCGGGCAGCGAGCCGACGGCGGAAGCCGAGCAGGTCGTGTTGCAGGGCCTAGCCGGCCACGTGCCGGACTGGTACCGCGAGAACATCACCAACGGCGCCGAGCTGTGGGCCGCCTGGCTCCGGGGTCCGTCGCTGCCGGCTCTGGCCAATCTGGCCGGCGAGTTCGGCGGGCTGTGCAGCACGGACTGGATCACCGATCCCTTCGACCCCGAGCGCTTCCCCCCGGAGGGCAGCAACCCCTTCAGAGACGGAGGCTGCTAGGCCAGCAGCTCGGCCCGTGGGTCGCTGCCGAACTGGGGACCGGCGGTATCCCTGAGGGGTGCCTCGCATCAAGTTCGGACAGGCGTGCGGCGATAGAGTCGCTTTCGAGTAGTTCAACTCAAGAACTACCAAGAGTCCTGCAAATGCTCTCTGGCAAGAAGGACGCCAGTGACTCACAGCGCCGCAGCTTCGGCCAGTGCATGGCCGACGCCTTGGGCAGCCTCACCTCCAGCAGCGCCGGCAGCCAGGCGACCAAGCCGCTCGCAGACATCTGCGTGGTCGCGCACGTCGATGAGGTCGTCGGCGAGCTCGTCGCCGAACTGCCCGACGGGGAGCGGCTGCCGCGGTCGGTGCTCGAAGAGTTGGCGTGCAACGCCAGATTCACGGGGGTGATCTACGACCGCAAGGGTCGAGCGGATACGCGATAGGGCCCGAGGCGGCTCCGTCGGGCTAGGGACCGAGGGCGGTTATGGGAACGACGCACACTCCGTCGGGGCGCTCGTAGGCGTAGCCGCCGGCAGTGATCACGATGAGCCTGGCCGGGTCGCGGGTCCTAGCCCGGTCGAGCTTGTCCCGCAACCGCCGCAGCGTCCGGGCGCCTCTGTCGATAGCGGCTGCGCCTCCCAACTTGACCTCCGCCGCGGCCCAGGTCCCGTCGGGCCGTTCGATGATCAGATCGACTTCCAGGTTGTCGCTGTCGCGGTAGTGGGACAGCGAACAGCGGTGCGCTCGGGCGTAGACCTGGAGATCGCGGATCGCCATCGACTCGAACAGCCGTCCCGCGAAGCCCAGATCGCGCATCAGACCGTCGACATCTGTCCTCAGTGCGGCTGCGGTCAGCGACGGATCTACGAGGTGGATCTTCGGCGAGCGGCGAGCCTGGGCACGCGATGCCAGGTGCGGTCTCCAAGCGGGCACCTCCTCCACCACGAACAGCCGGGCCAGCGCGGCCAGGTAGCCGGCGACCGTGCGGCGCTCGAGTGGCTTCTCGCCGGCCGCGGCGGTGTCTGCCGCGAGCACCGTGTGTCTCACCTCGGTGGCGACGTTGCGGGCTAGCGACGCCAGCAGTCTCCCTACTCGCACCGGGTCTCGCTCGGTGCCGTCCACCCTGGACGCGTCCGTGCGGCTGATCTCGTCCAAGTAGGCGCGGGAGGCGTCGCCGGCTGTGACCAAGTCGGCATCGCGCATCTGGGGCCACCCGCCCCGGCAGGCGAGCCCGAGCACGTCGCCCAGTGTCAGGCCGGTGTCGGGGGCAGCGCACCCTTCTCCTTCGAGGAGTGCCTCCAGCGACACGTTGCCGTCGGACTCGCCGCTCTCATAGAGGCTCATGGGCCGCATGCGGACCCGGATGATCCGTCCCGCGCCGGAGTGTCGGGTGATGTCGTCGGGCGGATCGGCGGAGCCCGTCAGGATGAACTGGCCCCTCATGGCCCGGGCGTCGCACGCTCGCCGCATCGGGTTCCAGACCCCTGGCGCGAGCTGCCACTCGTCCAGCAGCCGGGGCGGCGCGCCGTCGAGGATCGACGCCGGGTCCATTCCTGCGCCAAGCGCTGCGCTCACTCTGTCGTCGAGGTACACGGCGCTGCTGGCGAACCGGCGCCCGGTCCACGTCTTGCCACAGGCGCGCGGGCCCTCGACCACCACTGCAGGCATCGTCGTGAGTGCGGCGCGCATCTCGGCGTCCACAACTCGGGGCACATACCCCTCAGGTGTGAGGTCGTCGTTGCTCATCGTCGCTCCGTCTACGCACCCGCGCAACAGTATGCCATTATTCTGGCAGTTAAACTGCCAATAAAGTGGCAGTTATAGGCGTGGAATGCGCCACCGGTCCAGCGCTTCTGCACCACACGGGCGGCTCTGTTGCCACACTGCTGCGAGTCCGCTTGGTGCCGTCATGGCTAGCGGAACAACTAGCGGAATAAGTCGTCGGCGGGGGGGCGGACTATCTCCTCGGCTACTGAGCCGGTGCGGAACCAGGACTGCTCCAGGCCGCGTACCACCGCCACGGGCACGCCCTTGGCCTTGCCCATGACCAGGTCGGCGGCCGCGGCGATCTCGTCGGCCACGGCCACTTCGGTCACCTTGAGCTCGCGGCCCAGCGCGTCGGTGCTGCCCCGCAGGTCCACCACCGCGGCGATGCCCGCGCAGCCGATGGCGGTGTCGGTCACGCCCCTTCGCCACGGCCGGCCGAAAGTGTCGGAGACCACCACCGCCACGTCGACGGAGGCCAGGGCTCGGACGCGGTCGCGGATCCGGCGGGCCGAGCGGTCCGAGTCGACCGGCAGCAGCGCCGCGAAGCCCTCCTCGATGTTGCTCAGGTCGACGCCGGCGTTGGCGCACACGAAGCCGTGTTCGGTCTCGGAGATGATCAGGTCGCCCCGGCGGCGCAGCACCCGGACCGACTCCGCCTCCACCAGCGGCTTGTGGCTGGTCGGGTCGTCGGGGTCGACGGGCGCCAGCCGGCCCTCGGCCTTGGACACGATCTTCTGGGTGACCACCACGCAGTCGCGGTCGCGCAGCCCGTCCGGCCCGGCCGCGGCCACGATGAGCGCGGCCAGGTCATCGCCGAGCCGTACCTCGCCGATGCCCTCGATGCCGAGGATCTCCAGGCTCATGGCGGCCCGTCCATGCCGGGGATCTCCAGGCTCATGGCGGCCCGTCCATGTCGGGGATCTCAGGGTTCATGGCGGCCCGTCCATGTCGGGGATCTCCAGGGTCACGATGCCACAAGATGGCGTTCCGTCCGAACGATGCGTACACAATCGCCGTCCATGCCGGGGATCTCCAGGGTCACGATGCCACCGCGGCCACGGTGCGGCGGGCCAGGTCGGCCGCGGCCTCCGGCGACGACATGATCGTGGGAGCGACCACGGGCCGCACTCCGGCGTCGGCCACTGCCGGGGCCAGGTCGGCATCGACCTCGTCGATCACCAGGGTGCCGACCACGTCGCGGTAGCGGCGGGCCACCCCCACCACGCTCGACTCCTCGCCCAGCTCCCGCAGCATCCGGTCGGCGGGACCCTTGAGGGCGGCGCCTCCGACGATGGGCGACACGGCCACGTTGCGGTCCCGTCGAGCGGCCAGTGACTCGGCCAGACCGTCGACAGCCAGCACCGGGCCTATCGACACCACCGGATTCGACGGCGCGATCACCACGACGTCGGCGTCCACTATGGCCTCGCGGACTCCCGGCGCCGGCCGGGCCGACTCCACACCCGCGAACCGCACACCGGAGATGGCCACATCGTGAGCGAGGCGGACGAAGTACTCCTGGAAGCCGATCTCGGTGCCCGACGCCAGCGTCACCCGGGTCTCGATCGGCTGGTCGCTCGCCGGGAGGATCCGGCAGCCCAGGCCGCGGGCCGCGGCCAGGCGGGCCGTCACCTCGCTGAGGCTCAGGCCCTCGCGCAGCAGGGTGGTCCGGAACAGGTGGGTCCCGATGTCGCGGTCCCCGAGGTTGAACCAGGCGTCGATCCCCAGCGCCCTGAGCTCGCCGAGCGCGTTCCAGGTCTCGTCGGAGAGGCCCCAGCCTCGCTCGGTGTCGATGGCCCCCGACAGCGTGTAGATCACGGTGTCGATGTCGGGGCTCACGTGCAGGCCGTGCAACTCGACGTCGTCGGCCACGTTCACCACTGCGGTGACCTCATCCGATGGCGTGACCTGAAGCTGCCCGGCAAGGTAGCGGGCCGCGCCCACCCCGCCGGCCAGGACCGTGATCACCGCCGCGTCTCGCCTCTGGGCTCAGCCGGCGGGGCCGGGCCGGCTCTGCAGCAGCGCCAGGTCGGCGTCCACCATCAGCTGGACCAGCTCCAGGAACGTCGTCTTGGGGTGCCAGCCGAACGCGGCGGCGGCCTTGGACGAATCGCCCACCAGCAGATCGACCTCCGCGGGGCGCATGAACCGCTCGTCCACCACCACGTGGTCGCGGTAGTCCAGGCCCACATGTTCGAACGCGAGCTCGCACAGGGTGCGCACCGAGTGGGTCTTGCCGGTGCAGATCACGTAGTCGTCGGGCTCGTCCTGCTGCAGCATGTGCCACATGGCCTCGACGTAGTCGGCGGCATAGCCCCAGTCCCGCTGCGACTCCAGGTTGCCGAGCCGCAGCTCGTCGGCCAGGCCGAGCTTGATGCTGGCCGCGGCATGGGTGATCTTGCGGGTGACGAACTCCATGCCCCGGCGCGGGCTCTCGTGGTTGAAGAGGATGCCGGAGGTGGCGTGCAGCCCGTAGGACTCGCGGTAGTTGACCGTGATCCAGTGGCCGTAGACCTTGGCCACCCCGTAGGGGCTGCGGGGATAGAACGGTGTCTGCTCGTCCTGGGGGACCTCCCGCACCTTCCCGAACATCTCCGACGAGCTGGCCTGGTAGAAGCGGATGTCACGGTCGACGAGCCGGATGGCGTCGAGGATCCGGGTGACCCCCAGAGCCGTGGTCTCGCCGGTGAGCACCGGCTGGCTGAACGAGGTCTGGACGAAGGACTGGGCCGCGAGGTTGTACACCTCGTCGGGCCGGTAGGTCCGCAGGATCTCGATCATGGAGACCTGGTCGAGCAGGTCGCCGGTGACGATCCGGACCTGGTCCTGGATGTGGGCGATGCGCTCGTAGTTGACGATGCTCGAGCGCCGCACCATGCCCATGACGTCGTAGCCCTTGTCCAGGAGCAGCTCGGCCAGGTACGAGCCGTCCTGGCCGGTGATGCCGGTGATCAGAGCGCGCCTGGCCATGGTCAGTGGCTATCGCCGCTCGGCGGCAGTTCCGACCCCGCGGGCTCGCCGCGCCAGTGGTCGAGCAGGTCGTCGAGCGTCCGTTCCAGCTTCACCTCCGGGCACCATCCGGTGGCGGCCCGCAGCTTGGACGGGTCGCCCCTGACCTCGGTCACGTCGACGGGGCGGAGCAGTTCGTCGTCGGCGGCCAGGCGCATGGGCTGTCGGGCCCTCGCGATCAGGGTCTCGGCCAGTTCCAGGACGCTCAGCGAGGTTCCGCGGCACACGTTGTAGGCCTCCCCGCAGGCACCGTGCTCGGCCAGCAGCCGGTAGGCCCGCACGACGTCGCGCACGTCGGTGAAGTCGCGGCGGGCTCGCAGGTTCCCCACCGCCACCACATCGGCGCCGGTGCGTTCGTTGTGAACGATGCGGGCCGCCAGCGCGGCGGCCACGAAGCGGTCGCTCTGCCCCGGACCGAGATGGTTGAAGGCCCGGGCCCGGACCACATCGAGGCC
>JAPOQG010000211.1 GCA_026710865.1 Acidimicrobiaceae bacterium
GCCGGTCCGCGACGGGAGGCTGGGCCGGTGACGCTGACTGTCCTCACAGGAGGGGTTCGCTCTGGCAAGTCGGCCGCGGCCGCGGCGGCGGGTGCCGCGGTCGTCTTCTTGGCCACCGCGGAGCCGGGCGACGACGACATGGCCGGCCGCATCGAGCGTCACCGGGCCGAGCGCCCCGCGGGCTGGACGACGGGTCCTCGCTGGGACCTCCCGTAGCCGCGGGACTGGTCGCCGCGGCGGCAGGGGCAGCTCTAGTGGGTCTGGTCGCCAGGCGAGCCTTCGGGGGAGCCACCGGCGACGTGCTCGGCGCGACCGAACAGGTCGGCGAGATGGCTGTCCTGGTGTCAGCCGCCAGCCTGGTGGCGACCTACGGCTGGTCCTGGTGACACCGGCCTGATCTCCCAGGCGTTCAGGGCCGGGGGCTGTGGACCCGGCCGAAGGTGTAGGCGTCGGGCCAGCCCCGACCGGCGAGGCTCTGCTCCTGGCGGGCGATGATGCCGGGCAGGTCCTCAGGCTGCCAGCCGTCGATCAGGTTCTCGCCCGGCAGGTCGAACACCGGCTGCTGAAGTTCGGTGAGCAGTTGCAGGCTGAAGGCGATGCGTCCGGTCAGCAGGTGCGGGTCGCCGGTGCAGAGGGCCACCGCGGCCTCGGCCATCGTCTCCATCGGCTCGAACATCACGCCTTCCACCCAGCCGGCGGCGACCAGCGACGGTGTGGCGATGGCCCCCTGCGGCGCCAGGGCGTTGACCGCCACGGGTTGGCCCTCGCACTCGCTGGCCATCGCCACCGTCAGCCGGTTCAGGGCGGCCTTGGTCGCGCCGTACATCGCTCCCGCCTTCGAAGGCTTGTTGGTCGGGAACGGCGGACCCGGCGGGAGCTCGGCCGAGAACGTGGTGATGTTCAGGATCGCCCCGCGGCCACGCTCGCGCATCCCGCCGATCACCTCAGCGGCCAGCAGCCACGGTGCCCACAGGTTCACCTGCAATGCCCGCTCGAGGCGCTCGGCCGGCACCGATTCGAACGACCCGTAGCCGCCGACGGCCGCGTTGTTGACCAGGATGTCGATGGGGCCGAGCGCGGCCTCGGTTCGCTCCACCAGTTTCGTGCGGGCACCGTGGGGATCGCTGAGATCCGACGGTAGCACCAGGCACCGGCCGCCGATCTCGCGGATGCGGGCCTGGGTCGCCTCGAGACCGTCGACGCTGCGGGCCGTGATCGCCACCCGGGCCCCCTCGGCGGCAAGGCGCAGCGCGATCGCGGTGCCGGTGCCTCCCTTGCTCGCGCCGGTGACGAGCGCCACCCGCCCCTCGCACTTCCGCTGAGACATCAGGCCTCCTTGAGAGTGACGAAACGCACCCCTGGGATCGACTAACTCTTACCCTCTGCCCGTTAGCCTCGCCGCAACGGGTTCAGACGCCTAGGAGGCAGCCATGCGAAGCCACGAGATCGACTACCAGATCCACGGCGATGATCTCCAGTTCGTGGAGATCGAGCTGGATCCCGGAGAGGTCGTCATCGCCGAGGCCGGCGCCATGATGTACATGGAGCAGGGCATCACTTTCGAGGCCAAGATGGGCGACGGTTCCGATCCCGACCAGGGCGGCTGGGGCAAGCTCAAGTCGGCGGCCAAGCGGGGGCTCACCGGCGAGGGCCTGTTCATGACCCACTTCATGAATTCCGCGCCCCAGGGCAAGCAGCGGGTGGCCATGGCCGCCCCCTATCCCGGCAAGATCCTGCCCATCAATCTGGCCGCGGCCGGCGGGCAGCTCGTGGCCCAGAAGGACGCGTTCTTGTGCGCGGCGTCGGGGACCAAGCTCGACATCGTCTTCAACCGCAAGTTCGGCACCGGCCTCTTCGGGGGGGAGGGCTTCATCCTGCAGTCCATCTCCGGCGACGGCCTGGCCTTCATGCACGCCGGCGGCACCATCGTCGAGAAGCAACTCCAGGGCGAGACGATGAGGGTGGACACGGGCTGCATCGTGGCCTTCCAGCCGCAGATCCAGTACTCCATCGAGCGGGCCGGCAACCTCAAGTCGATGGTGTTCGGCGGTGAGGGCCTGTTCCTGGCCACCCTCACCGGCGTGGGCCGGGTGTGGCTCCAGTCGATGCCGTTCAACCGGCTCGCCGACCGGGTGATCGCCAACCTGAAGCCGGGCGGATCCCAGGGCGAGGGCTCGGTCATCGGCGGCCTCTCCAGCGTGTTCGAGCGCCGCTAGCAGGCGGCGCCGGGCCCTTCGCCGGCGGCCGGCAGGGGTCAGGCGATCGGGACGCTGAAGGAGCCGAGCGAGCCGAAGTCGAAGTGGAAGTCGTCGCCCGGCGCCACCGCCATCGGACGGGTGAACGAGCCTGACAGGATCACCTGCCCGGCCCGGAGCGATCGGCCCTGCTCGGCGTAGCGGCGGGCCAGCCACACGATGCCGTTGGCCGGGTGGTCGAGCACTCCCGCGGCCAGCCCGGTCTCCTCGACGACACCGTTGCGGTAGGCGATGGCGCCCACCCAGCGCAGGTCCAGATCGCGGGGGCCGACCGGGAGGCCGCCGGTGACGATCCCCGCGTCGGCCGCGTTGTCGGCGACGGTGTCCACCACGGTGCGTGTGCGGCCGGTGGCGGGGTCGGTGCGGGGAGTGCGGGAGGCGATCAGCTCCACCGCCGCGGTGACGTGGTCGGTGGCGTCGAGCACGTCATCGATGCTGAGGCCGGTGCCGGACAGGTCGTCGGCCAGGACGAAGGCCAGCTCCACCTCCAGGCGAAGGTCGCAGAAGTCGGCGGCCGTGATGGGCTCTCCGGGGGCGAACACCATGGCGTCGGTCAGGAAGCCCGAGTCGGGGGTGTCGATGCTCATGGCGTGCTGCATGGCCCGGCTGGTGAGCCCGATCTTGTGGCCGACCACCCGCTCGCCCCGCCCCAGCCGGATGTCCAGCCAGGCGGCCTGCACCCGGTAGGCCTCGTCGATGGTCATGTGCGGGTGGACGCCGGTCGTCTGGCGGACCTGCCTCCGCTCGCGCTCGGCGGTGTCCAGCAGCCCGGCCTCAGCCCGGATCTCGTCGTCGCTGAGTCCGGGGGCGTCGAGTTCCGCGCCGCCGGTCATCGGGCGCTGCCGGGATCGCGCCGGCTGTTCACGGGATGAGCAGGATCTTGCCGGCCAAGCCTCTGCTCTGCAGGAGCCGGTGGGCCTCGGCCGCTTCGGCCAGCGGCAGCCTCGCCGCGATCCGCACGTCGAGTTGGCCCGCAGCGATCCAGCCGAACACCTCGGCGGTCCGGGCGTCGAGTGCCTCGCGGGTGGCGATGAAGTCCCACAGCTTGGGCCGGGTCAGCCACAGCGACTTGCCCATGAGATGCAGCGGCGCCTTCGGTTCCACCGCTCCCGAGGCGTTGCCGAAGGTGACCATCGCGCCCCGAGTCCGCAGCAACTCCAGGCTGGCGTCGTACACCGCGGCGCCCACCCCGTCGTAGACCACATCGATGGCCTCGGGACCGACCGCGGCCTCCACCCCGGCCACGAGGTCGGTGGTGGTGTAGTTGACGACGTGGTCGGCGCCCGCGGCCCGGGCCAGCTCCGCCTTGGCGTCGGATCCGACGGTGGCCACCACCTCAGCTCCCCGCAGCTTGGCCATCTGCACGATCAGGCGCCCCGTGCCACCGGCGCCGGCGTGGACCAGGCACCGGTCGCCGGGACCGATCCGGGGGCAGTCGCTTATCAGGTAGTGGGCGGTCAGGCCCTGCACCCCGATGGCGGCGGCCACGTCGAGGTCGACGCCGTCGGGCACCTTGTAGGCCACTGCGGCGTTCACGGCGGCCCGCTCGGCGTAGGAGCCTGTCGATCCGGCCCACGCCACCCGGTCGCCGACCGCGAAGCTGTCCACCCCGTCGCCGACCTCCAGCACGGTCCCGGACCCCTCCTGGCCCAGCACCAGCGGAAGCGGCATGTCGTACAGGCCGGAGCGGTGGTAGGTGTCGATGAAGTTCACCCCGGCCGCGGCCACCGCCACCGTGATCTGGCCGTCGCCGGGCGCCGGGTCGGGCCGCTGCACCAGCTGCATCACCTCGGGCCCGCCGGTCTCAGCGATCTGAACAGCCGCACTCGTTCCGCGGTTCGTAGTGGTCATCGTCCTGCCTCCTGCTGTGAACCCGACCCGAGGCTAGGGGATCCGAATCCGGGCAAGCGCGGCGGGTCGAGTCCGGCGATGCTCAGATCGTGGGCTCGGGCGTGCTGTTGATCCTTAGGCGGCCGGCAATGGCTTCAGCAGGTCGGTGTCAATCAGGCCCTGGAAGTGCGTCGTGACGCTGGCGGCTAGGGCTGGGTCGCGGGTCAGAAGGCCCAGTTCGATGTTGCGATCCAGGGCGGCGGCGGTGAGGTTGGCCGATGTGATGAAGACGGCTTCGTCGTCCACGACGACTGCTTTGGCGTGGAGTACGCCTGCTGGACCGTCGGGTTCGAGGGAGCGGGGGTCATAGAACACGGCCGGTCTGGACGTGCCGGGCCAGTCTGTTCCCCAGAAGCGGTCCGCGAATCGACGCACGAGCTGGTCTGGGGCGGTGGTGTCGCCTCTGGCTCGCTGGATGTTCAGCATCAGGACAGCCCGCAGGCCGGGGATCTCGTCCATGCGCTGAGCCAGGTCTGCGAACGCTCGGGGGCCGTCGAAGTACACGTAGGTGCTCATCCACACCGACTGTGTGGCGGTGCGCACGAGTTCCTCGTACACGCGGCGGGTGTCGCGGGCGTGGAGGCCGGGCACCTCCGGGCCCGACCACACCAGGTCGAGGTCCGGGACTCCGCCGGCTGCTCGATCCAGGGAGCGGACCCACGCCGAGACGGCACGGCCCGCGATTCCGATCTGCGCCAGTTCGGTCAGGTCGGCGACGAGTTCGTCGGTCCCGTCCTGCATCCCCAATACCGATCGCAGGGCCATCGTTGAGGGGGCGTCCGGCAGCATCCCGGTCTCGTAGGCGTCGGCGAGACGCTTGCGCAGGTGGGCGGGGAGTGCCGCGACTCGGCTGCCTGGGGCCATCACGGCTTCATGCGGTCACACGCTCACGGCGCAGGGAAGAAGGCGGCCTCGGGAACGCCGAGCACCGGCACGACCAGCGCCCGGTCGAGGTAGTCGTTGCGCATCTCGCAGGAGGTCTCCGCGATCAGGGCGCAGCCGTGGCAGGCGGCGCCGTGCAGGAAGCGCTGCTCCATGCCGTCGCCGGCGGCGTGCTGGGCGCAGATCGGGTCGTTGGAGCACAGCAGCGCCATCTCCAGCGCGTTGGCGAGATGGTCCTCGAGGTGGCGGGCCTGTTGCACCAGCCCGCCGAGGGTGCCTTCGGCGTCGGGGGTGCCGGTGTAGAGCAGCAGGCCGTGCTGTCCGTCCTCGACGTAGACGCGTTCGCGGATGGAGCTCGCCGGGTAGCCGCAGCGCATGGACATCGACTGGATCAGCAGGTGCGCCAAGGTGTGCAACAGGATGTACGGCCCGCCCGGGAACGGACGCTGCCTGCGCCGGTCCTGCTGCCAGGCATTGTGCTGCGCGAGGAGTCGGTCGAGGCGCTGAACCACTGGTGCGTGCTTGAGCCATGCCCGGACCGCGGCTTGACGGAGATGCACGAACACGCCCTCGCCCCGGTTCTCCACCGCAGGGAACCAGCGCGGCTCGACCGCGATCTCGGCCCGCTCCACGTCGGTGTCGTACTCGCCGTGGATGTTGCGCATGGCAGCCTCAAGGCGGGTGAAGCCGACAAGCGCCTGGACCTCGCGCAGCCGATGAAGCTGCACCACGGACTCGACGCCGTTGCTCAGATGGGACTCGGGGTGCCGCCAGGCAGAATCGGGAAGGCGGCGGGCGTGGAAGTCAGGATCGACGGGCACGTCGTCGCCATAGCCCTCGGGCGCGGCCAGCAGAGCTTCGAGTTCAGCGACCTTCACGGGCCGGTCGCCGGTACCGCCGCTCTTCAGTTTCGCTATCGCCTCCAGGACCTCGCCGTCGGAGAAAGCGCTCAGCCTGTCGGTGACCTTCGGCTTCTTCTTGATGAACCGCAGGCCATCAGGATCGTCCACGATCTGCAGGTCGTCCCACAGGTCGCGCACGGCCTCCTCGACGGCCGAGCCGCGATCGGGCAGCGACAGCGCGCTCACGACCTGCGCGAAGTAGGCGTTGGACGCGGTGCGTATGAGCAGCCGGCTCGGCTGGTTGCACTCCTCGTCGGTGTCGAGGCCGAGCCATGGCCGCCTGCCGCGACAGTTGCCGAGGGGCCGGTGCTCGAACTCCGTCGCCTCGTACAGGCGCCGGGACTTCCCACACTCGCACCGCACCACCAACTCGGCCAGGTCGCCGGTGGTGCCGCGCTCGTCGAGCCACAGCTGGCGGCCACAGCGCTCGCCGCCGCCGTGCGCGAACCCCGACCAGTCGAGGTCGTCCACATGGCCCCGCGGACAGGCGCGCACGAACCGGGTCGGGACCACTGCCCGGCTGTCGAAGCGGCGCCTGTCATCCAGCGCCCGGCGGTGCACGAGGCGCCGGGAGCGCCGGCGTTCGGGGTCGCCGTCGTCGTCCTGGACCACGAACCACTCCGGGAAGCTCCATGCGCCGATGCCCCGGCCCGGCGACCAGGGATCGGGAGGCTCCGGCGGCGGCGCGTACATTCGGGGAGACGGAATGCCGGTGATGGCCCCCAGCAGACCGGCGAGCCGCTCGTCCACGATCTCTTCGAGGTCGCCGGTGTGGGGCCAGGTCTCGAGCCCGGCGACTATGGCGGCGTGCTCGGGCAGGTCCAGGAGGGCGCCAGGCCCGTAGGTGGTGATCACCTGGCTCTGGCGGAGCTGCCCGTGGCCTCGGCTCACCGCCCGCCCCCACATCCGGCGATGCGGCGTCCTCGTGGCCCGGCCGGACCGCGCGTCTGGTCGTCGCGTCGGCATCCGAGACCACGGCCTGCCGTGGCTGTCGGGAGGAGATCTCCCCGGCCCATCACTCGTCGCCGACCTTGCGAGACGCCGAAAGGGGCTTGATGTAGAGGTCCACTTCGGGCTCCACGTCGCGCAGCGAGCGGTTGGCCCGGAACTTGCGCTGGTGGGGCGACTCGAAGTCCTCTTCGAGCATCTCGCGCAGCAGGGGCCGGGGAGTGCTGAGTTCGTACCGCTGGTACTGGACCTCTACGTTGGCGTCCCGGTAATCCGCGACCACCGTGAGCCACGAGTCGAGCAGGTCGACGACACGGGACCGGACGCTGCGCAGCCGCTCGGCCCGCTCGGCCTCGTCGGCGAAGGGCTGGCGGTCCACGCGGTCGGCGAAGAACGCCAGGAGAGCGCGCTCGACTTCGACACGCGTCGCGGCCAGCGACTCGACGCCCCTGGGGGGCGTCAGGGTGGAGTCGGAGTGCCGGGCCAGCCCCACCAGCGCCCCGGCGAGGCCGCGGTCGAGGGCGCGGGCCGAGAAAGGCGTGACGCTCGACACCTCCACCGACCGGTAGAAGGTCTCGTGGTAGTGGCGGAACCGCTCGTAGTGGGACCGGTCCCGGGGCTTGTGGACGTTCAGCAGCGTCACCACCAGACCCGGCTTGTCGTCGACTCGGCCCACCCGGCTGGTGGCCTGGATGTACTCGGCGTGGGTCTTGGGCTGGCCGAGCACCACCATCAGCCCCAGCCGGCCGATGTCGAGGCCGACTGAGATCATGTTGGTTGCGATCGCGCTGTCCACCCGTCCCTTCTCGTGGGCGCCGCGGCTCAGACGCGCCCGGGCCTGTGCCACCTTGTCGGTGGAGACCCGGGAGGTCAGCTCCACTACCTCCGACATGGTTCTGCGGTCCTGGAACAGGCCCCGGGCCTCGCCGATGCGCTTGCGCTGGCCGTAGGTCTTGACGGTGTTCTGGACCTCCTCCTCAAGGATGCGGCGGGCCCCGCCGAGTTCGCGCAGGCTGTTGAAGTAGCCGAGCACGGTCATGTACGGATCAGCGGGGTTGTGTTCGTTGCGGTGGCCTCCGGCGTCTCGGTAGGCCCGCTCGGCTGCGCCCATCAGCGCCAGCCACACTCGCCGCATCAGCGCCTTGGGGTTGCGCCCCGGCGACGCGATGCCCAGATACATGCGCCCCGGCACCCGGTCCACCGGCATGACCTGCGCGAAGAACGAGTCCCGGCGGTCGGGGCCCGGCGGCGGGAAGACCTCGGTGAGAGACCGGGCGAACAACGCCTGTATCTGGTCCTGCGCCTGGCGGACGGTGGCGGTGGACGCCACGATCTTCGGGCGCACCGGCCGGTCGGCGGGGTCTTCGGAGGCGCCCGCCGGGTGCTCGGAGGCCCGCACGCACAGTGCCTCGATGGTGGTCTCATATAGGCCGACCATCGTTCCCAGCGGCCCCGATATGAGATGCAGTTCGTCTTGGATCACCAGGTCAGGGCCGGCTAGCGGCTGTTCGAGCGGCTGGCCTCGCCTCGGCTCCGAAGCACCGTAGAAGCCGGTGCTGTCGAAGCGGGTGGCACCGCCGAGCAGAGCGCCGGTCGGACCGGTGAACGGCAACGACGCGAACTTGTCCACGGTGGCGATGAGGAACGCCGGCAGGCGCCGGTAGATCGGCCTGTCTACTGCCAGTATCGGCAGGGGCCGGTCGCCGCTGAAGTCGCACTCGAAGTTGGTGCAGACGATCCTCAGCTCGTTCGGCTGGTCATCGTCGGGCAGCAGCGTGAACGACGCCGGTTCGAACCGCGTGCCGCACCGCGGGCAGCTCTCCAGCGGAATGGGCATGGGCTTGCCCGGGTCGCTCTTGAACTGCCGGGTCTTCGAGCGGGCCGTGTCGGATCGACTGTCGCCCCTTCGGCCCATCACGTTGGGTGTTGCTGCCTTGCCGACCCACAGGCCGATCTCGATGGGCCACTTGCCGTAGCGGGCTGTATCGGCCTCGCGTTCGAGTTCCAGCGCGCACACGAGGCCCGCGGCCCGGCCGAGCTGGTCGAGGGTGAGCAGCCGCAGCGTGTAGCGCATGATCACTGCCACCCCCGCGCCCTGCAGGCCGTCCTGTCCCGGCCGCCGCAGCCGGCGCAGCATGATCGTGAACGCCGCCAGCCCGAGATAGGCCTCGGTCTTGCCGCCACCGGTCGGGAAGAACAACAGATCGACGATCTCGCGCTCGGGACTGTGCCCGTCCGCCAGCCCGCCGACATTCAACAGGATGAATGCGAGCTGGAAGGCGCGCCACTGCGGCTCCTCATCGCCGACACGCCAGCGCAGCGCCTGGGCCACAGCCCGGTTCGCTACCCGGAACGCGTCGAGTGCGTCCGGGTCTTCGACCAGCACGCCGATGCCCCGCTCGATGCGATCGGCGGCCATCCCGGCCCGACGCAGAAGTTCCTCGCCTACGTCGCGCCGGTCTCCGCTGAGCGCGCCGATCGCCCCCCGCTGCCCGCCGATCCAGGTGCGGTAGTGATCCACCAGAGGCCGCAGTGCTTCGGACGCGGCCCGTCCGTCGGTCAGCGCGCCGAGCCTCTCCATCGAGAGCTCGGTGTCGGGCACGGGCACGGTCTCGGTCTTGGCGACCGTCGCGCTCGGGATCCATGCCGTGCGAAGCATCCGACACTCGCTGTCGACGACCTCCCAGTCCGCAGAGGTGCCGTGGCCGACGGCGTACTCTGGAACGTCCGCGTAGTGGAGGTCGGCGACCTGGTCGTCCCATTCGGTGGCCAGCGGCCCCCTGGGGTCCGGCCGCGCCACGAACGGCTCTGAGCCCGCAACCTCCAGCTCGGCCTGGAAGACGTAGGCCTGTTCGACATCGCCCGCGCTCTCAGGATCGTCGGGGCTTCCGGTTGCGGGAGGCCGGTTGTTGACGAGGAACACCGAGACCGACCGCGTGCCATCGCTGAGGCCCGCTATCCGTCCTGTGTCAACCGGTCTGACGGCCACGTGCAGCCTGAGTCCGCCCGACTGCGGAACCGGATGGTGGGCGGCGACCTGGGAGAGCGCGACCGTCACCGTGCGCTCCTGGGGCTCGCGCTGCCACACCGGCACTGTGTTGCCGTCCGGGCTTTCATACTCGGCTTTGCGGTAGTCGCCCCACCGCACTGTGACGGCCAGTTCCTCGGCCGAGTCCGGCACGAGGAAGCTCAGCCCAATAGACGACGGGAAGAACCCCTTCTTGGCAGCCGTGCGCTCCTCGGTGGACTCCTCGGACAGCCCGGCCACGGCCGGCGTCTCGTCCAAGGCATCGTCCTCATCAGCGTCGCAACGCTGCTCGGGCGGCGCATCCGACGGCACCAAGAAACCGGTGAGGTACCAGTTCGACGGCCGCACCCATCCCGGCAGCCGCTCCTCGGCCAGCCCATGACCCGCACCCGGCCCCACCAGATCGAGCCTCAACGCCTGCGCCAAGTACCCGCGAACCGCCAGCGAGTTGGCGTGGGCGAGGTTGGAGGTGTCAGCGTTCATACGTCGGTGCTCTGGGAGCGGCACCCAAGCGCCGGTGCGGGGACTGCCCAGTCCGAGCGGTCGTGGAATGGCACCACCCTGCGACCGCACTCTGCCAAACTCCGGGCTGATACCCCTCAGCGCCAGCCGGCCTGCTGCTTCGAGGTTTGTGAGACACGCGCTAGCTAGCTGTCGGTGCCCATGGCCGGTTCAGGCAGTGGCAGGCTTCTTCCTGCGGCGCCAGAAGAACCAGGCATCGGGAATGAAGCCCTGGCTGGCCGTGACGCTCTTGATCTCAGGGACATCCTGGAACGGGTCGTCGGACTGTTCGCCGGGTGTTTCGGTCGGATCCACGGGCTCATGCTAGCTCATGGAATCCCAGTAGCAAGATCGAAAATGTGGTGCCCATGGTGACGGCCTGGCCGACGACGAGAGACTTGACCCGAGCAAGGATGACTCTGTTGCGGGCGTGGTCGCGGGTGAAGGAGCGCACGAGTCCGACCCGCAGCCGGTCGGGGTTGCGCGGTCGGGCTTTGAGGAGCTCGTCGAGGTCGGGGCCCTCGTTCCAGTCGGCGGCAACCCCTTCGATGAACAGGAGGATGAGGCCGAGCAGGATGGTGGAGCCAACCACGATCACAGCAGCGCTTGCAGCGAGGGCATCGTCAACGGCGACGGCGAAGGTGCCAGCCGAGAGCATTACGACGGGTGCGGTGGTCGCGACGGTGAGAAGTCTGTGGAGCTTGGCGTCTTGCTTGCGGCCGAGTTCGTGGGCTTCCTGCAGCATGATCGCGGGAGTGCTTCCGTAGGGCATGGGGGTGTCCTTTCGCCGCCTGGATCCACGCTCAGCACCCTTGCGAAGTGCGTTTCTCTACGGGTTGACGGGGGCCAACCGGCATGGGCTGCGGGCCAGGGCCAATCATCGGGCCTCGCGAGTCTGGCAGTAAGTTCTGACGATCGGACCGCATCCGAGGTCATGCGGCGATGTTGGCGGCGTCGGCCACCGCCTTCTCGTAGGGCTCGCTTCCGAGCCAGGCTCTCGCGGTCGGGGCCAGCTCCCTCTGCACGTTCGTGACGAGTCGGTGGACGGTGTTCCCGCAGGTTCCTTGGGGCAGCACAGCCAGGAGATGCTGGCTGGTGGCCTCCAGAAGGAAGGGTTGCCACAGGTGCCGGTCAATGGCGACGACGTGTGCCTTGGTGGGCCCGCGACGTGTGACGAAGCCTCCGATGCGGAAGCGGCTTGTCCGTCGTTCGAGCGCAAGCTCCACGAAACGGTTGAACAGTGGCTCGCTCAGGGGCTCGCCGAAGTCGATGACGAGGGGGCTGCCGCGGATCTTGAACCCGTCCTCGCCAGCGTCGGTGGTGTCGACCCAGAGGCGGTCCTCGGCGTGCTCGGTGACGCTGCGGTAGAGCGCGAGCACCCGCCGCACCGTCGCCCGGTGATCGGCGAAGGAGTCGCTTCGGTTCGTGGCGCGGCCGTCGTAACTCAGGCGGTGGCCGCCGCGGCCGGCCGCGGGCATCTGCAGGTGCACCAGCGAGCGCAACGGGTCGTAGGAATCGATGAGCCGCTGCAGCTTCTCCTCCAGAACCGAC
>JAPOQG010000391.1 GCA_026710865.1 Acidimicrobiaceae bacterium
CCCGCCACACCGCCAGCTCCCGGCCCAGCAGCTGGGCGTGGTGGACGTGGCGGTAGGGCACGTCGTGCGCCGACGCCACCGGATGCCACAGAGTGAACGGATCGGCTGTCACTGGGTCATCCTCCCTGCCTGCTCAGGCCGATGAACGGGTGCTCGCAGACCCGGGCCGCGCTGGTCGAATGGTTTGAAACCGTGCTCCGGGGATGATAAGAAGCGGTTATCACCCTGTCAAAAGCACCTGGGGAGGGAGCAGACATGAAGAGGGCCCGATGGTTCTTGGCGGTACTAGCCGTGTTCGCGTTCGTCGCGGCGGCCTGTGGGGACGACGAGGAAGCGCCGGCACCGGCGCAGCCCGAGCCCACGCAGCCGGCCGCGGAACCCGCCGAAGAGGCGATGGAAGAGGAAATGGCCGCCGAAGAGGCCATGGAAGAGGAAATGGCCGCCGAAGAGGCCATGGAAGAAGAGGCGATGGAAGAGGACATGGCTGAAGAGGAGGCCATGGCCGCGTCGGACGGATCCGGCTATTCGGTGGCCTTCGTGTTCGACCTGTTCATCGAGGACGGCGGGTGGAACACCACCCACTACCGCGGCGTCCAGCAGGTGCAGGAGGCGTTCCCTGGCCTCGACGTGCAAATCCTCGAGGAGATCTCTCCCGGTCCGGCCGCCACCAACGCGTTCGAGGATCTCGCGGCCGATGGAGTCGACTTGATCATCGGCACCACCTACTTCATGCCCGACGTGATGCCGGTGGCCGAGCAGTACCCCGACACGAAGTTCCTCACCTGGGCCGGCTGGCAGACCGCCGACAACGTGGGCCATTTCGACGGGGCCACCGAGGACGGCCGCTATCTCGACGGGCTCATCGCGGGGAGCGTCACCGAGAGCGGCGTCATCGGCTATCCCGCCGGCTACCCCATCGAAGAGGTCAACCGGGCCATCAACGCCTTCACCATCGGCGTGCGCGAGGTCAACCCCGACGCGGTCGTGCAGGTCGTCTACATCAACAGCTGGTACGACCCGCCGGTCGAGCAGCAGGCCGCGGAGGCATTGGCCAACGGCGGCGCCGACGTGCTGGCTCACGAGCTGAACTCGCCGGCGGTGGCGTCGGTGGCCGAGGACCGCGGTCTCAACATCATCGGCTACAGCTCGGATCGCTCCGAGGTGGCTCCGAATGCCTGGCTGTCGTCGTTCACGTTCGAGTGGGGCCCCTACTACATCGACCAGGTCCAGCAGATGATCGACGGGACCTGGGAGCCTGCGCTGACCTACGGCGGCCTGCAAGCCGGCATGATCGGCAACAGCCCCTACGGCAAGGACGTGACCGACGAGATGCTGGCCCTCGTCAACGAGCGGCGCCAGCAGATCCTCGACGGCACGTTCGACTACTTCGCAGGCCCGATCATGGACAACGAGGGCAACGTCCAGGTGCCCGAGGGCGGCACGATTCCCTTCGAGGAGCGCACGACCTGCTGCCTGTGGCTCATCGAAGGGGTCGAGGGCTCCATCAGCTGACACCGGGGCAGGTCGGGCCGGCCGGTGACGGCCGGCCGACCGCCTCCTTCGATTACGGTCAGAGCCTTGGCTTCAGTCGGCGAGACGATCCTCGAGGTACGGGACCTCAACAAGTCGTTCTACGGGGTCGCCGCCAACGACCGCGTGAACTTCGACTTGCGGGCCGGGGAGGTTCACGGCCTGCTGGGCGAGAACGGCGCCGGGAAGTCGACGCTCTGCTCGGTCCTGGCCGGCCTGTACCGGCCCGACTCGGGCGAGGTGCGCCTCGACGGGCAGCAGGTCGGCCTGCGCTCGCCCCATGACGCCGCCGAGCACGGGATCGGCATGGTGTACCAGCACTTCCGGCTGGTGCCCTCCCTCACCGTGGCCGAGAACCTCGTGCTGGGGCTCAAGGACCAGGGCGTCCGCCTGACGTTGCGGGCGGTGGAGACCCGGGTGTCCCAGATCGCCGAGGAGTACGGCCTCAGCGTCCACCCGAGCGCCTATGTCTGGCAGCTGTCGGTGGGTGAGCAGCAGCGGGTCGAGATCCTCAAGCAACTCTACCGGGGCGCCCGGATCCTGATCCTCGACGAGCCCACCGCGGTGCTGGCCCCCCAGGAGTGCGACAAGCTCTTCGAGGTGGTGCGCCACATGGCCGACCAGGATCACTCGGTGGTGCTGGTCTCACACAAGATGGAGGAGATCCTCGGCCACACCGACCGGGTGACGGTGCTGCGGGGCGGGCGGAACGCCGGAACGGTGGACACTGCGGACACCACCGCCTCCCAGCTCGCCACCATGATGATCGGGGCCGAGCACATGCCCGAGGCGGGCCGGCACACGCCCCGCCGCTTCGACGACGCCGAGGCGGTGCTGACCGTCAGCGACCTGAAGGTCACCGGAGACCGGGGAACGCCCGCGGTCAACGGCGCCAGCCTCGAGGTGCGCCGGGGTCAGATCGTGGGGATCGCGGGGGTGGCCGGCAACGGCCAGCGCGAGTTCCAGGAGGCCATAGCCGGGCTGCGCACCGTCACCGGCGGCTCGGTGCGCCTGCTCGATCGCGACATCACGGCTGCGAGGCCCCGGCGCCGCTCCCAGGCCGGCCTGGCCTACGTGCCCGAGGACCGACTCGGGACCGGGTTGGCCAGCGGCCTGACGATCGAGGAGAACCTGGTGCTGAAGAGCTACCGGGAGCGGCCCCACAGCCGTCTCGGAGTGCTGTCGTCGAGTGCCATCGCGGCGACCGCGCGGGAGCTCGTCGAGGACTTCGACGTTCGGGGCGCACGCAGAGGCATGGCTGTCAGCCTCATGTCGGGCGGCAACCTGCAGCGGGCCATCCTCGCCCGGGAGCTGACCCGGCCCCACGACGTGCTGCTGGCCGCGTCGCCGACCAGGGGCCTCGACGTTGCCGCCACCGCTGCAGTCCGGGGCCACATCCGGGCCGAGAGCGAGGCCGGCCGGGGGGTGCTGCTGTTCTCCGAGGATCTGGCGGAGATCACAGAGCTGTCCGACTCGATCCTTGTCATGGCCCGGGGCCGCATCGTGGGCTCCTACACCCCCGACACGCTCGACATCGAGGAACTCGGCCTCTTGATGACCGGCGCGCGGGACCACGCGGACTCCAGCGGCGTAGCCGCCGGCGGATGAGCGTGCGGATCTCGGTTGAGCCCCGTGCCAGGCCGGCGGTGGCGTTGAGGCTCGGCGTTCCGGTCGCCTCCCTGCTCGCGGCCGCGGCGGTGGGCGGGGTCGTGATCCTCATCTCGGGCAACAGCGCGATCGAGGCCTACCGGACCATCCTGGACTCCAGCATCAACGGCGTGCGACCGATCACCCGCACCCTGGTGCTGGCCACTCCGCTGATCCTCACCGGCCTTGCCGCCGCGGTGGCCTTCCGCATGAAGGTCTGGAACATCGGCGCCGAGGGACAGCTCTACATGGGCGCCATCGTGGCGAGCGGGCTGGCCCTCTGGCTTCCCGCCGGGTTGCCCAAGGTGCTGATGCTGGCGGCCATGGTCGTCGGGGGTGCGGTGATGGGCGCCCTCTGGGCGGGCGTGGCTGCGGTGCCCAAGGCGTACTTCAACACCAACGAGGTCATCACCACGCTGATGCTCAACTTCGTGGCCCTGTACTTCATGAACTACCTGATCTTCGGCACGGTGAGCTTCTGGCGCGATCCGGGGCGCAACTACCCCCAGGGCAAGCTCATTCCCGACGCCGCCGAACTCCCCGTCATCTCGCACCGGCTCCACTACGGGCTGGTGATCGCCCTCGCGGCCGCGCTGGTGCTGTGGTGGAGTCTGCGGGGCACCACCTGGGGGTTCGAGCTGCGCACGATCGGCGACTCCCCGTCCGCCTCGCGCTATGCGGGAATGAGCGTGAGCGGCAAGATCGTGTCCGTCCTCGCGCTGTCGGGCGCGCTGGCCGGCATGGCCGGGGCGATCGAGGTCAG
Source organism: Acidimicrobiaceae bacterium (assembly GCA_026710865.1). Lineage (GTDB taxonomy): Bacteria > Actinomycetota > Acidimicrobiia > Acidimicrobiales > Aldehydirespiratoraceae > Aldehydirespirator. Next base: position 3,941 of record JAPOQG010000391.1, read on the forward strand.
CGGGGTGCTCAAGACCCTGGATCCCCGGGCGCTGGCCACCGAGATGGGCTTCACCGGCATCGTCGTCGCAGCCGTGGCCCGGCTCAATGCGCTCGGTGTGGTTCCGGTGGCGGTCCTGCTGGGGGCGGTGGCAGCATCGGGCGCCAAGCTGCAGACGATCGGCCTGGACGCCGAGATCGTGTTCCTGCTGCAGGGCCTGATCTTCCTGTTCGTGGCCTCCGGAGAGTTCTTCCTGTCCAACCGGCTCGTCCTGTCGTCCCGTTCGGCACCGGAGCCCCAGCTCGCCGCGACCGAGGCCTCCCATGAATGATCCGGTGCGGCCCGGCCCGGTGGAGTCGCCATGAATGACACGGTGCTCGTCCTGTCGATCGTCAGTGCCGTCGTGGCGGGCACACCCATCCTGTTCGCCGCCCTCGGGGAGATCCTGGCCGAACGCTCGGGGGTGATGAACCTGGGCGTCGAGGGCATGATGCTGATAGGCGGGGTGACCGGCTTCTGGGCCGGAGTCCAGACCGGGAACCTGGGGATCGCGCTGGTGGCCGGCGGGCTGGCCGGGGTCGTGTTCAGTGCGATCCATGCGCTGCTGGCCATCTCGCTGCGGGTGAACCAGATCGTGTCGGGGTTGGCGCTGGTGATCGTCGGCAACGGGCTGTCGTCATTCTGGGGAAGCACCGGCGACGATCCGCTGATCCAGAGCTTCAACGGGGTTCAGGTCGATCCGATCCTGCCCGAGGCCCTCAGGGACCTGCCCGCCGTGGGGCCGATCCTCTTCGGCCACGACATCGTGGTTTACCTGTCGTGGCTGATCGTCGCCGCGGCCGGCTACTTCCTCTATCGCACCAATGCGGGACTGTCGTTGCGGGCCGTGGGGGAGGACCCGGCGGCAGCCGACGCGGCCGGCCTGTCGGTCACCGGCATCCGCTACCTGTTCACGCTGATCGGCGGATTCGGCGCGGGCGTGGGCGGCGCGTACCTCGCTCTGGCCGTGCTGGGAACCTGGCAGGCGGGCATGACCGCGGGGGCGGGATGGATCGCGGTCGCGCTGGTGATCCTGGCCGGATGGAGGCCGTGGCTGGCGCTACTGGCCTCATACGTGTTCGGCGCGCTGCGCACTCTCGGGTTCACCCTGCAGATCGCGGGTGTCGATGTGCCCTCGGACTTCCTGAGCATGATCCCGTTCGTGGTGACGTTCCTGGTGGTGGTGATCGTGTCGGCCAACCCGGAGCGGGCCCGCCGGGTGGGCGCGCCGGCCAGCCTGGGCGAGCCCTACTCCCGGGAGGCCCGATGACCTCCGTGGATGAGCCTCTAGGCCGCGGGGACTTCGGTGCAGGGCTCCGAGCCCAAGATCCCGTCATGGAAGAATGGGAAGTGACACAGCGCCATGCCCGATGAGTTGGGCCACCAGATCGGGGCCAAGGTCAAGGCGATCCGAGCCGAGCGGGGGCTGTCGGGGCGCAAGCTGGCCGCAGCCGCCGACGTGAGCCAGCCGTTCCTGAGCCAGCTCGAAGCCGGTCGCACGTCGGTGGCCATCGCGACGCTGTACCGCCTGGCGGCCGCACTCGACGTCAAGCCGTCGGACCTGCTGCCCGCGTCCGCGTCCGGCGCCCAGGTCGAGGTCCTTCGGGCGGCGGAGCTCGATCAGATGCCGGTGAGCGAGCTGCCCAACGCCACCACGGCCCGCACGGCGTACCGGGGTGGGCGGCGCATCACCGAGTTGGGCGACTTCCGGATCGAGCCCGGGCCCGACGTCGACGAGTGGTTCGAGTCCGCCGACGAGACCGTGATCTACCTGCTGGAGGGGTCGCTGCATGTGGAGTTCAAGGACCGGCCGCAAGAGACCCTCAACGCCGGCGACGTGATGTTCCACTCGGCCTGGGTCCAGACCCGCTGGCGCCTGGCCTCGGACACACCGGCCCGCTTGATCCTGGTCGCGGCCGGAGGCTGACCGATGAGACGCACCCCGAGAAAGGAGAGGCCGTGGGCTCCGTAGAAGACCTGATCCGCTCCATCCCCAAAGCCGAGCTCCACCTGCATGTGGAGGGCACCCTCGAGCCGGAGCTGAAGTTCGACGACGGCAGCCGGGCCGAGTACCTGCGCCGGGTCGACGCCGTCGCCGAGAGCTCGGCGACATGATGGCGCAGCCCCCCATCTCGGAGCTGGTGGCCGCGGGCGCAGCCCGTATCCCGGCCACGACCGTGGTGCGGGGCGGCCGGCTCGTCAACGTGGTCTCGGCGGAGGTGTACCCGGCCGACGTCGCCGTGTACGGCAACACCGTGGTGGCGCTGGGCGACGTGTCGGCCCACACCGGACCCGACACCGAGATCGTCGACGCCGAGGGCCGCCACCTGGTGCCGGGGCTGTTCGACGGTCACCAGCACATCGAGTGCTCCAAGCTGTCGATAACCAGCGCGGCCAAGATGCTGGTGCCGCTGGGGACCATCAACGTGGTCTCGGGCCTCGACCAGATCCTGGTGGTGGCCGGACTGGAGGGCGCCGAGGCCTTCCTACGGGAGTCCCAGGGCACCCCACTGCGGGTGCTGTGGGGCGCGCCCTGCAAGACGCCCTACACCCTTCCCACCTCAACCGTGGGCCACTACTTCGGGCCCGACGACCACCGGGCCGCCCAACGCTGGCCGGAGTGCGTGGGCGTGTGGGAGACCGTCCGCGAGTTCGTCACCACCGGTGACCCCGACGTGCTGGCGGCCATGGAGATCGCCCGTGAGAACCGGCTGCCGGTGCTCGGCTGCGCGCCGATGGCCACCGGCGCCGACCTCACCAGCTACGCCTGCGGCGGCATCCGCCTCGACCACGAGAGCTACGACTCGGCCGAGTGCCTCGAGAAGCTCCGCAACGGCATGTACATCGTGATCCGGGAGTCGTCCTTCGCTCACTTCCTGGAAGAGAACATCCGGCTGGTGACCGAGCACGCCCCGGGCTCGGCCCGCCGGGTCAGCTTCTGCACCGACGACGTGGTGGCCAGCGACGTGCTCGACCGCGGCCATCTCGACAACATGGTCCGCATGGCCATCGACGCCGGCGTCGACGCCATGACGGCCATCCAGATGGCCACCCTCAACGGCGCCGAGGCCTACCGGGTGGACCACATGGTCGGCTCGATCTCGCCGGGCCGCTACGCCGACATCTGTTTCGTGGAGGACCTCGAGGACTTCCGGCCCTCGATGGTGATGGCCAACGGGCAGGTGGTGGCCCGCGACGGGGAGATGGCCGTCGATCTGGAACCGCCGAGCCGCGACGGCCTGCTGACCGGACCGTTCCCCATGGAGCCCGCAACCGCCGACGACTTCACGGTGCGCACCGACCTGCCCGACGGTCCCGTCGAGGTGCTGGCCATCGAGGTGACCGAGCAGATCTTCGTGCGCAAGCGCCGCGACGTGGTGCTTGAGGCCGCGGGGGGCCGGGTGGCGCCCGACATCGACCGCGATGTGGCCCTGGTGAGTGTGGTGGAGCGCTACGGCAAGAACTCGAACCGCCCGACCGCGCTGGTGGCCGGGTTCGGGATCCGTTCCGGCGCGCTGGCCACCTCCAGCGCCCCCGACGACAACAACATCGTGGTGATCGGGACGTCGCGGGAGGACATGGCGGCAGCCGTCAACCACATCGCGGCCCACGGCGGCGGCCAGGTGGTTGTGGACGGCGGCCGGGTCGTCGAGTTCCTGCCCCTGCCCATCGGCGGGATCGTGTCCGATCTCGACCCGGCCGACATGCTGGCCGCAGAGGAGCGGCTCGACCGGGCGGCCAAGGCGCTGGGCTGCACGGTGGACTGGCCCTTCATGTACCTGTTCTTCCTGCCCATCACCTCGATCCCCGACTACGCCATCACCGACGTGGGGACCGTCGACGTGGCCGCCATGGACACCTTCGACCCGGTTCTCGGACCGGCCCAGCCTGAGGAGCCGAGCGTGCCATGACCGAGCCGGCCGAACTCGAGGTCCTGCGGCGGCACTGGCATCCGGTGGCCCGCTCCGGCGCCATCGACGACGGTCCCGTCGGGGTGGTGATGCTGGGCCGGCCGCTGGTGGTGTTCCGCAGCGGTGGCCGGGCCTGCGTGGCCACCGACCGCTGCCCCCACCGGGGCAGCCCGCTGAGCATGGGCTCCTATGCCGACGACTGCCTGGTCTGCCCCTACCACGGCCTGCGCTACGCAGCCGACGGGCGGTGCGTGGCCTTCCCGGCCCGGCCCGACGCCCGGCTCCCGCAGCGGCTGACCCTCGACACCGTCCACGCCCGGGAGCGCCACGGGCTGGTGTGGGCCTGCGTGGGCGAGCCGGCCAGCGACGATCCGCCCGACTGGGGGTTCTACGACCGGCCCGATGTGCAGACCTTCCAGATCGGTCCGGTGCGCTGGGATGTGTCGGCCAGCCGGGTGGCTGAGAACTTCAACGACATAGCCCACTTCTCGACCATCCACCGGGTCACTTTCGGACCCAGCGACCGCCCGGTGGGCCCCCAAGAGGTGGCTGCCACCGAGACGGGCTTCACCTCGAGGGTCGGGGTGTTCCAGCAGTACCGCAACACCCTCGACGGCTCGGTCGAGGAGATCGAGGGCGACTACCGCTACGACTTCACCTTCCCGTTCTCGTCGATGCTCACCATCACCTACCCCGACGGCGAGATCGAGTGCATCCAGCTGACGGCCCTGCCCGAGTCGGCCACCTCGAGCCTGGTGTTCCAGCAGAGCGCCCGCGCCAACCTGAGCGGCGACCCCCTGGAGCCGTGGCGGGACTTCCAGGCCGCCGTCAACGAGGAGGACAGGGTCATCTGCGAGGCCCTGCAACCCCGCCAGGTGTCGTTCAGCCTCGACGACACCGGCGAGGTGGCCCTGCCCACCGACGCATTCTCCATCGCCTACCGGCGCCTCTGGAAGTCCCTCCGCTAGCGGTATGTCGTGAGTACAGCTGCGCAGTTCTGTAGTCCATCGCACGAGGCCACGGATCGAGCAGGTCGCGCAACCAAACCGGCGACACACCGCTAGCCGCGCCGCTAGATGATCGGTGTGGAGTAGCGGTTGGTGGCGACGGCAGGATCCTGGTCGGATTCCGGGCCGACGGTGAGGGTCAGCTCCACGGCTAGCTGCCCCGGTGCGATGCCTACGGGAAGGTCGGCGTCGATGTAGCCCACCAGCACGCAGTCGTCGGCGCCGGCGCTCCCTTCCCAGCGCTGCTCTCTGACGGCGACACCGTCGGGTCCCAACACCCTGGCGTGCACTCGCAGGTCGCCCAGATCGGCCCGGGTGTCGTTCACGACGTGCACCGCCAGTTCGAGGCGGTCACCGCCCCGAACCCACGCCGGCAGCGGATCGGCGGTCACGATCACCGGCCGGCAGGCCTCCACCAGGGCCTTCCAGCCCGGCTTGGGCCGTCGCAGCCAGTCCAGCACGCCGAACCCGGCGCCGTCCCCGGTCCCCACATCGGCCAGGGCATGCAGCAGGAACCCTCCGGTGGGCCGGTACTTCAGGCGTCGCAGGATCTCGACGCTGGTCTTGACGACCTCGGGCTGGTCGGCGCGCACCGGCGTGCCGAAGGCCGAGACGAACTGGCCCATCGTCGGCACCCGGGCCAGCCTCGGGGCCAGATCGGCGGCTCGCCCGCCGTGGAGGCCGAACCACAGCTGGCTCGTCGTGCCCTCCAGCGACGGGAAGTGCGGCGGCACCGCGGTGTGCGATACCACCGGGCGCGAGCCGTCGCAGCGCGACAGCACCCGGCCCAGCCGCCGGTCGAGCACGTCGCGGTTCCACGACGGCCCCAGCCGGCTCCACGCGGCGGGCGTGGCCGACGGGCGCCTCGTGCGGGGGAACGGATCGTCGTGGGCGCACCAGAGCGCCACCGACGGGCGGTGGCCCAGCAGATCGACCGCCTCCCGGGCCTGCCGCCGGGCCTCGCCCACCACGCCGCGGCTCATCACTCCCCTGACGGGCAGGTCCTGCCATACGAGCATCCCAAGCTCGTCGGCGGTGTCGTAGAACTCCTCGCGGGCGATGTGGGCGATGGGGCGCACCAGGTCGAGGCCCGCGTTGCGGGCCGCCCGGATGTCGTCGGCCACCTCCGACGGCGACGCCGTGCCCAGCAGCGGCTTCGTGGGCAGGAGGTTGGCGCCCTTGGCGAACAGCCGCTCCCCGTTGACGTGCAGCACCCACCGGCGCATCTCCACCGACCGGAAGCCGATGCGGAAGCGCCTCCGGTCGTGGACCTCCCCGCCGGCCAGAGCCTCCATCTCCAGGTCGCACAACCGCTGGTCGCCCAGAGAGTGGGGCCACCACAGCGGGGGATCGGCCACGTCGACGGTCCACTCGACCCTGTTCTCGCCGACGGCCGCGTGGTGGTCGTGGACGTGCTCGGTGCCCGCCACCCTGGTCCGCAGGGACACCGCGCCCCCGCCGGGTACGTCGAGGACGGCCCGCAGCGCCAGCCGGGCCGTCCGCTCGCCACCGCTTCGGCCCCGGCCCCGGTCGCCGGAGGTGTGGACTTCGGCGCAGATGGCCCGGGCGTGGCGGATCGCCACCGTCCCGCTGGACCGCAGCCGCACCGGCCGCCACAAGCCCCCAACGATCATGTCGTCGGATCCGCACAGCTCGGGGTCCTGCAACGCCCCGGTCAACGTGGTGCGGTTGTCCGGATCGCGGAAGCGCCGGCAGGTCGCCTCGATGGCCAGCAGATGCTCGCTCCGAGCGCCGATCTGGTCGGTGACCTCCAGTTCGTGGGGCACGAAGTAGCCGTCGGTGTGGCCGAGGTAGCTGCCGTCGAGCCAGATGTCGCCCTGCTGGGCGAGCCCCTCGATCCGCAGCCACCAGCGCGTGCCGCCCGTCCCGGTCTCGGGCGCTGCGGCCGCATCCGCCGGGCCCTCGAAGCGCCGCCGGTACAGCACCGACTCCTCGCTGGCGAGGTCCGCTCCGCCGCCGGCCGCACCCTGGGCCCAATGGCTGGGCACAGGGGTTGTGGCCCAGCCCGAGTCGTCGAAGTCGAACTCGTGGAATGTGCGCCGCCGCCCCTCGGTGGCCGCAGCGATCCGCCACGTCCCGCCCAGGTCCACCATGCCAAGCTATCTTCGGCCGCCGCCCCGTCCGGCCTCGGCGCAGCGTGCCGACAGGACCGAGGCCCGGCGCCGCTAGGGTTCGGCGCGATGTCTGGAGAATGGGATGACGTCGATCGTGAGATTTTGCGGGTCCTGAGAGAGGACGCCCGGGCTAGCTACAGCGACATCTCCCGGATGGTCGGCGCAAGTGCCGGAACTGTGCGCGATCGGATCAACCAGTTGCGCTCGTCGGGGATTCTCTC
>JAPOQG010000347.1 GCA_026710865.1 Acidimicrobiaceae bacterium
GCGACGGCGGTCACATCGGGCCGGGCCTCGTGGATGGGGTGGTGGATGTGGTAGCCGGAGTTGTTGATGCGGGCCCGACGGCCTTCTTGGTCGACTGCCGTGCCGTCGGGAGCGACCAGCACCATGTCGTCGGGCTGCGCACGCTCGAAGACGACCCGGTGGCGCAGCATCCACATGTGGTCGTGCTTCTCGGTGTCGCGGCAGGTGATGTGGCCGTCGCCCAGCTCGGCCCAGCGCAGTGTCCCGAAGAGCCTGTAGGCGGTGGCCAGGTCGTCCAGTAGCCGGGCCCGCTCAGCGACAGGATCGGCCAGCACCGGCTCCACCGCCGGCCACCCGTGACTAGCCCCAGCCATCACCCCATTCTGCCACCAGCCAGGCACCAACCGTCAAGGGTCGCACTCGGCTCGGCCCGAAGCTCCCACTCAGGCGCTTCGCTTGTGCGGCAGGACGCTCGGTCCGGAGCGCGTCGTCTGTGGGTCGATCGGCTGGGGCAGGCTCGGCTGCGGATGGCGGCGTGCATGGTCCGAAGCTCCCACTCGTGGGATCGGCCTTCCTGTGGCCCGGCGGCCGCGGGTCGCGGCGGCTCGGCTTCAGGCGCTTCGCTTGTGCGGCAGGACGCTGCTTCGCGGCGCGCCCGCATCCGTCTCGGCGGCAGTCTCCGGCGCGCGCACGGCACGCACGGTGTCCTCCACCGGACCCAACTCGGCGATGCGCTTGGATTCGGACACCGCACCCAGGTTCTCGAAGCGCCGAGCCTGGGGCAGCACCCGACCCTCGAAGGAGCCGACGCCGCGGTTGTAGGCGGCCAGGGCCCTACCGAGGCCGGCACCCATGCTGTCCATGTGCTCGGCAAAGACTCGCAGCCGGTCGTAGAGCTCCTTGCCGAGGTCCGCGATCTCCTGCGCGTTCTCCTGCATGTCCTGCTGCTGCCAGGCCAGCGCCACCGTCCGCAGGAAGGCCAACAGCAGACCGGGCGTGGCGATGAGCACGCGGTGTTCCTGCCATGCCTGCTCCCACAGAGTCGGCTGCACCTTCATCGCTGAGTCGAGTATCGGATCGGCCGGCACGAACATCAGCACGAAGTCCGGTGATCCCGCGACGGCGTCGGCATAGTCCCGCGCGCCGAGGCTCTTGGCGTGCTTGGAGATCGCCGCCGCGTGGCTGGTCAGCAGGGCGCGCTCGTCGCCGGCGTCGGCGGCCTCGTGGGCCTTCAGGTAGTTGTCCAGCGGCGCCTTGGCGTCGATCACCACCTTGAGGCCTCCCGGCACGCTCACGACTGCGTCCGGGCGCACCACGCTCCCCTGGACCGGCACCGTGTGCTGGGGGTAGTAGTCGATGTGCTGCCGCAGTCCCGAGAGCTCCAAGATGTTGCCCAGCTCCTGCTCCGCCCACTGGCCCCGGATGTTGGGAGACCGCAGCGCATCGCTGAGGCTCCCGGCGACCTTCTGGAGCGACGTGATCTGTGAGGTCAACCGCCCGTAGGCGTCGGCGCGCTTCTGCTCGATCTCGTTGGCGTGCGTGCCCAGCTTCTCAAGGCTCTCGCGGATGGGCCCCACGAGGCTGTCGATGGCCTCCTTGCGCTGTTCGAGTTCGGCCGTGCTGACCTGCCGCTGGCTGTCGAACTGCTCCTTGGCCTGCCGGAGCAGCGACTCGGTGCTCTCCTTGAGGACGCCCGCGGCAAGGCCCTTGAATTGATTGTCGAGTTGCTCGCGGGCGGAGGCCAGCTCCTCCGTGCGGGCCGTATGGTCCGCCCTGACGGCGGCGAGCTCCGTCCGGGCCGCGACCAGTTCCTCGCGGGCGCAGTCGCGCTCGCCGCAGGCCGTGTCGCGCGCCTCCCGGACCTGTTCCAACTCCCGCTCGCGTTCCTCGAGCTGCACGCTCAGGCGGGCCACGTCGCCGGATGCGTCGGCCGCACGAGGAGAGCCCCTGAACTGAAGGATCACGACCCCCGCGACCACGGCGGCCAGAGCGGCGACAAGCACGATTACAGCTGTTGGTTCCATGTCCTCGAAAGTACCTTTCCCCTGTGACATCGCCGGCGATGCTCCTCGGACCCGACATTGGAACATCACTATATATAAGGTAAATAAGTAATAGAAACCTGAATCTCATGGAAACACGGATCTTGCTGGGGAGACGGAATGGGCGAGGAGCGGGTTCTCAGGCGGATGCGGCGCCAGCATGGTGTTATCTCCCGTGCTCAGGCGCTTGACGAGGGCATCACCCGCCGCCAGCTCGATCGCCTCGTGAGTTCGGGCGTGTGGGAACGCGAAGCTGCAGGCGTGTACCGGCACGAGGCCGTGCCGTCGACATTCCGCTCGAGGCTGCTCGCATTGTGCATGGCTCATGGTGCGGTGGCCAGTCATCGATCTGCCGCGGCTCTTCACCCTATTGAGGGGTACAGGCTTGATCGGGTGGAGGTGATCGTGCCCCCGGGGAAGGGTCGGGGCATTCGGGGCGCCCGTCGCTACGAGTCGAATCGGATGGACCTGGCCAAGTCGGTTGAGCGCGATGGGATCCCCTGCACTTCGTTGGGCAGAACGGTGCTCGATCTGGCCGCAGTCGTGAGTCCCAGGAGACTGGACCGCACTGTCGACGCCGTGCTCAGGGACGGCCAACTCCGCCTGTCGGACCTCTACGGAGTGCTGACATCCCATGCGCGGCGCGGGCGACCCGGGTGCGCCGCCCTCAAGTCATCGCTGGCAGAGCGCTTCGAGGGCATGGCTGTGCCTCTCAGTGACTGGAGCCGGATGGTGTCTGACCTACTTGTCGATGCTGGTCTCGAGTCCCCGGCGCTGGAGCATCGTGTGCGGCGGGCCGACGGAAGTTTGGTGGCCCAAGTCGACCTCGCCTTCCCGAGCCGCCGAGTGGCGATCGAGTTGGACAGCGCGCGATGGCACGACAACCGTGAGTCGTTCGTGCAGGACCGGCGGCGTCGCAACGAGACCACGCTCGCTGGTTGGACCGTCCTCAACTTCACCTGGAACGACTACGCCGATCACCCGGCGGCCCTCTGCGATACCGTTGCCAAGGCGCTTGCGGCGACCGAAGCGAACTTCTGTCAATAATCCACCGTAGAGGTGGAAACTTGCAGGTTGTTCGGCGTGGCCTGTTGCAGGCGGCGGACTCCGCTAGCGGCGGTGGGAGGCTTGCCAGGAGGCGGTGGCCCCGACCTGGTTGAAGGTGAACACGTGCAGGCCGGTCACGTTCAGCTCCTCCAAGGCCGGGCTCAGCGCGGTCAGCAGGTGGTCGGGGCTGTAGTTGGGGGACGTCATCAGCTTCGTGATGGCGGCCCGGTTCTTGCGCAGGTAGCGCAGCGAGGGTCCGACGCCCAGACGCGCCCCCATCGTCAGCAGCTTGGACCGCTCGACCACGCCCGAGATGCCCAGATGCAC
>JAPOQG010000173.1 GCA_026710865.1 Acidimicrobiaceae bacterium
ATCCGGCGCATGAACTCCAGCGGCTTCTGGTTGAGATGAACGGCGGCGTTGCGGCCTGGTCGATGCACTCGTGGCGCCGACCGGACTCGGTTGCCCTTGTAGCGCTCATTGCCGTTGAGAGGTGGCGCCGCCCACACGTTGGTGATCCCGTGGGTGTGGCTCCAGACATCTCGCAGAGAACCCCACTCCTCAGCGCTGACCGGCGCCTTACCGTCTAGCGAATAGTACGGGGCGCCGTCCGGTCGGCCGTGCTGGTTGGCGTAGCACACGAGGCGGGACATCATCTCAGGCGGAGGGAAGTACCACAGCCAGTCCTGCGTCAGATACTTGCGCGTGGCCGCGTTCGCCACCCCACACGCTTCGTTGGCGGCCTGCAGTCGTAGTCCAGCGCGCTGCCACTCGTAGCGCAGCCACTGCTTGGCCGACATCACGCCGTCGGGGGTAGGGAACTCCAGACGGCGCCGGTAGAACACGCACACCTCCGTCACGACCGGGAAGCGCCTGATTGTCTCGCCGTTCACGTTCCCGGCAATATGCGCTATGCCTTTGTCCCAGACGATGGTCTGCACGTACTCCCACCCGTGGCGGACCAGAACCGGATGCACCGTCGCCCAGCCCAGTTCGGTATTCCAGAACCACAGCGTGGAGGACGCTCGCGCGTGCTTGGACCAAGACTCGATATGAGGCTCGTACCACTCGGCCAGACCATCAGCGGTGCGGGGATCGCCGGGGAACCCGCCAACGCCGTAAGCGCCGTCGGAGATAATGGCAGCGGGTGCGGGCCACTGGGCGTAAGCGTCGAGTGCGTCTCCCCGGAACAGCGACCACATCCCGCTGTGCCCGGCTTTCTCGGCTGCCACGCATCCTCCTTCGCAGTGTCCCAATGGCAGCCTACGCAACCCAATCACGGCACTGGGTCATGCTTCTCCTCCTGCATCTGACGGCATTGGCCATTCCACGCGGGGAACAGCGACCGTGCGCCCCAAACTAAACGAGCCGTATGACAGACGGGCCGAGTCGGGCCTCGTTGACCCGTCCGCTAGGAGTTGAATCCCCGCCATCGCCCGGCCCTTCATGTCGAGGTGCCAGTGCAGGCCAGGCTCGCACCCCGATTGTGTCAACCCGATTGCTCTACTGCCAACAGTGACAACAGAAGCAGCACACATAACCGAACTAGATTCGAATTATGGCCTCTGAACAGGACCTATGTGATGTTGTGACGTGGAGCTAAGGGGAATTGAACCCCTGACCTCTTCCATGCCATGGAAGCGCTCTACCAACTGAGCTATAGCCCCGAGGTGCCGACAGGTTAGCGGGTCGGAGCGCCGGCCCCGCGCCCGTCAGGCGGCCTTGATCTCTTCGATGATGGGGGCCCAGCGCTCGGCGTCCCCTCGCACGCCTGCGTAGAACTGGAGGCGGTCGAGCGAGCCGCCGAAGCGTTCGGTGAGGCGGGCCGGCACCTCGTGGGGCTCGGCCACGATGGCGAAGGCGTCGAGCATGTCGTCGTCGATCACGTCGCCCATCTCCTTCCACATCCCCCGCTTCGACAGCTGGTTGAGCTCGGTCTGGGCGTCGCCCCAGCCGTGGTGCTCGAGCACCCCCCGGTACGCGGGCGTGGACCCGTAGAAGGCGATCTGCCGGCGGGTCCGGGCGGCCTGGGCGGCGACATCGTCCTCGTCGAAGCCCGACACCACGAACACCGGCATCGATATCTGGAAGTCGGAGCGGGTCCGGCCCGACTCGGCCAGCCCGGCCTCCACGTTGGGCAGCATCACGTCGCGCAGGTAGTCGGCGGTCTGGAAGCCGTGGCACACCAGCCCGTCGGCGGACCGGCCCGCCACCCTGGTCATCAGCGGCCCCACCGCCGAGATCAGGATCGGCGGGGGCGGGACGCCGATCGGGCCGGGGCTGAACATGGGCGTCATCAGGGTGTGGCGGTAGAACTCGCCCCGGAAGTTGAGGCGCTCGCCCGTCTGCCAGGCCTCCCAGATGGCCCGGATGGCGGCGATCATCTCCTCCATGCGGGCCGCGGGCCGCGACCACGGCATCGAGAAGCGCTTGGTGATGTGGGGCTGGATCTGGCTTCCCAGCCCGAGCAGGAACCGCCCCCCGGACAGGGCCTGAAGGTCCCAGGCGGTGTGCGCCAGCACCATCGGGTTGCGGGCGAAGCCCACCGCGATGGCGGTCATCAGATCGATGCGCTCGGTGTGCTGGACGGCCAGCGCCAGGGGCAGGAACGGGTCGTGGCTGGTCTCGGCCGACAGCAGCCCGCTGTAGCCGTCCTGCTCCATCAGCCGGGCCCGTTCGCCGATGGTGGCCAACTGGTCGGGGCTGGAGGCTTCGGGCAGTCCAATCCATGCGTCGATCTTCATGGGTTCTCCTTGGGTCACGCCTTGCCGGTGCTACAGGATGCCCGGCACCGCCGGCGTTCGGGTGGCGGGTGGCGTGATCGAGGCCCGGTCCGGCTACGTTGCGGTGCTCATGGCTGACGTTACCGACGCGACATTCCAGGCCCAGGTGGTGGACCGGTCCCAGACCGTCCCGGTGGTGGTGGACCTGTGGGCCTCCTGGTGCGAGCCCTGCCGCCAGCTCACCCCCATCCTGGAGAAGGTCGTCGCCGAGACCAACGGCGCCGTCGAGCTGGCCAAGGTGGACATCGAGAAGAACCCCGGCGTCGCCCAGGCATTCCGGGTGCAGTCGATCCCCGCGGTGTACGCCATGGTGGACGGCCAGGTCGCCGACGGATTCCTGGGGGCCCAGGGCGAGGCCACGGTGCGCGAGTTCGTGCAGCGGCTGGTGCCGACACCGGAGATGACCGAGGTGGAGCGGCTGATCGAGGCCGGCGACGAGGCGTCGCTGCGGGCCGCTCTCGAGATCGAGTCGGACAACGCCGATGCGGTGGCCGCACTGGCTGCGGTGCTTATCGACGACGGCCGGGGCGCCGAGGCGGTCGCCCTGTTGGAGCGGGTCCCCGAAACGCCCGAGGTGCGGCGCCTGCTGGCTCTGGCCCGGGTGCTGGGCTCCGATGCGGCTCCGGGGGATTCCGCCCAGGACGTCGAGGCCGAGCTGGCCGCGCTGCTGGCGACGGTGAAGTCGGACGAGGACGCTCGTCAACGCTTCGTGGATCTGCTGGAGGTGCTCGGTCCCGACGACCCTCGCACCTCCGCCTGGCGCAAGCGCCTCTCCGCCGCCCTGTTCTGAGTCTCCTGGCGGGGACGCCGCGCCGGCCGGCGCCTTCGAGCCTGCCGCGGATGCGTGAGCCTGCCGCGGTTGCGCTTTGAGGCCGCGCGACCAGGCCTGCGCACACACCGTGGAGGAAGCGCCCTGGCCCGAGCGGCCCGTGAGCGCAGCGGAGTTGAGCCGGAATCGCGACATGGCGCCGCGAGGAGTTTCTCCGCCTGATCGCGCTCGCCCTCGGGACTGCTAGCCTTACGGGCGGCTCGCCGGCCGCCTCCCGTGTCGGTCTTCTTGCAAGCGGCGCGGGAGACACGGGGTGCGCACGCCAGCGGATCGCTACGAGGGGCGCCGATCCCTCATGCTGTCTCCAGGGGCTCTGGCCGATCGCCTGGGCGTGTCGGTGGCCACGGTGGTGCTCGGAGTGCTCGGCGTGGCCGCGGCCGCGATCGGGGGCTGGTGGGCGCTGCGCCCTCCCGCCGGCCCTGACCCGGCCGAGATCCTTCCCATGGCCGGCACGGTCCCGATCCCGACGCCGGCCCCGCCGCCGTCGGCGGCACCGGAGCCCGAGCTGATCGTGGTGGACGTTGTCGGGGCGGTGGTCCGTCCCGGTGTCCACGAGCTCCCCGCCTCCAGCCGGGTCGCCGACGCCATCGACGCCGCCGGCGGGTTCACCGCCGACGCCGACCGGGTCCGGCTCAACCTGGCCGAGTTCCTGGCTGACGGGTCGCGTGTCTGGGTGCCGGCGGTCGGGGAGACATCGTCACCGGACCTTGTGCCCGTCGTCACCGCTTCGGGCAGCGGCGGTCCGGCCGGCGATGACCGCGGGGAGGCATCGGCGCCGGTGGACATCAACACCGCCGACGCGGCGCGGCTGGAGGCGCTGCCCGGTGTCGGCCCGTCGCTGGCGGCGGCCATCGTCGAGCACCGCTCACGCAACGGGCCCTTCGCCAGCATCGACGAGTTGATCGAGGTCTCCGGCATAGGACCGGTCAAGCTCGAGCAGATCCGCCCAGCGGCGACGGTGACCGGCCAGTGACCGTTGGTGACGGCGATGAACGTGAGGGCGGGCCGGTGACTTCCGGCGGGCGCGCTGGGGTGGGGCGGATCGGTGAGGTCTGGCGGGCGCGCTGTGAGGGCGGGCCGGTGAGGTCCGGCGGGCGCGCTGGGGTGGGGCGGATCGGTGAGGTCTGGCGGGCGCGCTGGGGTGGGGCGGATCGGTGAGGTCTGGCGGGCGCGCTGTGAGGGCGGGCCGGTGAGGCCCGGTCGGCGTGGTAGCGGCCGGTGAGGTCCGGTGGGCGTGCTGGGGGTGAGGGCGGGCCGGTGAGGTCCGGTGGTTTGTCGTGGCTGCGGGACCGGGCGGCGATGCCTTACGCGGCCGCGGCCGGGGCGGCGCTGGGATCGTGGCTGCTGATCGGGGTGCCGCTGGCGCTGGCGGTGGTGCTGGCCGCGGTGTGCGCCTGGAGGCCGAGCCCGCTGCTCGCCTTCGCGGTCTTCGCGGCGTTCGCGGGGTTCTTCGGGGCAAGGGCCCTCGACGGGCTGGCCGATCCTCCCCAGGGTCGGATCGAGGGCTGGGTGACCCTGCTCGACGATCCCAGGCCGCTGGGCACCAACGGTGTGAGGGTCACGGTCCGTCACGCCGGGGCCCGGCTGGAGGCCCGGGCCTACGGTGCGCTCGCCGGGCGCCTCGACGACGGTCTGGCCGGGGAGCGGCTGCAGGTCTCGGGCACGGCCCGCCCGGCCACCGGCGACTGGCACCGGTGGCGCCACATCGCCGCCACGCTCAACGTCGACTCGGTCGGTGATCGGGCCGGGGCCGCGCCGGTGGCCGCCTTCGCCAACCGCGTGAGGCGGCTGCTGGAGCGGGGCGCGGCGAGCCTGCCCGACGACAGCCGGGCCATGTTCGCCGGCATGGTCTACGGCGACGACCGCAGCCAGTCGCCCCGGCTCTACGACGACTTCCGGGCCGCGGGCCTCGGTCACCTGCTGGTGGTGTCGGGCCAGAACGTCGCCTTCGTGCTGGCGCTCGCCTCCCCGCTGGCGGTCCGGGCCCGCCCCGGGGTCCGCATGGTGGTGCTGCTGGCCCTGCTGGGGGTGTTCGCGCTGCTGACCCGTTTCGAGCCCTCGGTGCTGCGGGCGGTGGCCATGGCCGGCACCGCCGTCACCAGCGCGGCCCTCGGACGGCCCGAGACCGGGCGCCGGACCCTGGCCTGGGCGGTGGCCGGGGTGCTGGTGGCCGATCCGTTCCTGGTGCGGGTGCTGGCGTTCCAGTTGTCGGTGTGCGCCACCTGCGGCCTGCTGTGGATCACTCCCGCGCTGGCCGAGATGATGCCCGGGCCCCGCCCGCTGCGTCTGGCGGTCGCCACCACGGCGGGGGCGCAGCTGGCGGTGATGCCGCTGCTGGTGGCCGTGTTCGGCACCGTCCCGCTGGCGTCGCTGCCCGCCAACGTGGTTGCCGGGCCGGCAACGGCTCCGGTGATGATGTGGGGACTGACCGGGGGGCTGGGCGCGGGGATGACGGGCGGTTGGCCGGCCTGGCTGATCCACCGTCCCACCGCCGCGCTGCTGTGGTGGGTGCGGGCCGTGGCCGAGACTGCCGCGGCGGCGCCTGCGGCCATGCTCGGCGCGGGCGGAGGGGCGGCGGTGGGGGTCGGGGTCGCCCTGCTGCTGCTGGCCCGAAGGCTCGAGCGGAGCGCGGTGTCCGGAGCCGGGGACGCCGCGTCCGATTGGGCGGCGGTCGGCGGTTCGGGCGGTCGGAGCGCGGCGTCCGGAGCCGGGGACGTGGCGTCTGATTGGGCGGCGGTTGGCGGTTCGGGCGGTCGGAGCGCGGTGTCCGGAGCCGGGGTCGTGGCGGGCGATCGGCCGGTTGTTGGAGGTTCGGGCGGTCGTGGTGCCTCGGCTGGTGGCGGTATCGGTCGGGGCGCCCGTCGGATACTGGGTGTGGCCGGTTCGGTGCTGCTGGCGGCCGCTCTCATCCACAGCGTGTCGGCCGCGGCGTCGCCGCCTTCGGGCTGGTCGGAGGTGTCGGGAGTGCGGGTCTTCCACCACGAGTCGGCCACGGTGGTGGTGCTCGATGAGAGTGTGCGCCCGCGGGACCTGCTGGAGTCGCTGCGGCTGGCCGGCGTGCGTCGTGCCGATCTGGTGGTTGCCTCCAGTGGCGGCGCGTCCGACGCCTACGCGGTGCTGGCGTTGAGGGACCGCTACCGGGGCGCGTCCGTGGTGGCGCCGGCGATGCACCGGGTGCCCGGCGCCCGCACGGTGCGGACCGGTTCGGCGGTGCAGGTCGGCGACGTGGTGCTGGAGGTCGTCGGCGAGGAGCCCCGGCTCGATGTCGTCGTCCGAGTCTCCGGCGATTGAGGGCGCGCGAGGACCGGTGAGCGTCTCGTCGGGCGGTTGGCTACCTTCCTGGTGTAGTCGTGCCTCGGCGAGGGGCACAACCACATCTGGTTCCGGCACAGGCATCCCACCATGAGCGTCCAACTTGTCACTGGCGACGACCCGGTCCTGCTCGCTGAGGCGGTGTCCCGGATCGTCAAGGAGACGCTGGGCGACGAGGACCGCAGCCTGGCGCTGGAGCAGCTCGACGAGACGAGCCTCCGGGAACCCGACGGTGGATGGACCCTCGCCCCGCTCGTGGACGCGGCCCAGACCGAGCCCTTCCTGACCTCGCGGCGGGTGGTGGTGGGCCGTCACCTGGCCCGGTTCTCGCGGTCGGGCCAGTGCGACGACCTGGTGCGCCTGCTGGAGAGCCTCCCGGCCACCACCGACCTGGTCCTGGTGTGGGAGAGGGGAGCGGACCCTGTCATGGGCGGTCGCCTGCCGGCGATCCCCAAGGCGCTCGCGGCCGCGGTGAAGGCCGCCGGAGGCGCCAGGCTGGACGCCAACCCGCCCACCCGCAAGTCCGACGCCGGCAAGTGGCTGCGCGACCAGTTGAAGCAGTCCAGCCTCAAGTTCGAGCCGGCCGCGGTGGCAGCGGTGGAGGACCTGGTGGGCGCAGACCGCGGGATCGTGGTCGGGCTGCTGAGGACCCTTGAGGGTGCTCTGGGCGAGGGCGGCACCGTCACCGCCGGCGATGTGGCCGTCTACGGCGGCGACGCCGGCTCGGTGGTGCCGTGGGAGCTCGACGACGCCATCGACCGCGGCGACATCGCCGCCGCCCTCAAGGTCCTGCACCGCCTGCTGCCGTCGCGCCATCCCCTCCAGGTGTTGGCGGCGCTGCACGGCCGGTACCAGCGCATGCTGCGCCTCGACGGCGCCGGAGCCGCCGACGAGCGCCAGGCCGCAGCGATGCTGGGAATGAAGGGATCGACGTTCCCGGCCCGCAAGATCCTCGGCCAGACCCGCAAGCTGGGCTCGGAGAAGATCGCCCGCGCCATCCGGCTGCTCGCCGACGCCGACCTCGCGCTGAAGGGAACCGTCGACTGGCCCGGCGAGCTGGTGCTCGAGGTTCTGGTGGCCCGGCTGGCCGCGCTGTCCTCGCGCTGAACCCTGCCGCAAAGGCCGGTCGCCCGCCCGGAGCGCTGTCGGCGCGCTGAACCCGGTCGCCCCGCCGGGAGCGAGGTCAGAGGCGTCTCAGCGGCAGCGTGGGGCTCAGCCGGGCTGGCGGATGGAGCGTCGGCTCAGCCGGGCTGGCGGATGGAGCGTCGGCTCAGCCGGGTGGGCGGATGGAGCGTCGGCTCAGCCGGGTGGGCGGCTGGAGCGTCGGCTCAGCCGGGTGGGCGGCTGGAGCGTGGGGCTCAGTCGGGCTGGCGAAGGAACTGGCGGGCGAGGCGGCTCTTGCGCCGGGCGGCGGTGTTCTTGTGGATGACCCCCTTGGCCGCGGCCTTGTCGATGCGCTGCACCGCGAGCCGCAGCGACTCGTCGGCGGTCTCGTCGCCGTGTTCGGCGGCGTCGAGCGCGGCCTTGGTCCGGGTGTTGATCTCCGAACGGACAGCCCGGTTGCGGACCCGGCGCTTCTCGTTCTGCCGGTTGCGCTTGATCTGGGACTTGATGTTGGCCACGCTCACCTGCCGGTCGTCTAGAGGGCCGTCGAGGCCGACCGTCGAGGCTACCGCCGCGGCCCGGTCGTCGCACCGCGGCACCCTCCGGAGGCGTCGGTAGCCTTGGCGTGCACCTCAGTCGCCGGATCCGAGCCGAACGGAGCCCTGTGGACATGCACCCGAAGGCGCCGGCGCCGCCCGATCGAGAGCCCCATGGACCTGCACCGCATCCGCAACACGTCGATCATCGCCCACATCGACCACGGCAAGTCCACCCTGGCCGACCGCATGCTGGAGCTGACCGGCGCGGTGGACGCCCGCGAGATGCGCGAGCAGTACCTCGACTCGATGGACCTCGAGCGCGAGCGCGGCATCACCATCAAGCTCCAGTCGGTGAGGCTCAACTGGCGCGACCACGTCGTCAACCTGATCGACACCCCGGGCCACGTCGACTTCAGCTACGAGGTCAGCCGCTCGCTGGCCGCCTGCGAGTCGGTGATCCTGGTGGTGGACGCGGCCCAGGGCATCGAGGCCCAGACCCTGGCCAACTGCTACCAGGCCATGGAGAATGACCTCGACGTGGTGGCCGTGGTCAACAAGATCGACCTGCCCGCGGCCGATCCGGACCGCTGCGCGGAGGAGATCGAGCGGGTCCTCGGGATCGACGCGGCCGACGTGCTGCACATCTCGGCCAAGACCGGCGACGGGGTCGCCGCGCTGCTCGACGCGGTGGTGGAGCGCACCCCGCCGCCCCAGGGATCCGCCGAGGCGCCCCTGCAGGCCCTCATCTTCGATTCGCACTTCGACCAGTACCGGGGGGTGGTGTCGTCGGTGCGGGTCGTCAACGGGGTGCTGGCCGCCGGCTCCCGGGTTCGCTTCATGCAGGCCGGCACGGCCCACAACGCCGACGAGGTGGGGGTGCGCACCCCGGCCAACGAGATCGTGGAGCGCCTCGGTCCCGGCGAGACCGGGTACCTGATCGCCGGCATCAAGGACGTCGGCGAGGCCCGCTCCGGCGAGACCGTCACCGACGAGGCCCGGCCCGCGGCAGTGGCGCTGGAGGGGTACTCCGAGCCCAAGCCGATGGTCTTCTCGGGCCTGTACCCCACCGAGGGCGACGACTTCACCAACCTGCGGGCCGCGCTGTCGAAGCTGCGCCTCAACGACGCCGGGTTCACCTACGAGCCCGAGACCTCCGGCGCGCTCGGCTTCGGCTTCCGCTGCGGCTTCCTGGGGCTGCTGCACATGGAGATCGTCCGGGAGCGGCTCGAGCGCGAGTTCGACCTGGCGCTGATCTCGACGGCGCCGTCGGTGGAGTACCGGGTGACGATGGCCAGCGGCGAGACGCTGCCGGTGTCCAACCCGTCCGACATGCCCCCGGCCGCTGAGATCGCGGCGGTGGCCGAGCCGTACCTGATGGTCGCGCTGATCACGCCCACCGACTACACCGGCACGGTCATGGAACTGTGCCAGTCCCGGCGGGGCGACCTGGCCCGCATGGAGTACCTGTCCCCGGAGCGGGTCGAGCTCCGCTACCGGCTGCCGCTGGCGGAGGTGGTGATCGACTTCTTCGACCAGCTCAAGAGCCGCACCCAGGGCTACGCCAGCCTCGACTACGAGCCCGACGGCTACGACGAGGCCGACCTGGTGAAGGTGGACGTGCTGCTGCAGGGCGTGGCGGTGGACGCCTTCTCCACCGTG
>JAPOQG010000134.1 GCA_026710865.1 Acidimicrobiaceae bacterium
GCCTGACTCCGCCGCTGGCCGGCTGGGCGAGATGCACCGGTTCAGGCGTCCACGGTGGGGCTTCTAGGGCGCCCACAGCGACGACAGGGGCCACATCCGCAGCCGGTCGCCCACGCTCACCTCGTGCGGACCCATGTGCAGCAGTACGCCGGCGGTGAAGCAGCCGGACGCCACGGCATCGAGGCGGTCGCGCATCCAACGAAGGTGCCGGAGACCGTCGGGGGAGGGCGAGCTGCTGGCCTTGACCTCAACTGCGACCACCGAGCCGTCGGGCCGCTCGAGGATCAGGTCCACCTCGTGGTGCGCGTCGCGGTAGTGCCACAGGCTCATGCGAGTCAAATGAAGCAGCCGAGAAGCCGTCGCCGGGCACGGTATACCGGCTAGGGTGACGGCGGCGGGACGGATGCGGCGGGCTACCACCGCGCGTCGGGTTGCCGACTTGCTCAGAGCCGGTGCAAAGGAGCATCAGTGACCGATATTGCACAGCAGGCCGACGATGTCCGCAAGGCCGACGGGATCGTCCTTCGCTTCGCAGGCGACTCCGGCGACGGGATGCAGCTCACCGGCGACCGGTTCACCTCGGCCAGCGCTCTGTTCGGCAACGACCTGGCCACGCTGCCGGAGTTCCCCGCGGAGATCAGGGCCCCGGCCGGAACGCTCGCCGGCGTCTCGTCGTTCCAGGTCCACATCTCCGACCACGACATCACCACTCCCGGAGACGCCCCCACGGTGCTGGTGGCCATGAACCCGGCCGCGCTCAAGTCCGACCTGCGGCTGCTCAAGCCGGGCGGGACCGTGATCGTCAACTCCGACGCCTTCAACGAGCGCAACCTGGCCAAGGCCGGATACGAGACCAGCCCGCTCACCGACAGCACCCTCGACGGCTACACGGTGGTCACCGCGCCGATGACCGATCTCACCAAGCGGGCCTGCCAGGACCTGGGCGTGAAGCCCCGCGACGCCGAGCGCTCCAAGAACTTCTTCGCGCTGGGGCTGGTGTCCTGGCTGTACTCGCGCCCGGTCAAGCCCACCGTCGACTGGATCGACGGCAAGTTCGCAGGCCGCGACACCGTGATCGCAGCCAACAAGGCCGCCTTCGCCGCCGGGCACGCCTTCGGCGAGACCGCCGAGCTGGGCGCCAGCCGGCTGATGGTCGCCCCCGCGGCGCTCGATCCCGGCACCTACACCAACATCAACGGCAACACCGCGCTGTCGTGGGGGCTGATCGCCGCCTCCCAGCAGGCCGGGATACCGCTGTTCCTGGGGTCGTACCCGATCACCCCGGCCAGCGACATCCTCCACGAACTCGCCCGTCACAAGAACTTCGGGGTCCGCACGCTGCAGGCCGAGGACGAGATCGCCGCGGTGGGCGCGGCTCTGGGCGCGGCCTACGGAGGCCACATCGGCGTCACCACCACCTCGGGTCCGGGCATGGCCCTCAAGGCCGAGACCGTGGGTCTGGCCGTCAGCCTGGAGGTGCCGCTGGTGGTGATCGACATCCAGCGGGGCGGCCCCTCCACGGGCCTTCCCACCAAGACCGAGGCCGCCGACCTGCTGATGGCCATGTACGGCCGCCACGGCGAGGCGCCGCTTCCGATCGTGGCCGCCCTGAGCCCCTCCGACTGCTTCTTCGCGGCCATCGAGGCGGTCCGTATCGCGGTCGAGCACCGCACCCCGGTGATCCTGATGTCGGACGGCTACCTGGCCAACAGCAGCGAGCCCTGGCGCATCCCCGACGTCGAGCAGTTGGGCTCCATCGACATCGAGTTCGCCTCGCGGCCCAACCACGTCAACGACGAGGGCGAGGCCGTCTTCTGGCCGTTCCGGCGCGACGAGCGGCTGGTGCGGCCCTGGGCCATCCCCGGCACGCCCGATCTGATGCACCGCATCGGGGGCATCGAGAAGGAGGACGGCAGCGGCAACATCAGCTACGAGCCCGACAACCACCAGGCCATGGTGCGGCTGCGGGCCGAGCGGATCGCGCTGATCGCCCAGCACATCTCGCCGGTCGAGGTGATCGGCGATCCGGATGCGGACGTCGCCGTGGTCGGCTGGGGATCGACGTGGGGCGCCATCACCGGGGCCCGCCGCCGGCTCGAATCGGCCGGCCACGCGCTGGCCCACATCCATCTGCGCCACCTGAACCCGCTGCCCGCCAATCTGGGCGGGCTGCTCTCGTCGTTCGAGCGGGTCGTCGTGCCCGAGATGAACATGGGGCAGCTGTGCCGGATGCTGCGGGCCGAGTACCTCGTCGATGCCAAGTCGGTGACCAAGGTCTCGGGCCAGCCCTTCACCGCGGCCGAGCTGGCGGAGGCGTTCTACAGGGAGATCGAGACCGTGGGAGCAGCCCGATGACCGACGTGCCGGTGACAACCCGCAAGGACTGGTCGACCGACCAGGAGGTCCGGTGGTGCCCGGGCTGCGGCGACTACTCGATCCTCACCGCGGTGCAGCTGCTGATGCCGGAGCTCGGTGTGCGGCGCGAGGACACCGTCTTCGTGTCGGGGATCGGCTGTGCGGCCCGGTTCCCGTACTACATGAACACCTACGGCCTGCACGCCATCCACGGGCGCTCCCCGGCGGTGGCCACCGGTCTGGCCATGGCCCGGGGCGACCTGCACGTGTGGGTGGTGGGCGGCGACGGCGACATGATGTCGATCGGCGGCAACCACCTGATCCACGCGCTGCGCCGCAACGTGAACCTCAACATCCTGCTGTTCAACAACCAGATCTACGGGCTCACCAAGGGGCAGTACTCGCCCACCAGCGAGCGGGGCAAGGTGACCAAGTCCACCCCCCACGGCTCGGTGGAGCAGCCCTTCAACGCGGTGTCGCTGGCCCTGGGGGCCGAGGCGTCCTTCGTGGCCCGGACCCACGACATGGACCGGGGCCACATGCAGGAGATGTTCCGGCGGGCCCACGACCATCCGGGCGCGGCGCTCGTGGAGGTCTACCAGAACTGCAACGTGTTCAACGACGGCGCCTTCGCGGCCATCACCAAGCGCGACGCCCGCGATTCGATGCTGATCGACCTGCGCCACGGCGAGCCGGTGCGTTTCGGCGCCGACGGCGAGTTCGGCGTGGTCATCGAGGACGGTCGGGCCCGGGTGGTGACCGTGGCCGATGTGGGCGTCGACGCCCTGGTGGTGCACGACGAGACCGACCCCGACCCGTCGGTGGCGTTCTCCCTGAGCCGGCTGGCCAACACCAACGACGTGCCCACCCCGGTCGGGGTGTTCCGGGCCGTGGACCGCTCGGAGTACGGCTCGGCCGTAACGGCCCAGATAGCGGCCTCCCAGGCCAAGGCCGGCCCGGGCGACCTGCACAAGCTGCTCCACTCCCGCCCCACCTGGCAAGTCGCCTAACCGGTCGCGGCCCCGGTCGCGGCCCCGCCCTAATCCGTGACGGTGTCGGGGCACTCCCAGGACTTGGTGGCTGCTGAACCGTGTCACGGTATGTCGCCTGCCCTATTCGGTGACGGTGTCGGGGCGCTCCCAGGCGTAGGGCGGCTCCAGCATGCGGCGCTCCAGGGGCATCCAATCGTCCGCGGTCGCGTGGGAGGGCCGGGGAAAGGCGCCGCCGGGGTGCTCCCGGCCGTCCTCCCGGTAGCGCCCCACGAAGGCCATATGACCCGGCACGTACCGGTAGACGCTTGCGGTCGCGGCACCGGGGAGAGGTCGGCGGTTTGAGCCAGGCGTGATCGGCGGCGCGGGCGCCTACGGGCCGAAGACCTCGGCGAGGGCGCAGGCGAACCCCGGCAGCACGTCGGCGCCGTCGATGCTGTCGTCTCCGGCGAGGGTCGTCGCCGCTCGGTCGGGGCGGTGGACGTCGACCGTGCGGGTGTCGGGGTGGACGACCCACACGAGCCGCACACCGTGGCTGAGCCACATGCGGGCCTTGTCATGGACCTCGCGCCGGGTGTCGCTGGGGGAGCGGACCTCGACCACGAGATCGGGCACGACCTCCGAGTAGCCCGGAATGTCGGCATTGAGGGGGATCTTCTCTGCCGAGGTGAAGGCGATGTCGGGTCCGCGCACGGTGTCGGGGTCGCGCTCGAGCCAGACCCCGGAGTCGGCTGCCACGAGCGTCCCCAGGCTGCGGGGCTTCACGAAGTTGAACAGCGTCGCACCCAAACTCATGACGATCTTGCCGTGCGTGTACCCGGAAACCATCGTCTCCTCCAGCTCCAGCACCCCTCGGATCAACTCGCCTCGCACTCCTTGGCCATGCAGGCGCAAGAGGTCATCAGCAGTCAAGAGCTTCGTCTCGGTGATCGTGTCAGTGGCTGTCATGTCAATCCGCCCGTGTCTGCGTCGCGCTGCGATCCTACTCCCCCCGTATGGCTCGCGTAGGCTCGGCCAGTTGTGGGCGTCGGCGGCTTCGGTGTCGAGGTTGCTGCGGCTGGCCGGCGCCCTATAGCGGCGCGTTCGAGCCGGGGGCTGCGTCTTCGGCGCCAGATGCTGCCGGGTCGGGTGCAGTCGCGGCGGCGACGGACAAGCGACGTCCGATCGCTCCCAGGGCAGCGTCCATCTGGTCGAGGCGGGAGCGGTGCTCGATATCGAGGACGCGATCGACCTGTGGCATGTGCCAGCCCAGGCGGCGGGCCAGTTCCGCCTTGCCGACCCCCTGCTCGCGCATGCCCTGGTAGAGCAGCACCTTGACGGACGTGAGCGTGGGAAGCACGGCGTGGGTCTGGCCCCGAGACGGCGGTGGGATGTCCTTGCGATCGTGGATGCGGGCGGCGATGGCTTCCTCAAGCGCGTGAACCGCGCGGGCGACGGCCTCCTCTCGGTCGTCTCCGAAGGTGGTCAACTCGGGGAAGTCCACCGACGTCGCCAGTATGGTGCCGTCGTCGTTTTCGAGTAGGAGCGGACCTCTGCGGGCGAGACCTCGGCTCTCATCGGTCCGGTCTCTAGCTGTCGGGCACGTCGTAGGTTTGGGCGGTCAGGGCGCCGTCAACGATGAGGTTGATGCCCGACACGTACTGGGCCTCGTCGGAGGCGAGGTACAGGAAGGCGTGGGCGACGTCGTCGACGGTGGCCAGCCGGTTGGCCGGGACCAGCGGGAAGCCCTCGGAGCGCCACTTGTTCATCAGCTCCTCGCCGGCTAGGTCGACCGACTGCTGGGTGTCGGCCGGGCCCGGCCCCACGCTGTTGCAGCGGATGTTGTAGGGGGCGCACTCCACCGCGATGGCCTTCGTCAGCGCGGCCACGCCGGCCTTGGCCACGCAGTAGTGGGTGAAGCCGCGGCCATGGCCCAGCGAGGCGATCGACGAGGTGAACAGGATCACCCCGCCCCCGGTCTCCTTCATGGCCCGGGCCGCCCGGCTGCCCATCACGAAGTAGGCGTCGAGGTTGACCGACAGCACCCGGCGCCATTCCTCGTCGGTCATGTCGACGAA
>JAPOQG010000392.1 GCA_026710865.1 Acidimicrobiaceae bacterium
CACGCCATGAGCCGATCCATGAGCCGATCCATGAGCCGATGCCATGAGGTACTCCATGAGCCGCAAGTCATGAGTCGCACGCCATGAGCCGATCCATGAGCCGATCCATGAGGTACTCCATGAGCCGCAAGTCATGAGTCGCACGCCATGAGCCGATCCATGAGCCGTATGCCATGATTCGCAATCCATGAGCCGTATGCCATGATTCGCAATCCATGAGTCGCACGCCATGAGCCGATCCATGAGTCCCAAGCGATTCGACCACCCGGGGCGCAGACTCCGGAGCCGGGCGCCGGCCGCGGCCGCGCTGGCCGCGGCCGCGCTGTGGGCATGGGCCGGCCCGGCCGCCGCTCACGGCGTGGGCGGACGGACCGACCTCCCCGTGCCGGCCTGGCAGCTCGCCTGGGCCGCGGCGTTCGCAGTGGCCGCCTCGTTCGTTGCGCTCGGCATGTTCTGGGACACGCCGAAGTTCCGGGCCGTCGCAGCCGGGCGGATCCTCCCCCGACCGTTCCAGGTCGCCTGCCGGGTGCAGTCGCGCCTGGTCGCAGCCGTCGGGCTGCTGGCTCTGGCCGTGCTGCTCTACGCCGGGCTGGCCGGCAACACCAACCCCTCGGTGAACATCGCGCCGGTGGCGGTCTACATCGTCTTCTGGGTCGGGCTCCAGGTGGTGTCGGTGCTGGTCGGCGACGTGTGGTCCCACATGAACCCGTTCCGGTCCATCGCCGACGCCTCGGCCCGGCTGTGGGCCCGCCTTCAGAGCCGGCCCCCAGAGGCCGAGCGGGAAGCCGGCAGCACCGGATGCGAGATCAGCGGGAACTCAGCGAGGCCGTGGCCCGAGCGGCCCGTGAGCGCAGCGGACAGGAGCGGGGATCACAACTCATCACCGGGGGCGCCCGATGCCGATCCGGGCTCGCTCCCAGCCGACACGGACCGGGGCGCGGGCAACGAGTGGTGGGCGGTGGCCGCGATCTTCGGCTTCGTGTGGCTCGAGCTCGCCTTGCACGACAACTCCGAGCCCCGGGTGCTGGGCGTGTACCTGGCCGCCTACACGGCTGCTCTGCTGGTGGGGGCGGCCGTCTTCGGCAGGGGATGGCTCCGTGACGCCGAGGGGTTCGGCGTGCTGTTCACGAAGCTGTCGGCCATGGCGCCGCTGCACCGCGACGGCGGCGCCCTGAGACTGCGGGCGCCGCTGGCCGGGCTGGCCGTGCTGCCCATGAGGCGGGGCTCGGTGGCGTTCATCCTGGTCGTGCTCGGCTCCACCACCTTCGACGGCTTCACCCGCAGCTCGATCTGGCTCGACATCGCCGCCGAGCGCACCGGCTGGGGGCTGACCGCGGTGAACACCGTCGGGATGGTGTTCATCATCCTCGTGGTGGCAGTGCTGTACCGGGCCGCGATCGCGGCCATGGCCGCGGTCACCGGCGACACCGAGCGGGAGCTGGCCGAGGTGTTCGCCCCGGCCCTGCTGCCCATCGCGGCGGCCTACACCGTGGCCCACTACTTCAGCTACCTGCTGCTGGAGGGCCAGCAGATCATCGCCCTCGTCTCGGATCCCTTCGGGCGGGGACGGGACTTCTTCGGCACGGCCACCTACCTGGTCGACTACACGCTGATCTCCACCGACGCCATCGCATGGACACAGACCGCGGCGATCGCGGTCGGCCATGTCCTGGCCGTGGCGGTGGCCCACGACCGGGCGGTGGAGCGCTGGCCGCGCCGGCTGGCGGTGCGCTCCCAGTACCCGATGCTGGCCGTGATGGTCTGCTACACCGTCATCGGCCTGCTGCTGCTGCTCGGCGCGTAGAGGCCCAGCGCACGGGGGCGTGTGCCACGATGTTTCTGCGAGGCCCTGAGCGCGGCCCCGACCGAGGCCTACGGGGCCTGAGCGGCCCGCGAGCGGAGCGAGCACAAGCGGGACACACATCCTGCCGCGACCATGCACGGGGAAGCCGCGGCGCGGCCCTAGCATCGAGGGCGATGGTCACGGAGGTCCTGCAGGCCCCGCTCGTGCTCGAGTACCCCTTCACCCGCTCTACCGGGCCGGTGATCGGAGCGTTCCTCACCGGCCTGCGCGAGGGCGTGATCTGTGGGGTCCGCCGGGCCGACGGGACAGTTCTCTGCCCGCCGCTGGAGTACGACCCGCTCACCGCGGACCCGCTGACCGAGCTGGTGGAGGTCCAGCAGAGCGGAGAGGTTCTCACCTGGGCCTGGAACGGCGAGCCCCGTCCCATGCAACCCTTCGACCGCGCCTTCGCCTGGGCGTTGATCCGCCTCGACGGCGCCGACACGTCGATGCTGCACGCCGTGTTCGCGGACAGCCCGTCCGGCATGTCCACCGGGATGAGGGTCCGAGCGGTGTGGCGAGACGAGCGCGAGGGCCACATAGCCGACATCGCCGGCTTCGAGCCCGAGACCCAGAGGCCGAGCGAATAGATGCGGGCCACCATGTACTCGTGTGAGGCGTTGGGCGAGGCCGCTTGCAGTGTCGCCGTGGACCGAGCGGCCCGTGAGCGCAGCGCACGGGAGTCCGGCGACTGGAAGGGCGAGCGGGAGACCGAGTCTCGCATCGCGACCCGCCCACAACCCGGCCATGCTGGCGCCAAGGGCGGGAGCTGATGGAAACAGACCCCCTCGTACCGCCCGCCGCGCTGTCCGGCGAGGTGACCCTGCCGCCGGCGCTGGCCGATGCGGAGCCGGTGCAGAGCGTGTGCACACCGATACGGCTGAGCTACACCTACACCCCGGGCCGGGCCCTGTCGCGCTATCTCCGGGCCATGGCCGGCAAGCGGATCCTGGGGGAACGCTGCCCGGTCACCGGACAGGTCTTCGTGCCACCCAGAGGGGTCAGCCCCCTGGGCGGCACGGCCACCTCGGAATCCGTGGAGCTGCCCGACACCGGCTACGTCGAGTCCTTCAACATCACCAGGGTGCCCATCGAGCGCCGACCCGACCTCAAACCGCCCTACTGCAGCGCATGGATCGTGCTCGACGGCGCGTCCGTGGGCTTCCTGGGCCTCGTCATCAACATCGCGCCCGAAGAGGTCCGCATCGGCATGCGGGTGCGAGCGGTGTGGAAGCCCGACGACGAGCTGGAGACCTCGGCCGCCAACATCCTGGGCTGGGAGCCCACCGGAGAGTCCGACGAGGTCATCACCGACTACGAGCGCATCGGCCGCGCCGATCCACCGCCGTCGTGATGAACAGCGACACGGGCTTCGCGCCGGCTGCGGAAGAGGTGCCGTGCAGCCCGGAATGGCCGTGCAGCCCGGCATGGTCGGCAGCGGCTGGGGGCGCATCCGAGGCGGGCATCGCGCCGGCTGTGGAGGGACCATGGTGCGGCCCGGCATGGTCGGCAGCGGCTGGGGGCGCAGCGGGGGCGGGCATTGCGCCGGCAGCGGAGGGAGCACCGTGATCGACGTCGCGGTGGTGTCGTTCGCCCAGCGCCAGGAGGCCTCCATCTCCGGCGAGTCCGAGGTGGAGTTCATGGTCCCCCTCATGGAGCAGGCCAAGGCCGCAGTGGGCCTGACCCAGGCGGAGGTGGGCTTCACCTGCTCGGGCTCCTCGGACTTCCTGGCCGGGCAGGCGTTCTCGTTCGTGATGACCATCGACGGAACCGGTCCGGTCCCTCCCATCAGCGAGAGCCACGTCGAGCAGGACGGCGCATGGGCGCTCTATGAGGCTTGGGTCAAGATCCAGTGCGGCGGCATTGACACCGCCTTCGTGTACGGCTACGGCAAGTCCTCGCCGGGCTCGCTGCGCGACGTGCTGGCCACCCAGATGGACCCCTACTACGTGTGCCCGCTGTGGCCCGACTCCTACGCGGTGGAGGCCCTGGCCGCCCGTCTGATGCTGGAGGGAGGGCACGTCAGCGAGCGTCGCCTGGCCGAGATCGCGGCCCGGAGCCGGTCCAGCGCCGCTTCCAACCCGCACGCGGTGCGGGCCGAGCCCAAGTCCGTGGACGAGATCCTGGCCGAGGAGCGTGTGGTGGACCCGTTGCGGCCCTCGGACCTGCCCGCGGAGGCCGACGGCGGCTGCGCGGTCGTGCTGGCCGCCGGGGACCGGGCCCGCGAGCTGTGCGAGCGGCCGGCGTGGATCCGGGGCATCGACCACCGCAGCGACGCCCACACGCTCGGCGTGCGCGACCTGACGTCGTCGATGTCGGCCCGGCTGGCCGCACAACGGGCCGGCGTCGCCGACGACAAGGTCGACCTGGCCGAACTCCACGGACCCTTCACCACATCGGAGCATCTGCTGATCGACGCCTTGGGCCTGGACGAGGATGCCACCGCCATCAACCCGTCCGGGGGCGCGCTGGCCGCGCACACGATGATGGGGTCGGGCCTCATCCGCATCGGCGAGGCCGCGTCGCGCCTATGGCGGGGCGACGGCGACCGGGCGGTGGCCCACGCCACCTCCGGTCCGTGCCTGCAGCAGAACCTGGTGTGCGTGCTGGAGGGCGACTAGCCGTGGGCGCGGAGCGGACCGCCGTGATCGGGGTGGGCCAGACCAAGTACGCCGCTGCCCGCCGGGACGTGTCGATAGCAGGACTGCTGCGGGAGGCCGCCTACCGGGCCCTGGAGATGGCCGGGCGGACCTGGAGCGACGTCGACGCGGTCATCATCGGCAAGGCGCCCGACTTCTTCGAGGGCGTGATGATGCCCGAGGTGTACCTGGCGGAGGCGCTCGGAGCGGTCGGCAAGCCGATCATGCGGGTCCACACCGCGGGCTCCGTCGGCGGCTCGACCGCGTGCGTGGCCGCGTCGATGGTGCAGAGCAGGGTCCATCGCTGCGTGCTGACCATCGGCTGGGAGAAGCAGTCCGAGTCCAACGCCATGTGGGCCCTGTCGCTGCCCCAGCCCTTCGCCACGTCGGTGAACGCCGGGGCGGGCGGCTACTTCTCACCGATCATCCGCCGCTACATGATGATGACCGGCGCGCCGGAGCTGATCGGCTGCATGGTGGCCCACAAGGACCGCCGCCAGGCCCTGCTCAACCCCTACGCCCACCTCCACCAGCACGACCTCACCTTCGAGCAGGTGGTGGACTCGCCCATGCTGTGGGACCCGATCCGCTACTCCGAGACGTGCCCGTCATCGGACGGCGCCTGCGCCATGGTCCTCGTCGACGAGGCCTCCGGCGACGCCCACGACGGACCGGTGGCCTGGGTCCACGGCACCGCCATGCGCAGCGAGAGCAACAGCTACGGGGGCCGCAACATGGTGTCGCCGGCCGCGTCGGAGCAGTGCGCCGACGACGTGTTCGCGCAGGCCGGCATCGTCGACCGGCGAGCCGAGATAGACGCGGTCGAGATGTACGTGCCGTTCTCGTGGTACGAGCCGATGTGGCTTGAGAGCCTCGGCTTCGCGGCGGCGGGCGAGGGCTGGCGCATGGTGGAGTCCGGCGCCACCGCGCTCGAGGGCGGCGACCTGCCCGTCAACTGCTCCGGCGGGGTGCTGTCCAGCAACCCGATCGGCGCGTCGGGGATGATCCGGTTCGCGGAGGCGGCCCTGCAGGTCATGGGGGCTGCCGGCGACCGGCAGGTGGACGGCGCCCGAAGGGCGCTGGGTCACGCCTATGGCGGCGGGGCCCAGTACTACGCCATGTGGATCGTCGGCTCGGGCAAGCCCTAGAGGCCGAGCGGACAGGCGGCGGCATATGGCGAACCTCGCGAATCGCCAAGCGAGGCCGTGGCCGGAGCGGCCCGTGAGCGCAGCGAACAAGAGCGGGAAACACAGCACCGCACCGCGTGACACCGAGACCCGTCCGCGGGCTCCTCGTGATCCCTTGGAACCGGCGGGACCCGGCGCCGCGGTCCTCCGGCGGGGACGCCGGTCTTCCGGAGTTATTGCGAACATATTGCGAAAATATTTCTATCACGTTACAGTGCTGCGCTATGTCTAGGCTGCGGCATTTCGGTGGCGCGCTGCTGCTCATCGGGTCGGCGGTGGCCATGATGGCCACGGCTGCACTGGCCCAGGGCGATGATCGGATCGCTGACATTCGCAGCCAGAGAGAGCAGCTCGCCCGCGAGGCCGCGGAGGTCGCGACGCAGGTGGACGCGCTGATAGCCGACGACCAGGCCCTCATCGCCGCCCTCGAGGACCTGGACGGCTACATCGGACTGCAGCAGACCCGCATCGGGGCCGCCGAAGCGGCAATAGAGGCCTCCGAGGCCGAGGCCGCGGCGGCCCGCGCCGAGGCTGAATGGCTCGTGGACGAGATCGACTCCATACGCGATCGGCTGCGCCAGCGAGCCATCTCCGCCTACGTGCAGCCGTCGGCCGACAGCTTCGATCAGCTGGCCAGCAACACGCTCAACGACGGCGCGGTGCGCATGTTCCTGCTCGATCTGGCCATCGGCAACGAACTGGAGATCGCG
>JAPOQG010000396.1 GCA_026710865.1 Acidimicrobiaceae bacterium
CGCTCGGGCACGGGCAGGCCGAAGATGTCGGGCCAGCCCGGCAGCATGTGCAGCGCGCAGAACGTGCCCAGGTTCATGTTCATCCCCACCAGGATCGGCATGGTGAGCGCCACGACGACCGCCCCGGCGTCGGCGGCCCGCTCGCAGGCCGCGATCTGGTTGCGGTAGTCGTCGGGGCGGGCCGAGTCGATGGTGAGCACGTTCCAGTTGAGGGGGCGCTGGGCCTCCAGCGACATGCGGGTCATCAGGTCGATCTCGTCGTCGCTGAAACCCTTCATGCAGCCGTCGGCCACCCACTCCAGGGTGGTGCCGGCGTGGGTGGCCGTCTCCCGGCACAGCTCAAGCACCTCCTCGACGGAGGCCCAGCGGCTGGGCACGGGCTGGCCGTCCCAGTCGTTGTGGGTGTAGCTGCGGCCGGTGGAGAAGCCGAGCCCGCCCGCCGCCAGCGACTCGGCCAGCAGGGCCCGCATCAGGGCTATCTGGTCGTCGTTGGCCTCCTGGCCGACTGCGTCCTCCCGCATGACGGCCCGGCGCAGGGCGCAGTGGCCCACCAGGAAGCCGGCGTTCACGGCAATGCCCCGGGTCTCGACGGCCCGCAGGTAGTCGGCGAAGCTCTCCCAGTTCCAGGGCACGCCCTGCTCCAGGGCGGCCAGCTCCATGCCCTCGACCTTCACCATCATGCGCTTGAGGTACTCGCCGTCGTCGGGGTGGTGCAGGGGGGCCAGGGTGAAGCCGCAGTTGCCGCCGATCACGGTGGTGACGCCGAAGAGGTTCGACGGGGTGGCCCGGGGGTCCCAGAAGATCTGGGCGTCGTAGTGGGTGTGGGGGTCGATGAAGCCGGGGCACACGACCAGGCCGTCGGCGTCGACCGTCTCGGTGGCCTCGGTGGCGGCGTCGGCCAGGTCGCCGGGGTCGGCCACGGCCACGATCCGACCGCCGCTGATGCCGATGTCGGCGGGGCGGGCCGGGGCGCCGGTGCCGTCGACCAGCGTGCCGCCGGTGATCAGGGTGTCGAGCATTGCGCCAGAGGGTAGCCGTGGCCGGTCGCACACGGCCCGGCCCGGCGCCTTCCGGAATCTCGGGTCGGCTGTGCATGGTGGACGCACACAACACTCCCGAGAATCTGGCTGGCGGGATCTCGGGTTGGTTGTGGGTGGCATATGCACAGAACTCGCACCAAGAATCGGCTGACGGAATCTCGGGCGCCCGCCAGGGCGGCCCGGCGGTCCCGCAATCCGAAATTGGCGACGAAACGGGTGGCATACACCCATTACCGCCGCCAATTTCGGGGCAGCACCACCACCACCCCAAATTGATGCCCAAGCCGCCCACAAAGGCCCAATATCGACATCAATTTCGGGGGAGACGGGGCCGGCATGGCCCGCAGCGGTTGCGGGTACAGTCGCGGCATGCTGTTGCGACGCGACAAGAAGCGGATGCCGACCACCGCCGACGCCCTGCCCGGACGGGACGAGGCCATGGAGGTGCAGTCCTACGGGCACCTGGTGCTCGGCACCCCGCTGGAGCCGCCGTTCCCCGACGGGCACGAGCGGGCCATGTTCGGGATGGGGTGCTTCTGGGGGGCGGAGCGGTTCTTCTGGCAGATGTCGGGGGTTCACACCACCGCGGTCGGGTACTCGGCGGGCGTGACCCCCAACCCCACCTACCAGGAGGTGTGCACCGGGCGCACCGGCCACAACGAGGTGGTGCTGGTGGTGCACGACCCGGCGGCGGCGCCCTATGAGCAGCTGCTGAAGGTGTTCTGGGAGATGCACGACCCCACCCAGGGGATGCGCCAGGGCAACGACGTCGGCACCCAGTACCGCAGCGGGATCTACGTGTACTCGGTGGCCCAGCGGGCCGAGGCGGAGGCTTCCCGGGATCGGTACCAGACCGCGCTCACCGCCAAGGGGTTCGGGGAGATCACCACCGAGATCGTCGACGCCGGGGCGTTCTACTACGCGGAGGAGTACCACCAGCAGTACCTGGCCCGGAACCCCTACGGCTACTGCAACCACGGCTTCTGCCAGGTCGGGTACGAACCCGCCGCAGCCGCGGCCGGCTAGCCGCCCGCCGGTCCCTTAGTTGACAGCCGACCGGCGGGATCCAGACCCAAGGGCCGGCCAGTCCGGCGCGTCGTCCGGGCAGACCGGCGGCGCGGCCGACCACACCGACCACACCAACACGGGACCCGGGCACTCCGGCGGCGCGGCCGACCACACCGACCACACCAACCCAAGAACCGGGCACTCCGGCGGCGCGGCCGACCACACCGACCACACCGACCACACCAACACGGGACCCGGGCAGACCGGCGGCGGGGCCGACACTGGTGGTGACTCGCCTGCTGCGCGGGCGAGCGATCGGCGGTCCAGGCGGTTGGGGGCGACGATGATGCTGGTGTCGGGACTGGGGTTCGGCAGCACCGGCGCCATCGCCCGCAGCATCGACGCCGACGTCTGGCAGATCGCCAGCTGGCGGAGCCTGCTCGGTGGCAGCGCCGTGCTGATCTACGTCTGGCTGCGGGGCCGCATCGGCGGGCGACACGAGCGGCTGCGGCCCAGAGGCCGAGCGGGCACCCGAGTGGATCCGGCTCATTCGGGCGCGGCCGTGACCCGAGCGGCCCTCGAGCGCAGCGAACAGGAGCGGGAGACACCCGGCCGAGACATGATCCGGTCTCGCCTACCCGCGCATTCTTTCAGAGCGACCCTCGGTCCCCAGGGCCTGCTGCTGACCGGGCTGGCCGCAGCGTCGATGATCCTCTACATCGACGCGCTGCAGCGGACCGAGGTGGCCAACGTCGCCGTGATCTCGGCCACCGTCCCGTTCCTGGCCGCCGGGCTGGCATGGCTGATCCTGCGGGAACGGCTGCGACGCTCCACGGTGGTGGCCGCCGTGGTGGCGCTGGCGGGTGTGACCCTGACCGTGGCCGGCAACCTCGGGCCCGGCGACCTCGACGGCAACCTGCGGGCCGTTGTGCTGGCCATCATGCTGGCCCTGCTGATCGTGCTGATCCGCCGCTTCGAGGGCGCCGACGCGGTGCTGGCGTCGGGCTCGGCCGGACTGCTGCTGTTCCTCGTGGCCCTAGTGGTGGCCGACCCGCTGGGGGTGGCCGCCGACCAGATGCCGCTGCTGGTGTTCTTCGGGGTGTTGTTCGCGGTGTCGCTGGTGCTGTGGACCGAGGGTGTGCGGCTGATCCCGGCCGCGGAGGCCGGTCTGCTGGGGTCCAGCGAGACGCCGTTCTCGATCCTGCTGGCCTGGATCGTGCTCGCCGAGGCGCCGCCGCTGGTGACCGTGGCCGGCGGGCTGCTGGTGCTGGGCGCCATCTTCGGCCACGCCGGCGCCGACCTGGCCGCCGGCCGGGTCAGCCGCCCATGGCTACGCCCCCGGACCCGCCCCCGCCTCTAGGAGTCGCCAGCCCGGTCAGCCGCCCATGGCTGCGCCCGAGGACCCGCCCGCGTCTCTAGGAATCCGGTTCGGGGGGCGGGGGGCGGAAGAAGAGCAGGAGTTGGGCTGCGCCGGCACCGACGCCGAGGAGCAGGGCGATCCACATGCCGGTCCAGCCGTCGAGGCGGTGGGCGATCTCGAGTTCGGCGTCGAGGGATATGCGGCCCGGCCCCAGGATGGCCGACACCAGGCTCATCACGGCGATCAGGGCCACGTACTCCCAGCCCTCGCCGGTGATCATGAAGCCCTTGTCGCGGTGGACGGTCCAGAACGCCACCACCATCAAAGCGATCAGCCCGGCCGCGGCGACCTGGGTGATCAGACCGAGCACCAGCAGCACGCCCACGCCCATCTCGGTGCCGGCCGCCAGGGTGGCGTGGACCTTGCCGGGGCGCATCCCCATCGACTGGAACCAGCGGCCGGTGCCGGCGAGCTTTCCGCCCCGGAACGCCTTGTTGTAGCCGTGGACGAAGATCATCATCCCGAGGCCGGCCCGCAGGATCATGAGGGCGATGTCGAACGCTCTGGCGGTGTCGGGCTCGACGCTCGCACCGTCGCCGTAGACGAACCAGACAGCTACGTCGCCGCTCCA
The DNA here is from genome assembly GCA_026710865.1 of Acidimicrobiaceae bacterium. Taxonomy (GTDB): domain Bacteria; phylum Actinomycetota; class Acidimicrobiia; order Acidimicrobiales; family Aldehydirespiratoraceae; genus Aldehydirespirator. Next base: position 4,040 of record JAPOQG010000396.1, read on the forward strand.
CGGGTCATGCAGCACCGCAGCCAGCACCAGACCGAGCACGGTGAGCCCGGTGAGCACCCTGATGACGATGTCGGCTGTGCCCTTGCTCACGGTGACCTCCCGGCCGCGTACTAGCGGCGTCTCGCAGCCCGATGCGAGTGTAGACACGGTGCGGGGACCCCATCGCGCCGATCCAGCCCATCCGCCGCCACGATCACCGGTGCCGGCACCGGCACGGGTGGGCACCGCCCGAGCGTTGACTACCAGACGCCGCCGCAGACACCGGCAGGACCGGAGCCATCGCCCGTGCCGGCAACCGGCGGCGCGGGCGGACACCCCACCCCAAGCTGACCCCAACGCCGACACAGACACCAGCACGGCCAAAGCCGCCACCCATGCACACAACCGGCGGCACGGACGGAAACCGCCCGACAACACCACCCACCCACACAACCGACCCCGCCGGCAGACACCCCACCCCAAGCTGACCCTAACGCCGCTCCGGCCGCCGGCACGACCAAAGCCGTCGCCCCATGCACACAACCGGCGGCGCAGGCGGAGAGTAGACATTCAGTCCGTGACGACGCAGTCCGTGAGTGCGGCCCCGACCGTGATGGTGGCGGCGGTGGCGCGTACCGCGGTGCGGCCGGTGGACGGCGAACTGGCCGGATGGAACCCGGTGGTGCTGGCCGGGGTGGTGGGTCGGGAGGTGCTGGAGCGGGCCGGGCCCGCCCCGGACGACCTGGACGAGGTGGTGGTGGGCTGCGCCGACCCGGTGGGAGCCGCCGGGGCCGACGTCGCCCGGGCGATCGTGCTGGCCGCGGGCTGGCCGGTCACCGTCGGCGGTCATGTGGTCGACCGGGGCGAGACCAGCGGCCTGGCCGCGGTGCAGGCCGCCGCGGCCTCCATCCGGGCCGGGCAGGCCCGGACGGTGCTGGTGATCGGGCTGGGCCTGTGCTCGGTGGTGCCGCCGGGCGCAGCCGCCCTCAACCGCACCTACGGGGCGCCGTGGGGCGGGGTGGCCGAGCGGTTCGCGGAAGCGGGCGGGCTGCTGCCGGGGCCCCGGCTGGCTGAGCGGGCCGCCGAGGACGCCGGCATCGGCCGGGCGGAGCTCGACGCGGCGGCCGAGGAGTCCCGGCGGCGGCGGGCGACGGCGGGGGCGAGCCCGGCCATCGTGGCGGTGGCGGCCCGGCCGGGTGACGCCGCAGCGCGGGGCGTGTACCCGGGCGACCCGGTGGCCGCCGACGTGGTGCGAGCCTGGGACGACTCCGCAGAGCTGCCCCCGGCCTTCGACGACGACGGCCTCCTGACGGCCGCCACGTTCGCTCCCCCCGCCGACGGCGTGGCCGCGGTCCTGCTGCAAGCGGTCGACGACCAGACCGATCCATCCGCCTCCCAACCGCCAGCACCAAACGCTGCACACACCAGCGCCAACACCCCCAGAAGCACACACGCAACCGACGACCACACCACACCCTCCGACACCCAACCGCCAGCACCAAACGCTGCACACACCAGCGCCAACACCCCCAGAAGCACACACGCAACCGACGACCGGCCCCCGCCTGGCGCTGGTCCGGCCGGGCAGCTCGGCAGCACGGTTACATCTGGAGGTGCACACGCACCCAGGGCGGCGCTGGCGACGGTGGCCGGGCTGGGACGGGCCGCGGGCGACCCGTTCGACCCGGTGGGCAATGTGGCCGTGGCTACGGAACGGGCGCTGGCCGAGGCCGGAGTCGAACTCGAAGCCATCGACGACCTCGCCGTGGTCGAGCATGACGCGGCCACGGTGATGCTGGTGGCCCGCGCACTGGACATGGACGGCGAGCGCTTCAACCGATCGGGAGGGGCGGTGGCCACCGGCAACGCGGGGGCAGCCGAGGAACTGCGCCTCATCGCCGACGGGCTGGCCGTGCCGGCGGTTGCGGGCAAGCGGCTGCTGCTCACCATCAGCGCGGGACCCACCGGCTCCGCCGCTGTCGTGTGGCAGATGAGTATTTAAATCAATTTCAAGTTGTCTGTGTCATAGTGGTCCGCTACTGTAACTCTCATGGAAACCGAAGTCCTCGCCACGCTGTTGGGAGTTGCTCTCGCCGCTCTCGTCGCAGCGTGCGGCGCGGGCTTCCGATGGCTGCGATCCGACTTCAATCGACTTGAGGGGAGAATGGATCGACTTGAGACGAAGGTGGACCGGCTCGAAACGAAGGTGGACCGGCTCGAAACGAAGGTGGAC
>JAPOQG010000397.1 GCA_026710865.1 Acidimicrobiaceae bacterium
ACTACGCCCGGGCCGCCCGCCTCGCCGCCGACGCCGGCTTCGACGCCATCGAGATCCACCTCGGCCACAACTACCTGCTCAGCGCCTTCCTCAGCCCCAACCTCAACAAGCGCACCGACTCCTGGGGCGGAACCCTCGACAACCGGGCCAGATTCGGTCGCCAGGCCGTACAGGCAGTGCGGGCCGCGGTGGGCGACAAGATGGCCGTCACCGCCAAGGTCAACATGAACGACGGCGTCCCCGGCGGCCTCAAGGACGACGAGAGCCTCGAGTTCGCCCGGATGCTGCAGGACGACGGCGCCCTCGACGCCCTCGCGCTCACCGGCGGCAGCTCCTTCGCCAACCCCATGTACCTGTTCCGGGGCGACGCCCCCCGAGAGGAGTTCGCGGCCACCCTGCCGCCCCACGCCCGGCTCGGCTTCAAGCTGGCCGGGGCCAAGCTCATGCCCGACTACCCCTTCGAGGAGGCCTACTTCCTACCGAAGGCCCGCCGCTTCCTCGAAGCCCTGGACATGCCGCTGATCCTGCTCGGAGGCATCAACCGGCTCGACACCGTGCAGTCCGCCCTCGACGAGGGTTTCGCCTTCGTGGCCATGGCCCGGGCCCTGCTGCGCCAACCTGACCTGATCAACCAGTGGCAGACCGGCAACGCCCACGACGGCAACTGCATCCACTGCAACCGCTGCATGCCCACCATCTACAGCGGCACCCGCTGCATCGTCGACCATCCCGAACCCCTGACCGTCGGTCGCCCCATCATCTGACCCGGCCCTCAGCGGCTGCGCCGCGCTCGCCTCGCCGGGCGTCTGCCGAAGCTACGCAGGCTGGCCGGCGGATCCCGTATCGGGAGGCAGGACAGCCGAGCCCGAGGGCGCATCGTCTGCGACAGCAGCCCGCGGGCTCGGGTCGGCAGAGGGGGACGGTGGCGCCAACGGCGCACTCGGGACCTGCTGGGGGCTCAGCAGCCCGGCATGCACGAGCGCGAACAGGATTGTGTCGACCTTGGAGCCGAGTTCCCGGATGTCTGAGCGCATCCCGCGCAAGATGAAGCCGAGGGCACTCACCAACGCCGCGAAGGCAACTCCCACGAGCGATGCGGTGATGGCCGGTTCCATGATCGAAAAGATATCAAGCTTAATGAAGTCTCACAACAGTCTTTGCCTTCTAGGTGGTCAACGCTCCATAGGGGTCGATCACGGGCCGCGCCGGCTGCATGGCCCGGATCTCTTGTTCCAACGCTCTGAGCGACTCCGACGGCAGGTAGTGGCGTCCCCGCTTCTCGCCCACGGGTTCGAGCAGGCCGGCAGCGACCATGGCGGCAAGGTCGCGGGTGGCCATGGCGTCGCTGATCTGCTCGCCGGAGGCGGACCTCACGATCCGGATGTACAGAGAGCGCTTCAGCGCCCAGCCCTGCGCCGAGTGCATGAGCGCGTCGATCGTGCGGTCGGGCAGGCGTGAGCGGGCCGCGATCTGCTCGCAGCGGTCCCACCTCGCCTCGAACCGGTCGATCCGCCGGCGCACTGTCGAAGCCTGGCGGTAGTGGGCCGTCAGGCACAACTCGATCCACGGGCGAGTGCTGCGCTGCGGCGACCACGATCCGGCCGCGGTCTCGGTGAGCGCGGCGTAGTAGGCGGCTGTGTTCCGACCCAGGTACTCCTCGATGCTGGAGAACACCGGTGACAGGCCGCCGAAGGCGCGCCCCAGCACGAAGGACTGGAGACAGCGCGCCATGCGACCGTTGCCGTCGCTGAATGGGTGGATCAGCGTGAGGTTCAGGTGGGCCATGGCTGCAGCGATCAGAGCGGGATTGTCAGCGTCGTTCAGATAGTCGATCAGTTCGTCGATCAGCGGCTCGACAACCTCGCGATCTGGTGCCTCGTAGACGGGATTGCCCGCCCCATCGCGCACCCACACTGCCCCCGGGCGCCACTGGCCTGGATTGCTGGACAGGTCGTGGCCGACCATCATGAAGTGGAGGGACTTCAACAGTGAGGCATCCATCGTCGGACGGTCGGGGTTCGAGGGTCCGGTGAGTTGCATGACGTAGGTCATGGCGTCGCGGTAGCCCGAGACGGCCATACGAGTGTCCTCGTCCACGTCCGAGGGCTCCTCGCCGTCGATGATGGCCGCGGTCTCGTCCACGCTGGAGTGGTAGCCCTCGATGGAGGTGGAGGCCTGCATGCCCTGAATCTGACGTCTGTCTCGTGCGAGCGTGCTTGCCCGCTGTCAGGGCTGTTGGGGGGTCAGCGGTAGCCTCGGTCCGTGCGTCTGTACGACACCGCGCGGCGGGCTGTGGTGCCCTTCGAGCCGTCTCCGCCGCCCGCGGAGGTGCGCATCTACGTGTGCGGCATCACCCCCTATGACAGCACCCACCTGGGCCACGCCAACACCTACCTCGCCTACGACCTGCTGATCCGCCGCCTGGAGGACCTCGGCCACCCGGTGCGCATGGTGCGCAACATCACCGATGTCGACGACTCGATCCTGCCCAAGGCCCGCGAGCTCGGAGTGGACTTCCTGGAGCTGGCCGCAGCCGAGACGGCCCGCTTCCACTGCGACATGGAGGACCTCAACACCCGGCCCCCCGCAGCCGAGCCCAAGGCCACCGAATGGGTGGCCGAGATGGTCGACCTCATCGAGCAGATCCACGCCGTGGGCCACGCCTACACGGTCGAGGGCACCACCTGGTTCGATGTGTCCACCTGGCCCGACTACGGCCGCCTCGGCGGCTACGACCACGACACCATGGTGGCCCTGGCCGCCGAGCGGGGCGGCACCCCCGACGACGCCCGCCAGCGCAACCCGCTCGACTTCGTGCTGTGGCAGCCGTCGCTGGCCGACGAGCCGGTGTGGGACTCGCCGTTCGGGCCGGGCCGGCCCGGCTGGCACATCGAGTGCAGCGCCATGTCGGTGGGGCTGCTCGGCACCGGAATCGACATCCACGGCGGCGGCAGCGACCTGATCTTCCCTCACCACGAGTGCGAGCTGGCCCAGAGCGAGGCCGCCTCGGGCGAGACGTTCGTGAGCCACTGGATGCACTGCGGGATGGTCGGCTACGACGGCGCCAAGATGTCGAAGTCGCTGGGAAACCTGGTGTTCGTCAGCGACCTCTGCAAGGAGAGCGCCCCCGCCGCGGTGCGTCTCGCGCTGATGGGCCACCACTACCGCGACGACTGGGAATGGCACGACGGCGACATCGCCGAGAGCGAGACCCTGCTCGACACCCTCAACGAGGCCGTGCGACAGGGCGGAGCCTCGGGCGGCCCAGGCACCGGCGACGCCGCGCGCGGCGGCGCCCCGGGAGCTGCCGGCACCGGCATCGCCGGGCGGAGCGGCGGTGCCCCGGGGGCGGCGTACGGGGGAGTCCTGGACGACAAGCCGGTCCGGAGCCCGGCGTCGGGCGACGGCTCCGACCCGGCCTCCTACGCCCGGCGCCTGCGCGACGCGCTCGACGACGACCTCGACGCCCCGGGCGCCCGAGCCGTGCTGGCCGAGATGGCCGAAGCGGTGCTCGCGGGCCGCCTCGACGACTCCGCTCCCGGCGTGCTGGCCGAGCTGTGCGAACTCTGCGGCGTCGCCCTGGAACGAGACTCGTCGCTGTCTTCGAGCGCGGATCGGGAAGCGGGCGCGGTTGGCGACGCGGCTCTGGATCCGACGCCGTCCTCGGGTGCCGGTGCGGGTGCGGGGCCGGCGGGCACCGTGGTCGGCGGAACCACCCCGGGACCCCCGCCGCCCCCGCCCGACCCGCAGTGATCTCGCTGTACGACACCCTCGCGGGCGAGGTGCGCCCCCTGGCGACCCGTGAGCCGGGCAAGGTGGCGCTGTACGCCTGCGGGCCGACCGTCTACGACCATCCCCACCTCGGCCACGCCCGCTCGGCCCTCACTTACGACGTGCTGCGCCGCTACCTGGAGTGGCGGGGCCTGGACGTTCGCCATGTGGCCAACATCACCGACATCGACGACAACATCATCAACCGGGCCCGCGACGAGGGTCGCACCGAGGGCGAGGTGGCGGTCGAGTGGGAGGCCGTCTACGTCGACGCCATGGCGAAGCTCGGCGTGCTCGACCCTCACGAGCGTCCCCGAGCCACCGAATGGGTGCGCGAGATGGTCGACTTCGTCGGCCGGATCATGGACGTCGGCGCCGCCTACTCCACACCCACCGGCGTTTACCTGAGGGTGCGCGACGTGGCCGGATATGGCGACCTGGTCCACCGTGACCTCGACGACCTGCGGGCCTCGGCCGGGGCCAGGGTCGAGGTGGACGAGGCCAAGGAGGACCCCCTCGACTTCGCGTTGTGGAAGGCGGCCAAGCCCGACGAGCCGTCCTGGCCGTCGCCGTGGGGGCCGGGCCGTCCCGGCTGGCACATCGAGTGCGTGGCCATGAGCCTCGGCATCCTCGGCGACGACTTCGACATCCACGGCGGCGGCAACGACCTGGTGTTCCCGCATCACACCAACGAGCGGGCCGAGGCGCTGGCCGTCGGCCGGACATTCGCCCGTCACTGGGTGCACAACGCCATGCTCAACATCGAGGGCACCAAGATGTCGAAGTCGTTGGGCAACTACCGCACCGTGGTCGAGATGCTCGACGAGCACCCGCTCAACGGCCGGGCCTTCCGCCTTCTGGTGCTGCAGACCCACTACCGCAAGACGATGGAGGTCAACCCCGAGCTCATGGCCTCAGCCCGGTCCGCAGTGCAGCGCCTGGACGCCCTATCCCGCCGAGCCGCGGCCGCCGGCATCGACATCATTTCACGGAGTGGTGGCACGTCCGGAGCCTCGAGAGCGGTTGGTGCGTGGACTGATGACGAATGGACCGTTCTCCCGACCAGCTCCCACGGGCCGAGTCTGGATCACGCAGCCGTCGAAGCGTTCAGGGAAGCTATGGACGACGACCTCGGCACGCCACAGGCGGTGGCGGCGATCTTCGACACGCTGCGCCGGGCGAACGCTGCTCTGGACGCGGGCAGCGAAGACGCTGCCACCCTCGTAGCCACGGTCAGGGACCTGTCAGAACGTGGCCTCGGAATCCCGAACGCCGGGCCTCCTCATCTCGCGGGACGGCTTGGGGCCGGCGGCAGTACCTGTGCGCCTGGGGTCACCGTGCTCCCGGATGGCGGCGACGACGGGGGAGACGATGACGGTGGCCTGACGGCATCCGGTGAGGGCGGCATGGCTGAAGACACGCCCGGCCCCTCGGACGCCGAGATTGAGGAGTTGGTGACCAGACGGCAGGCGACTCGTGAGGCCAAGGACTGGGCCGCTGCCGACGCCTTGCGCGACGAGCTCTCGGCTATGGGCGTGGTCGTGGAGGACACTCCGGCCGGCCCGGTCTGGCACCGGCAGTGAGCCAAGACGGCCGCCCCCACCAGCAGAGCGACGGAGGACACTCCGGCCGGCCCGGTCTGGCATCGGCAGTGAGCCTGGCCGCTACGGGCGAACGAAATTGGTGCCGGTAATGGGTGTCCAGCGCCCAGTTGGTCGCCAATTTCGAGCGCGTGGACCTGTGAAGGCGCGCCAGCCGTGAGCGTGCTCGGAAACCGGGTGCTTCGTACTGAGGACCCGCGGATGCTCACCGAAGGCGCCCGCTACGTGGCCGACCTGCGCTTGGACGGCGCGGTTCATGTCTGCTTCGTACGCTCGACCATGGCCAGCGGGCGCCTGGTCGGGCTGGACACGGCCGAGGCCCGGACCCAGCCCGGAGTGCTCGGAGTGTTCACGGCGGTCGACCTGGGCCTGCCCGACCTCAAACCCATACCGATGGTCAACCAGGCCATGACCCGCCCCGTGCTGGTCCGCGACACTGTCCGGTTCGTGGGCGAGCCGATCGCGGCGGTGGTGGCCGAGACAGCCGCCGCAGCTGCCGACGCGGCCGAGCTCGTGCTCGTCGACATCGAGCCGCATCCCGCGGCGGTGACGCTGGCCGACGCGGCCGCGGGCGGCACGCTGGTCCACCCACACGCCGGCACGAACGTCGCCTTCGACATGGGTGCCGTCGTCCACGCTGCTCAGTCCGCGGGCGGCGGACCGGCCGAGACCCCCGGCACCGACGGCGTCATCCCCGACCGGGCCGACACCACCCGGACCGCGGACCCGGTGGCGGCTGGGGCCGGGCGCGCCGAGACGGGGCTCGACTTCTCCCGTTGCGAGGTCGTGGTGGAGGGGACGCTGGCCAACCAGCGGCTGGCCGCTATGCCGTTGGAGCCCCGGTCGGCGGCGGTCGAATGGTCCGCCGACGGCACCGGGCTGACGTTCTACGCCTCCACCCAGGCCCCGCACCGGGTGCGGGACACCCTGGCCGCCCTCTACGGGCTCGACAAGGCCGCCGTGCGGGTGGTGACCCCAGATGTGGGCGGCGGTTTCGGGGCCAAGGGCACCCCCTCGCCGGAGGAGCTCGTCCTGGCCGGGCTCGCACGGGCCGTCGGCCGTCCGGTGACATGGACCGAGTCCCGGGCCGAGAACCTCACCGCGTCGGTGCACGGCCGGGGCCAAACCCAGCAGTTCCGCCTCGGCGGCACCCGCGGCGGCCGCATCACCCACTACGAGCTCGAGGTCGTGCAGGACGCGGGCGCCTACCCGATGATCGGCGCCTTCCTGCCTACGTACACCCGCAAGGTGTTCACCGGCTGCTACGACATCGCCAACGCGTCGGCGAGCGGGCGCAG
>JAPOQG010000129.1 GCA_026710865.1 Acidimicrobiaceae bacterium
GACTCGACGAGCGGCACGCCGCAGCGGCCGGCTGCGGCGCGGACCCGGGCGACGTCGCGGGGTCTGGCGTCGGTCTCGGCCCGCAGCGCGATGCGGGGCAACCGCCGGTAGCACAGCACGTTGGACTCGCAGTGCAGTCCGGAAGGGTCGTGCTCGGCACCGAACTCGGCTTGCCATGCGGCGTCGTCGCTGGCCCGGGCCGCTTCGAGCCACCGGTCGTCGCTGTGACCGGTGTCGACCGGGTGCCAGGTGCCGAGGCCGGCCACGTAGTTGGGGCCGCCCGCCTTGAGGCCGGGACCGACCGAGGACCGCTTCCAGCCGCCGAAGGGCTGGCGGCGCACGATCGCGCCGGTGATGGGGCGGTTGATGTAGGCGTTGCCGACCTCCACGGTGTCGCTCCACTGGCGGATCTCGGCAGGGTCCAGGGTGTGGATGCCGCCGGTGAGCCCGTAAGCGGTCGAGTTCTGGATGGCGATGGCCTCGTGCAGGGTCTCGGCCCGCATCAGGCCCAGCACCGGGCCGAAGCACTCCGTCTGATGGAACCATGAGCCGGGTCGCACCCCCAGGCGCACGCCGGGGGTCCAGGTGGCGGCGTCGAGGCGGCGGGGCTCGACCAGCCACTCCTCGCCGTCGTCGAGGCGGGTGAGGGCTCGCAGCAGCTTGCCCTCGGGCTCGCCGACGGTGGGGCCCACCGACGTTGCCAGTTCTGTGCTGGGGCCGACGTTGAGGCCGGTCACCGCGTCGGCGAGTTGTCGGCGCAGCCGCCGGGAGTCGTAGGCGTCGCCCACGCAGACGGCCAGGCTGGCGGCCGAGCACTTCTGGCCCGAGTGCCCGAACGCCGATGCCACCAGGTCGGCCACGGCCAGGTCGATGTCGGCGTTGGGAGTGATCACCATCGCGTTCTTGCCCGAGGTCTCCGCCAGCAGGCGCATCGCGGGCTTCCACGACAGGAACATCCGGGCCGTGTCATAGGCCCCGGTCAAGATCACGGCATGCACATCGCGATGGGTGACCAGGTGCCGGCCCGCATCGTCGTCGCGGGTGCGGATGAAGCCGACCAGATCTTGCGGGAGGCCCGCCGCCCAGCAGCACTCGGCCACGATCTCGGCGCAGCCGGGCGTCTCGGGCGCCGGTTTGAGGATGACGGAGTTGCCGGCGGCCAGCGCGGCGAAGACCCCGCCCGACGGTATGGCCACCGGGAAGTTCCACGGGGGAACCACCAGCACCACCCCGAACGGCTCGAACCGGGCCAGTTCCGGGTCGGCCAGGCCGGGCCCGGCCAGATCGAGGGCCCGCTGGCCGTACCAGCGGGCGAAGTCGACGGCCTCGGACACCTCGGGGTCGGCCTCGGCGACGGTCTTGTGGCCCTCGTGGACCATGGCCGCCACCAGGTCGCCCCGCCTGAGGCTCAGCTCGTCCGCCGCCCGCCACAGCAGGTCCCGGCGCTCGGCGGGCGGCCGGGCGGCCCAGCCCGCCTGCTGCTCGGCGGCGGCCGCGACGACCCGGTCCACGCCGGCGACATCTCCGGTGAGCGCGGCGGCCGGCCCGCTCCAATGCCTGGAGA
>JAPOQG010000288.1 GCA_026710865.1 Acidimicrobiaceae bacterium
GCGGGGACGGCTCAGAACCGCAAGGTGTATGCCCGCCACGGTGCGGCCGAGCCCATGTTCGGGGTCAGCTACGCCGACCTCGGCAAGATCGCCAAGCCGATCAAGACTGACCATCACCTGGCTCAGCAGCTGTGGGACAGCGGCAACCACGATGCCCGGGTGCTGGCGCTGCGCGCCGCCGATCCGGCCGCGATGGACGAGCCGCTGGCGGGCCGCTGGCTGGGCGACGTGGACAACTACATCCTGGCCGAGGGCCTCGGCGGGCTCTGCGCGCAATCGCCCCACGCCCGGACGTTGAGCGACGCCTGGAGGGACAGCCCGGCCGAGTGGACCGCGTCCACGGGGTGGTTCATCGTCATGTGCACCGCCGAGGATCCCGACGTCTGGTCCGTCGAGGAACTGCGTGGCCTGCTGCGCCAGATCGAGGCGGAGATCGGCGAGCGGCCCAACCGGGTCCGCCACGAGATGAACGGGGCGCTCATCGTCATCGCCCTACGCGACGGCAACCTGCGCCGATCGGTGCTGGCCGCCGCCCGCCGCATCGGCCCGGTGAAGGTCGATCACGGCCAGACCGGCTGCAAGACCCCCGAAGTGGCGCCCTATGTGGAGCGCACGCTGGCTCACCGGGCCGCCAAAGCGACCCGCCAGGCCGAGAAGGCGGCCCGCCGGGCGGGTTAGATGCGGCTGATGTCGAAGCGGGTGGGGGCTGGATGGTGCTTTGGTGGGCCGATGCCGGCCGCCTTGACCAGGCGCACGACCCTGCCGCGGTGGCCTGCGTAGGGCTCCAGCAACTCGAGCATCGAGTCGTCGTCGCCGTCGGTGGCGCCGCTGAGGGCATAGGTCACCAGGACCGGCACGTGCAGGTCACCCACCGGCACCGCGTCGGGATCGCCCGCGGCGGCCCCGGTCGTGCGGGCCGCGGTCCACGGTCCGACACCTGGCAGGCGCTGCAGCCACTCGCGTGCAGCGGACGCGGGCCGCTCCTGTAGGGCCTCGAGGCGCGGGGCGTGCTTGGCCGCGACCCGGATCACCCGGCTGCGGGCCCGGTCGACGCCGGCGCGGTGGAACCCGTGATCCGGTACCCGCAGCACCGCCTCGGGACGGGGGAACAGCGGCAGCGGCCCCCCACCGGGGACGTCGCCGCCGTGCAGCCTTCCCATGCGGGTCACCGCGGTCCGAGCGTCCGCGCTGACCACCCTCTGGTAGATGGCGGCGGTGGCCATCGCCTCGTACCAGCGGCCGGTGGCCCCCATCCGCGGCACGCCCAGCCCAGACACCAGGCCGCGCACCACCGAGTCGCGGGGCTGGAAGTCGCCGGGGTCGTCGTCGTTGCCGAGCAGGGCCGGCAGCTGCCCGACAGCCCAGGCGGCGCCCGGTCCCCAGGCGTCGGCGATCACCTCGCCGCCGAGGGGCCGGAAGGCCAGCGACGCCGACCCCTCGGGCGTCTCGGTGGCCCACCATCGAACGCCGTCGCGGACCTGCGACGTCTTCACCCACATCAACGTCACCTTCAAGTTCAGGTCGAAGGTGGGCCGGAAGACGGTTGAGCAGTCCGGTGGGGAGGGTGGAGCCTTGACCGGCGAGCCGGTCTGCCGTGGCATGTCAGGAGTCCGGCTCGCCGGAGTCCGGTGAAGTCTCGAGGGTCTCGACGGCAGGCTCGAGGGTCTCGAGGAGTCTGCGGTCGGACGCCTCGACCAGTCCCAGATCCTGCTTGGCCTCCTCGATGGCTGCCCGGGTCAGCTCGCCCATGATCCCGTCGATCGGGCCCGGGCTGTAGCCGACCTGGAGCAGCGCGGCCTGCAACGCGGCGACCTCGTTGCCGTCGAGGGGCGCGTCTGCGGCGGCC
>JAPOQG010000220.1 GCA_026710865.1 Acidimicrobiaceae bacterium
CAACCCGACCGGATCCCATCGGGCCGCCAGGGAGGCTCGCCGAGCGCTGGACGAGGCTCGCAGCCGGGTGGCGTCCGCCCTCGGTGCCGACCCCGGCGAGATCGTGTTCACCTCGGGAGGCAGCGAGGCCGACAACATGGCCGTGCGGGGCGCTCTCGGGCTCCGGGGCTGCGGGGCGGCGGCCGTGACCACCGAGGCCGAGCACCACGCGGTGCACGACCCGGTCGAGCGCGCCGGGGGAGTCTTCGTGGGCGTGGACGGGCGGGGCATCATCGACCTGGAGGCCCTGGCCGACGTGCTGGGTGCCCGCAACGGCGGCGTCGCGGTGGTCTCGGTGATCGCGGTCAACAACGAGACCGGCTCGATCACGCCCTTGCCCGAGGTGGCCCGGGTGGTGCGCGGCCTCGCTCCGGGGGCGCTGCTGCACACCGACGCCGTCCAGGCCGTGAACTGGATCGATGTGGCCTCCGAGACCGCCGGCTACGACCTCGTGTCGGTCACCGGGCACAAGGTGGGCTCGCCGGTGGGGACCGGGGTGCTGGTGGTGCGCGACGGCGTGGAGCTCGACCCGCTGATCGTCGGGGGCGGTCAGGAGCGGGGCCGGCGGGCCGGAACGCCCGATGTGGCCGGAGCGGTGTCGTTCGCGGCCGCGCTGGCCGAGACCTCCGAGCAGCGCGACGGCAGCGTCGAGCGGCTCAGCGTCCTGCGGGACGCGCTGATCGACGGCCTGACGGACCGGCTCGGCGACCGCGTGGAGGTAACGGCGGCCCGCACCGACGGCGACCGCAGCCACATCGCGGCCGGCATCGCCAACGTGTGCATCACCGGGGTGCAGAGCGAGGCACTGCTGTTCCTGATGGACGCGGCCGGGGTGCGGGCCTCGGCCGCCTCGTCGTGTTCCAGCGGCGCCCAGGACCCGTCCCATGTGCTGGCCGCCATGGGAGTGCCCCGCGAGGTCGCGCTGGGGTCTCTGCGGCTGTCGCTCGGGCACACCAGCGTTGCCGCCGACGTTGAGCGGGCCGTCGAGGTCGTCTCGGCGTCGGTCGAGCGACTCGACCGCTTCGGGGGAGGCTGACGTGACCGGGTCATCGCGACGCCTCCGCCGTCAGCGGGTGCTGGTGGCCATGTCGGGCGGGGTCGACTCCTCGGTGGCGGCGGCTCTCCTGATCGAGGCCGGCTACGACGTGGCCGGGGTCACCATGAAGCTGTGGGGCGGTCCCAGCGACACCGGCTGCTGCTCGGTGTCCGACGTCGACGATGCCCGCTGGGTGGCCGACCAGCTAGGCGTCGAGCACCACGTTTTCAATTTCGGCGACGACTTCGAGCGCCACGTCGTGGAGCCGTACGTGGCCGACCACGCCATGGGCCGCACCCCGAATCCGTGTGTGGAGTGCAACCGCCACATCAAGTTCCGCCGGCTGCTGCGCCGGGCCGACGCGCTCGGGTTCGAGCTTGTGGCCACCGGCCACCACGCCCGCATCGCCGACACGGCCGGCGGCCCCCGGATCGCCCGTGGCGTCGACGCCGCCAAGGACCAGTCCTACGTGCTGCACATGCTCGACGCCCCGGTGCTGGACCGGCTGCTGCTGCCGGTGGGGGAGATGGCCAAGGACGAGGTGCGCCGCCGGGCCGAGGCCCGGGGACTGGTGACCGCGTCCAAGCCCGACAGCCAGGACGTCTGCTTCATCACCGCGTCGGCGGGTCGGCGGAAGTTCCTCGGCGAGCGGATCCCGATGCGCTCGGGGCGGGTGGTCGATACCGCGGGCCAGCAGGTCGGCACCGTCGAGGCGCTCGAGCTGGTGACAGTCGGCCAGCGCCGGGGACTCGGCGCGGTAGGCGACGGGTCGCCCCGCTACGTGCTGGACGTGGACGCCGGTTCGGCGACCGTCACCGTGGGGGACCGAGCCGCCCTCGACTGCCCGGCCACGCCCCTGGAGGACTGGCGCTGGGCGAACGGGCCAGTGAACGGAGCCGTGCACGTCCAGACCTCCGCTCACGGCGCGGCGGATGCCGCCGTCATCGAAGCCGACGGCACCGCGGTGCGTTGGGCCGAGCCCCGCCGGGCGGTGGCCCCCGGCCAGAGCGTCGTCGCCTACGCCGGCGATCTGGTGGTCGGCGGCGGCACCGCCGCCCGCCCGGTCCGCCGGCTCCCGGGTTAGGTTCTCGGGCGGTCAGGTCGGTATCAGCACGGCCGTGTCGGGGTGCAGCGCGGCCAGACCCTTGTCGAGCGTCACGAGCGAGCCCCCGAAGTGGTCCGCCAGCGCGGCGAGGTATGAGTCGGTGACCTGGCGATGGCCGATGGCTCCGGCCAACACCCTGGGGGTGTAGCTGATCTCGTCAGGCCAGAAGGTGTGCTGGGGCAGCGCCGCGATCCTGTCCAGGGCAGCCAGCGCACTGGTTGTCCCGATGCCCTTGCGCAGCAGGAAGCGCAGCAGCGTTCCCTGTGTGATCGGGCAGGTGGCGAGCCGGTCGTCGTGGCCGTGGAGCCACCGTTGAGCCTGCCGATGATGGATGTGGTCCGGGACGGTCAGCGCGATCAGGACGTTGCCGTCGGCCAGGACTGCGGTCACACGTCCCCCGCCGGCCTCACCACTCGTCCTCCAGCGATCGCACATCCTCTGCCGTGACGGGGTGACCAAGCCTGACAATGGGCCATCCTGAGGTGGTCGTGTCGATCTGGGACGCTCGGCTGGGAGCTATGTCGAGCGCCTTCCGGACGCACTCGACGATGACCTGGCTCATCGTCTTGTTCTGCTGATGGGCCAGTTCTCTCGCCAAGGCGTGCAGATCGGGTGGGAAGTCGATCGTTGTCCGCATCTCTGCATCATATCATCACTTCATCAACAGGGTTCAGGCGATCTCGAGGCCGCGGCGCTCGGCAGTGGCCAGCGCCGCGGCGGGGCGGCTCGGGGACACCAGGAGAGCGGTGAGCGACCGCTCCTCGCTGTGATTGCGGCCGATCCTCACGCCGGCCTTCACGGGCTCGGCGAGGCGCAGCTCCAGAGCCATGCCGAATGCGTGGGCGGTGAGGTCGGTCGCAGCGGTGTCGGCGCGCGCCGGGCCGATCGAGGCGACGCTTCGACGGCCCAGGGGCAGAGGCTCGGCCACCGCCAGATGGTCGTGAACCACCAGCCCGTTGGGCACGAAGACCAGCCATCGCAGGGCCAACCGGAACAGGGAGTGCGCCGCCAACGCGGCCGCGGGCAGCCCGACCGAGGCAGCCGCTATCCCCGCCGCCCAGCCCTGGTCGGCCAACAGCACGGGCCCGGCTGCCACGCCGGCCACCGAGATCCCCCACAGGGGAGCCACCAGCGCGCCGATCACGGGTGCGGGCGGGCGCAGCAGGAAGCGGCGCTCGTCGCCGTAGCTGGACGCGTCCACCTGGGCCTCCGCGTAGGCCGGCTGCACCACCACGACCGCGCCGAGCAGCCCTGCGGCGAGCCCGACGACGACGGCGGGTTCGTACGACGGAGCGAGCGCCACCAACAGGGCCCCGGCGGGCACCCCGATGCGGACCACGGTCAGCGCCCGAGGCCCCGGCAGCACGATCGCCGCCAGCACCAGGACGTAGGCGAGCCACATCACCACGATCACCGTCGTGTGGGCTGCGCCGCCGTCGGGGCGCAGCACGGGATGGACCAGGTCACCGATCAGGGCGCACACACCGACAACCAGCCAGACTGCCCCCGCGCCGGCGCGCAACGCCGACGCGATCCTGGCCCGGGTCCTCTCGGCCTGCCGCGTGTCGCCTCGCACGGCCGAAGTATGGCACTGGACGGATGCTGTGGAGGCCGCAGGCCTGTCACTGCGGAGATGTAGTCTCCCGAAAATGGCCGACACCGACACGCCTACCGACACGCCCGAGGCAGCCCCAGCCGTCGAGGACGGCGGGCCGGACGCGTCGAGAGTCTCTGTGCGTGCCTCCGCCGCAGACGGCGTCGGACCCGACGACTCGGACCGTTCGGTGCCGGTCGGATCTGCGGCCCGGGTCCGGGAGCTGCAGGCGTCGCTCAACCATCACTCGGCGCGGTACTACGCCGGCAAGCCGGAGATCCCTGACGGTGACTTCGACGCGTTGCTGGCTGAGCTGAGGGCACTGGAGGACCGGCATCCCGAACTGGTCCACTCCGGTTCACCCACCCAGCGGGTGGGCGCCCCGCCCGACACCGCCTTCGCGCCGGTGAACCACGAGCCCCCGATGATGTCGTTGCACAACGCTCTCGACTTGGGCGAGTTGCGGGCCTGGAACGAGCGGGTGCGTCGAGCCTTGGCCGCCACCGCGGCGGCAACGCCCGGCGCCGACGGGGAGTTGGCGACCGAGGAAGCGCAACCTGTCGACGACGCGAAGCTGGCCGGTGTGGCCTCCAGCGCCCGCGCTGAGCCGCTGTTCGCGTCGGAGGATGTGCAGGCCGTCGACACCGCGGCTGCGGCCGTGGGCGCCTACGCGGTGGAGTTGAAGTTCGACGGGCTGGCCATCTCGATTCGTTACGAGGACGGCGTGCTCGTGCGAGCAGCCACCCGGGGCGACGGCCGCACCGGCGAGGACGTCACCCACGCGGTGCGCACCATCGCCGACGTTCCGATCCGTCTGAAGGCGCCGGACGAGAACGAGCCGATCCCGGCCGTGCTGGAGGTGCGGGGCGAGGTGATCCTGCGCCTGTCCACCTTCGAGGCGCTCAACCACCGCCAGGCCGAGCGGGGCGAGAAGGCCTATGTGAACCCCCGCAACGCGGCGGCGGGCTCCCTGCGCCAGAAGGACGCCAGGGTGACGGCCGAGCGGGGCCTGTCGTTCTGGTGCTACCAGCTCGGCTATGCCGAGGGCGCCCCGGCCTTCGGTTCCCACACACAGACGCTCCAATGGCTGGCGTCGCTGGGCCAGCCCGTCAACGAGCACTCGGTGTGCTTGGAGGATCTGGCCGCGGTGGAGGCCCACGTCACCGACTTCGAGCGCCGCCGCCACGACTTCGACTACGAGTTCGACGGCCTGGTGGTGAAGGTCGACGATCTCGGACTTCAGGCCAGCCTGGGAGTGGACGCCAAGGCGCCCCGCTGGGCGATCGCCTACAAGTTCCCTCCCGAGGAGCGCACCACCAGGCTGCTCGACATCGAGGTGTCGATCGGCCCGTCCGGGCAGGCCACCCCGTTCGCCCGGCTGGAGTCCGTGTTCGTCGGCGGGGTGACGGTGGCGACGGCCACGCTGCACAACGAGGACCAGGTGACGGCCAAGGATGTCCGGCCCGGCGACACCGTGATCGTGCGGCGGGCCGGTGAGGTGATCCCCGAGGTGGTCGGGCCGGTGCTGTCCGAGCGGCCGGCCGGCTCCGAGCCGTGGGTGTTCCCGCGGGACTGTCCGGTGTGCGAGCAGCCGCTGCAGCGGGCCGAGGGCATGTCGGCCACGCAGTGCGTCAACTACCAGTGCCGCCGCCAGATCCGGGGCCGCATCGAGCACTTCGTCGGCCGGGCCGCGATGGACATCGAGTTCCTCGGCGAGCGCAACATCGACCGGTTCGTCGGCGAGGGGCTGCTGGGCGACGTGGTCGGGCTGTACTCGCTCGACTTCGAACGCATCGAGCAGATGGAGGGCTTCGGTAAGGTCTCGGTGAACAACCTGCGCCGTTCCATCGAGGCCAGCAAGCAGCAGCCCCTGTCGCGTCTGCTGTTCGCGCTGAGCATCCCCGAGATCGGCCAGGTCAACGCTCGGGTATTGGCCGCCGCGTTCGGCGACGTCGACGCCATCCTGACCGCCGATGAGGAGGCCCTGGCCGAGGTCGAGGGGTTCGGACCGATCATCGCGAAGTCGGTGCGGGCCTGGTTCGACGACGCGCACAACTGCGAGCTCATCGAGGGGCTGCGGGCGGCCGGGCTGCGCATGGAGGTCGACGAGCCCGGCGGCGCGGAGGCCGGCGAGGCCCTGGCCCAGACTCTGGCCGGCATGTCGGTGGTGGTCAGCGGCACGCTGGAGGGCTTCAGCCGCGACGGGGCCAAGCAGGCCGTCGTGGCCAGGGGCGGGTCGTCGCCGGGCTCGGTGTCGGGTCGCACCACCGCTCTGGTGGTGGGCGCGGACCCCGGTGCCTCCAAGGTGCGCAAGGCCGAGTCCTCCGGTGTCCCCGTGATCGACGAGGCCGCATTCCGGAAGCTGTTGGAGACCGGCCGACTCCCCTAGGCGCGATCCCCGCGGGCCTCCGCCACCGTGTCGCATGGGCGATGTAGGTTCAGGCCCGTGACTCTGTCGGGCCCATCCTCGACGCCGCGCCGCGGCAGAGGCGCCCGCCAACCAGACACGGACGCTGGTCATGTCGCCCTCGCTGAGGAGCGCACATCATCCGAACCCGAGCAGCTCACACGTCGCTCGGACACCGAGCGGCGGAAGTTGAGGGAGGTGGCGGGAGCCAACGGCCGCCAGTCGCGGCTGTTCGATCCTCCCGCCGGGCTCTCCCCGCCCCAGCCCAACGGCGAACACCTGCCGACCGAACCCACTGATCCGGACTTGGCTGATGACAACTTTCAGGCTCGGGCGGTGCGGCAGGGGCGCAAGGCCCAGGAGTTGGCCTGGGTCGTGCTGGCCGAGAGCGGATTCTGTGACATCCAGGAGAGGGTGTCGCTCGACGGCGGCGTCGAGGTCAACTA
>JAPOQG010000155.1 GCA_026710865.1 Acidimicrobiaceae bacterium
AAGGGGTCGCGGGTCTGCCCGCAAACGAACCCGTCGCCTGTCATGAAATCCGACGTGAACTCGTCGCCCTGCGGGACTCTTGCTGGCCGCGGAGGCTGCACGTCGGTGCTCCACTCCCAGCACCAGGGCACGCCGAGTCTGGCGAGGAGGCACATGTATCCCGAGCCCACGTAGATTCTGCGGCCGCGCGTCCCCGCGATCGACACATCGCCGGTGTCCCAGTGCAGCCCCCCGATCGACTCCAAGTCACAGATCACCGGACCGTTGCGCTCGTATTCTTGGTCGGGCCAGCATGCGTCGCCGTCGGGTCCGACGACCTGCCCGAAGTCCTCGCTCTGGCGGACGCTCTCGTCGAACTTGTCGATTTCGAAACTGTCCACAAGGGCATCGACGGCCACATAGCCGACGACCCCGGCGCCCCCGGCTGCCACAGCAGCAGCCAACACCGCAGCCACGATCAACACGACACGGCCCCCGGCCGCTGTCTGCCGCTTGTCGCCGCGCGTCCTTGCGATCGCCGTGGACTCCTCGCCGCCGGGCACCGACACAGCAGACGGCTCGTCGCGCTGCACAGCAGCCGCAGGACTCGACGCGCCCCGAGCGCGCCCAGCCTGCGGCGGGCCGTCACCGGGTGTGGACCGGTCCGCGTCGCCGGACTCGGCCGGCGCCGCCGGCGCGTCTGTGACGACGACGGTTCCCGCCGCCTTGTCATGCCAGCCCCGCCCGTAGGGGTCCCACAGCGACGACGCGTACACCAGCATCCACGCCGCCAGCGCCGCATCGGCGCCCACCAACACGGCCCAACTCCCGAACCCGGGGCCCGACACCACCCCCGCCAACACCCCGACAACCACCCCAGCGAGATGCGGGATCGCCCAGCGCTCGACGCTGCGCCGAGCGCCGACACCCTCGCCGCCGCCCGCCGGCGCAGCCGTTTCCTCATCCCACACCACGACCCGCAGACCCATGGTTCTCTTGCCGGGGGTCTGGCCCCGCCGAGCCGTAGCAGCGACCTCGGGGCGGGCCAGCGGAACCAACGCCAGCAGCGAGAACAGAATCAACCACACATAGAGCGTCTCATTGTCGCTGCCGCTGAAGCCGTGCATCGACAGAGTCACCAGCGCCGCGGCGAAACCGGCAACCATCATCACCACCAAGGCCAACACGGCTGTCACGGCCGCGTCCATGGCCCGCGCCGCGGCGCGCCTCCTCGCGCCGGCGGGCTGCCACTCGTCGTGCTCGCTCACCGCCGGCGGCTCCCGGTCTCGCATCGCGCGGTCGTCTCGCCTCGGGTGCACGAGTCGTCGCCTGAGCCGCCGTCTAGGTGGTCGGTTCCGTCTCCTCCGTAGAGGGTGTCGTCACCTTCGCCGCCGTAGACGCAGTCGGTTCCGTCACGGCCGCGGAGGATGTCGTTGCCGGTGCCGCCGTGGAGTTGGTCGTTGTGCCCGTCGCCGCGCAGGGTGTCGTCGATCGCTCCGGGGTAGGTCCAGTCAACCCCGGTGCCGCCTAGTGTCGTGTGGTTGCCGGTCTCGGCGTCGATGACATGGAAGGCTCTGCGCACAAGGCTCATCGTCGTGCGTTGATGACGATGGTGTCGGCGGCTTTGTCGATCCAGCTGCGGCGCTGGAGGTCCCACAGCGCCGGCGCGTGGGCGAGCAGCCAGCATCCCAGTGTGATCCATATCCACCACAGGCGCCCTGCCAGCGCGGGCGCTTGCCAGTCGTTGGAGAGTTCGGGGATGTCGCGGATGAACGCGTCTATCAGCGGCACTGTCGAGATCAGCGGCAGGGTCCAGCGGATGATCGCTCTTGTTGCCCCTGGGCGGAGCGAGTCGCTGTGGGCGACGACCTTGATTCCGAGGAGCTTCTTGCCCGGCGTGGTGCCTCTCCAGGCCGTCGTTGTGACCGTCGCAGCCTCAAACAGCAGCACGCCGAGGAAAGGCGTAAAGGAGACGTATGCCTCCTGGTCGGTTACCGGATGGTAGTTGAAGAAGCCCACCTCGCGTGAATACCCATGGTACAGCAGAGCGGCCATGACGTAGGCGGCGAACGCGATGGCGGCTGTGATGGTCAGGTCGATGAGTTTGGCTGTGAGCCGTCGTGCCCAACTCGCAGCGTGCACAGTCGAGCCGTCACGCAGGACGGTCATCTCTTGTCGCTGTGGTTCTCGCATTGGGTGGTGGTTTCGCCTTGGGTGCAGGTGTCGGTGTCTGGTCCTGCGTTGAGGTAGTCGGTTCCGTCTCCGCCGTGGAGGGTGTCGTTGCCTGAGCCGCCGTAGACGCGGTCAGTTCCGTCTCCGCCGCGCGCGGTGTCGTCGCCGGTGCCGCCGTGGAGTTGGTCGTTGTGCCCGTCGCCGCGCAGGGTGTCGCCGTAGCCCTCGAACCATCCCGCAGTGTTGCGCCTGACCGGCGATGTTCGGTTGCGTCTCGCCGTACGATTGCATCACTCTATGCTCAGAGTTCTTGTAGGGGGTGCCTCGCGGGCGACGGGGTCGAGGCGGTGGTGGCGGCGGCTGTCCTGGCCGTGCGGTTCGTCGCCCGAGATGTCGAAGGCAGAGGTGACAGCGGATGAGGATCGTGCTCGAAGCGGACAAGTGCATCGGCAGCGCGAACTGCGAGATGATCGCCCCGGAGATCTTCGAGGTGCGAGACGACATGGTGTGCCACATCCTCGTCGAGGAGCCCGGCCCGGACCTCGAAGAGGACGCCGAGATGGCGGTGGAGGCCTGCCCGACCCGGGCTCTGAGGATCGAGTAGCCCGCCGCTAGAGTTGCCGGCCGTGGATGTCGTGCGAGTCCTGGACAGCGGTGAGGCCTGTCCCGAGCTGCCCATCGTCGAGAACGGCGGACGAGCCGTCGCGGTCGTCTGGCCGGGGGTCGGAGCCCTGCACCGATCCATGCACCTGGTCCAACTGGACGGCGATGGAAGGACCAAGCCCCTCAGCCACCCGTCCGACGCCGTCTACCACCTGTGCGAGGGATCGGCGACAGCCGTCGACCCCGACGGCGGCGAGAGCTTCGAGATCGGCGTCGGCGCGATGCTCCACATCGACGCGGGCACGACCTACCGGATCGACGCCGGCCCGGCCGGCGCCCTGCTGATCGGCGGGCCCTGCCCTCCCGATCCAGCCCTGTACGAGCACCTGGAGGACTGACCATGGCAATCCGAGTGTTCCACCGGGACACGCCCTCCCTGAAGGCGCCCATGATCTCCAGCGACGCCCGGTTCGTGGTCTGGCCGGGCGTCGGCGCCGAGGTGGCCAACATGAACTACGTCGTGCTCGAACCGGGCGAGGAGAACGTCCCCCACACCCACGACGAGTCCGAGGACACGATCTTCTGCCTCGAGGGCCGGGGCACCGTGAGCGACCTCACCAACGACGCCAGGCTCGAGTTCGAGGCCGGCCAGGTCATACACGTGCCCGCCGGTGTGGAGCACGCAGTCATGGCCGACCGGGACGAGCGCATCGTGAGCATCGGCGGCCCCTGCCCGCCCGACCGGAACCTGCTGCGCCTGCTCGGATTCGACTGATCCCGCCACGGCGCGCCCGCCGGCGCGCCGATCAGCTCGGGATGCCGGCTATGGCCTCGATCTCGACCTTCATGCCGGGAACCACCAGCTCGTTGATGCCGATCAGGGTGCTGCACGGCCGTTCATCGCCGAAGAACTCCTGGCGCACCGGATTGATGGCGGCCCGGTCACCGATGTCGGTGAGGTAGACGATGACCTTGAGCACGTCGGCGAAGGTGGCGCCGGCCGCGTCGAGGATCGCCCCGATGTTCTCCAACGTCGCCCGAGCCTGCGCCGCGACGTCGTCGCCGCCGACGAGGTTCCCCTCGGAGTCGAGCGGACCGCACCCCGAGATGAAGAGCAGGTCGCCGAACCGGGTCGCATCGGTGTAGTGGCTGATGGGCGGGTTGAGGTGGTCGACTCGGATCTCCTCTTTGCGGGGCACGGCGCCTCCTGTGTGGGGTCTTTCTTGGGGTTCTTGGCTTCGCTCCGGCCCGAGCCGATCTGCGATCACGCTCGATGCGCCCGCGAAGCCGGGGCGAGCATAGGGTTGCCGCTCGGTGAGCACCGCATCGACCTCCCAGAATCCGGCGCTGGCCCGGTGACGCCGTGAAGCCCGCCGCCTTCGAGTACCACGCGCCACGGACGCTGGAGGAGGTCTTGGCGCTGCTGCACGAGCACCAGGACGAGGCCAAGGTCCTCGCCGGCGGCCAGAGCCTCGTGCCCGCCATGAACTTCCGGCTGGCCCGGCCCGCGGTGCTGGTCGACATCGCCCATGTCCCCGACCTCGACCGCATCGAGGCGACCGACCCCAGCAGCGTGACCATCGGCGCCCGGGTGCGCCACCTGGACCTGGAGCACAACACGATCGGGGGGCCGCTGGGCTCGCTGTTCGCCTCGACGGGACGGTGGGTCGGCCACTACCCGATCCGGGTCCGCGGCACCTTCGGCGGGAGCCTGGCCCACGCCGACCCGGCTGCCGAGTGGTGCGCCCTGGCCTGCGCCCTCGACGCCGAACTCCATTGCCGCAGCGCGAGCGGTGCCCGCACCGTGGGCGCCGGCGACTTCTTCGAACAGATGGCCTTCACGACCTGCCTCGAGCCCGACGAGCTGCTGGTAGGCGTGCGGCTGCCCAGGCTGGGCGATTCCTGCGGTGTCGGCATGGCCGAGTTCGCCCGCCGCTGGGGCGACTTCGCCATCGTGCTGGCGGTCACCGCGGTGGAGCGCGACGGCGACTCGATCGCCGGAGCCCGCATCGCGCTGGGCGGAGTGGCCGGGGGGCCGGTGCGGGCGTCCAACGCGGAGGCTGCCCTCAACGGCCGCCCCGCGACCGCGGAGACGGTGGCGGCCGCCGCGGCCGCGGCCGCCGAAGAGGTCGACCCCACCGGCGACATCCACGGTTCGGCCGACTACCGGCGGGACCTGGTGCGGGCCATGGTGACCCGGGCGCTGGACCAGGCTCTGGCGTGAGGATCCTGAGCCCATGGAGGCCGGCGTGAGGTGGACCGGCCGGTCGCTGCGCCGCTTCGAGGATCCGGCTCTCGTCCGGGGGCTCGGACGGTTCGTGGCCGATGTCGCCGACCAGCATCGCGGCGCGCTTCACGCCGCCTTCGTGCGCAGCCCGGTCCCCGCCGGTGAGATCCGCTCGATCGAGGCGCCGCCGGGCGCACCGGTGCTCACCGCGGAGAGCTTCGGAGGGATCCGAACCATGTGCGCCCGGCTCGACCGGCCGGACTTCGTGGCGCTGGAGACGCCCGTGCTGGCATCGGACGCGGTGCGCCATCCCGGTGAGCCGGTGGCCCTGGTCGTGGCCGGCTCGCGAGCCGAAGCCGAGGATCTGGCCGAGCAGGTGATCGTCGACATCGACGCCACCCGACCGGTGCTGGACGCGGCCGCAGCCACCGACCCGGCCGCGCCGACGGTCCACGCCGGCCTCGACATGCCGATGGGGAACAACGTGGTGCTCGACGCCCGCTTCGGAACCGAAGGGGTGGACGCCGCGTTCGAGTCGGCCGACGAGATCGTGGCCCTCGACATCCGGGCCCACCGGCAGAACGCGCTGCCCATCGAGGCCCGGGGGGCGCTGGCGGCCCACGACGCCGGCACGGGCCGCACGACGCTGACGGCCGCCAACCAGATGCCCCACATGCTGCGCACCGCGCTGGCCGACATCCTGGGCATCGGCGAGGCCGAGCTCCGGGTCGTGACCCCCGAAGTGGGAGGCGCGTTCGGGCAGAAGATGTGCGTGCCCCGCGAGTATGTGGCCCTGGTCGCAGCGGCGCGGCTGCTCGGGGCCACCATCGCGTGGATCGAGGACCGGTCCGAGAACCTGCTGGCCTCATGGCACAGCCGCGACCACACCTACCAGGTGCGGGGAGCCTTCACGCGGGGCGGGCTGCTGCTGGGCCTCGACGCCGACATCGTGTGCAACATCGGGGCGTACAGCAACTATCCGGTCACGTTCGGGGTCGAGCCGCTCATGGCCCTCGCCGAGCTCCCGGGGCCGTACCGGCTGTCGCAGTACCGGGTGCGCTCCCGGGCGGTGACGACCAACATGTGCCCGATCGCCCCCTACCGCGGCGTCTCCCGCCCGGTGCTGACCCTCGCCATGGAGCGGCTGATGGACACCGCCGCCCGCGGGCTCGGCCTCGACCCGGTGGAGGTCCGCCGGGCCAACCTGGTGAGCGAGTTCCCGTACTCGATGCCGACGGGGCTCCCGGTCGATCCGGGCTCCTACGTCGAGACGCTCGACGCGGCGGTCGACGCCCTGGACGTCGCGGGGTTCCGCCGCCGCCAGCAGCGGGCCCTGGCCGAGGGCCGCTACCTGGGGGTCGGGTTCTCGGTGTTCGGCGAGCGCACCGGCTACGGCACGCCCGCCTTCGCGGCCCGGGCGATGGAGATCACCCCCGGCTACGAGACGGTGCAGCTGGAGATGAACCCGTCCGGCGACGTGACCGCCCGCATCGGCGCGTCCCCCCACGGCCAGGGGCTCGCCACCGCTCTGTCCCAGCTGCTGGCCGACGAGTTGGGGGTCGAGCCCCGGAAGGTGTCCGTCGTCCACGGCGACACCGACGCCACCCCCTACGGGTGGGGGACCTTCGCCAGCCGGTCGATGGTCATCGCCGGCGGGGCCGCCAAGCTGGCCGCCGAGCGCCTCGCGGCCCGGCTCAAGGAGATCGCAGCCCACCGTCTGGAGGCCAGCCCCGAAGACATCCGGCTGGAGCACGGGTCCGCGGTCGTGGCCGGAACGAGCATCGGCGTCGCTCTGCCGGAGATCGCCCGCATCGCCCATCACAGCAGCCACCTCCTGCCGGCGCCCATGGAGCCCGGCCTGGCCGTCTCAGCCACTTACGACCCGGCCGGCACCTTCTCGAACGCGTGTCACGCCGCCGTGGTCGAGGTGGACCCCGACACCGGACATGTGCGGATCGAGCGTTTCGTCGTGATCGCCGACGCCGGTCTGGAGGTCAACCCCATGATCGTCGAGGGGCAGATCCATGGCGGCGTCGCCCAGGGGATCGCCAACGCCCTCTACGAGGAGCTGGTGACCGACGACGACGGCAACCTGCTGACCGCCTCGCTCATGGACTTCCTGCCCCCGACGGCCTGCGAGGTACCCGATATCGAGGTCACCCACATGCAGACCATCACCGACGCCTCGATCACCGGGGCCAAGGGCGTGGGCGAGGGCGGCGCCATCGGCGCCCCGGCGGCGGTGCTGAACGCCATATCGGACGCCCTCGCGCCGCTGGGGATCGAGGTCAACGAGATGCCGGCCACGCCGTCGCGCCTGCGCGAGCTGATCCGGGAGGCGGAACCGGCCGACACAGGAGGGCGAACATGAGCACCGGGCGGGTGGAGCTGACCCTGACCGTGAACGGCGAGACCTACGAGGCCGCGGTCGAACCCCGCAAGACCCTGGCCGACACGCTGCGCGAGGACTGCGGTCTGACCGGGACCCATCTCGGCTGCGAGCACGGCGTGTGCGGCGCTTGCACCGTCCTGGTCGACGATGAGCCGGTGCGGTCCTGCCTGATGTTCGCGGTGCAGTGCTCGGGCGTCGCGATACGCACCGTCGAGGGGCTCGCCGACGGTGACCGCCTGCATCCGCTCCAGCAGGCCTTCTGGGAGCATCACGGCCTGCAGTGCGGATTCTGCACCCCGGGGTTCCTGATGCTGGCCACGGCCGTGCTGGAGTCCCGCCCCGAGATCGGCGACGAGGAGCTGCGCGAGGTGCTGGCGTCGAACCTCTGCCGCTGCACCGGATACCAGAACATCATCACCTCGGTGCACGCCGCCCGCGACCAGATGCGACCGTGATCGAGGCTCAGGCGGATCAGGCGACGGGACTGCCGTGATCGGCGAGTCGGTTCTCCGCCTCGAGGACCGGCCCCTGCTGCGGGGCGAGGGCCGCTTCGTCGCCGACATCGACCTGCCCCACCAGCTCCACATGAGGATCGTGCGGTCCCACGCAGCCCACGGCGTGATCGAGTCCGTCGACGCCGCTGAGGCTCTGGCCGTGCCCGGCGTGGCCGCGGTCTGGACGGACGCCGAGGTGGCCGGTGTGCCTCCCATCGACTTCAGGCAGGTGGGCGCCGACCAGATGGTTCCCTACCGGCAGCCGATCCTGGCCCAGGACCGGGTGCGCTACGTCGGCGAGCCGGTAGCGGCCGTGTTCGCGACCGACCCCTACGTGGCTGAGGACGCCGCCGAGGTGGTGGTGGTGGAGGTGTCCGAGCTGCCGCCGCTGCTCGACCCGTGCGGTCCGCTGGGCGACTTCGACGGCCGGCTCGACACCGAGGCGTACCTGTTCACCGAGCAGACCGGCGACGTCGACGCCGCCTTCGACCGGGCCGAGCACGTGTTCACAGCCGGCTTCAGCGTGGGGCGCCACACCGGCGTGCCCCTCGAATGCCGGGGTGCGCTGGCAGTGCACCACCGCACCACTCAGACGCTCGAGTTCCTGGGGGCGGCCAAGGTCCCGTTCCAGAACCGTGACGCCCTGGCCAAGATGCTCGGCCTGCCGCCGTCGCGGGTCGTGCTGCGCGAAGCCCATGTCGGGGGCGGGTTCGGCGTGCGCGGCGAGCTGTATCCCGAGGATGTCCTGGTGGCGCTGGCCGCGCTCCGGCTGGGCCGGCCGGTGAAGTGGATCGAGGACCGCCAGGAGCATCTGGTGGCGGCCAACCACTCGCGCGACCAGCACTACCGCGTGCGGGTGGCCACCGGCGCCTCGGGAGTGGTCGAGGGCCTGGAGGTGGAGTTCGTCAGCGATCAGGGCGCCTACGTGCGCACCCACGGAGCGACGGTGGCGACCCTGGCCGCGGCCATGCTGCCGGGCCCGTACCGGATCCCGAACTACCGCGTGACCGGCCGGGTGCGGCTGTCGAACAAGACCCCGGCAGGCACGTACCGGGCGCCGGGACGCTACGAGAGCACCTTCGTGAGGGAGCGGACCCTCGACGCGGTGGCAGCCGGGTTGGGGGTCGACCGGGCCGAGGTACGGCGCCGCAACCTGATCGGATCCACCGAGATGCCGTTCGAGCGCGGCATCGGCGCGCTCGGAACGCCGGTCGTCTACGACTCCGGGCAGTACGAGATGATGCTCGACCGGGTCATGGACCACATCGACTACGGGGCACTCACGGCATCGCTGGCCGAGCGTCGGGCGGCCGGGGAGCTGGTGGGTCTGGGGTTGGGATTCTTCGTGGAGAAGTCCGGCCTGGGGCCCTTCGCCGGGAGCCGGGTCGAGGTCGATCCCGAGGGCTGCGTGACCGTGACCACCGGAGAGGCTTCGGTCGGCCAGGGCTTCGAGACGGTGATGGCCCAGATCTGTGCGGAGACCCTGGCTGTGGGCCTCGACCGGGTCTCTGTGATCCACGGTCAGACCGATCAGATGTCCTACGGGATGGGCGCCTTCGCCAGCAGGGCCACCGTGATGGCAGGAACCGCCACCCACACCGCCAGCGTCGCCCTGCGCCGGCGGGCCATCGAGGTCGCCGCGGAGATGCTCGAGGCCAGCCCCGACGACCTGGAGCTGGTCGATGGCGCCGTGAGAGTGGTCGGCTCGCCTGCCCAGGCCGTGTCGCTGGGCGCCATCGCGTCGGCTCTCGGCCCGGCGTCGCCGTACGTGCATAGCCGGCCGGGGCTGGTGACCGAGGAGTGGTACACCACCAGCCACATGAACTACCCGTACGGCCTGCACGCCGGCGTGGTGGCGCTCGATCCCGACACCGGCAGCGTGGAGATCGAGCGGTACGTGATCGCCTACGACATCGGACGGGCCATCAACCCGATGCTGGTGGAGGGCCAGATCGTCGGCGGCGCGGCCCAGGGCTTCGGCGGAGCGCTCTTCGAGGACTTCAGCTACGACGACATCGGCCAGCCCCAGGCGACGTCGTTCATGGACTACCTGATGCCCACCGCGGCCGAGATGCCGGAGTTGGAGATCCTGCTGTCCGAGGATGCCCCCAGCCCCCTGAACCCGCTGGGCGTCAAAGGTGCCGGGGAGGGCGGCACCAACGCCTGCGGCGCGGTCATCGCGGCCGCGGTCGACGACGCCCTCGGCCGCCCGGGCGCGGCCACCTCGCTGCCCCTGACCCCGGAGCGCCTACACACCCTCTGCCGCCGTCACGCGGGCTGAGCACGTCGCAACGATCTCGCGCTCCCGGCACAGCCGCCGCGAAAAGATCGATGCTCGTCGGAGCCGACCGCAACGGTCGCCTGCTAGTGATAGGAGCAGTGCCGCGGGCCGAGCGCACTACGATCATCCATGCGATGCCGGCACGGGCCAAGTACCTCAGGTGAGCGGCATGTCAAGCGATATTCGCCAGATCATCGCCCAAGCGGAGGCGAGCGGGGACTGGGACGAGGCCGCGAACTGGTGCGAGGACTTCGACTGGGAGCGGGCCGAAGGGATCCCCGCCGCGGAGATTTACTTGGAGACCGCCGCCAAGGCGGCGGCCAGAGCCACCGAGCAGCAGGCCGCGGTGACCGGCGCGCAGCTTGTGGAGGCGGTCATGGCGGCCCGCGACGATGGGACTTCGTGGGAACGCATCGCCGAGGTTCTCGGCATCACGAGCCAAGCTACTCAGCAGCGCTACGACACGCCGACAAAGGATCCCGTGGCCCGATAGCGCAACGGCGGCTTGCCTGGCGGTCTCCGGCCTGTCGCACAGACCTTGTACCCTGAGTGGGGCAAGGTGCCAGCCGACCCCAAGGAGGCAAACGCATGACATACGAACCTCCGTTTCTCCCCGAGGACCGCAAGGACGACGAAACTCTCCAGGACCGCATTGCCCGCGCCCGAAAGGCACGCGAGGACGCCGCGGCTCGGATCGAGCGCGCCTACGCCGAATTGAAACCGCGAGAAGGACGTTGGCGGACTGGCGAGCCGCTGCTCATCCCGTCGGAACCGTTGCGTGTCCGCTGAGGCAGAGCCTCCAAAGCCAGAGCCCCCTGTCCAGAGCCCACTCTTCCACGCTGTTCAAGCAGACCGCTATGGGCGCCAGGCACGGATTCGCGCATACGAGGAACTCACCGGCCGTTTGCTTCGGCTTCCTCGGGGCTGCCGGGGAGGATTCCGAGGCCGGGGTCGCCGGATGCGCCGAAGGCGGCGGGCCGGGGATTGGAGGTGCCCCACAGATCCGACTGCTCGGGCACGGCCTCCCAGGTGCGCACAACCCAGTCCGGGCTGTCGGCGACCATCAGTTCGGTGGTGAACTCGCAGACGAAGCCGGCCGGTGATTGGAAATACGCGAAGGCGTTGTCGCCGGGTCCGTGGCGGCCCGGGCCCCAGAGGACTCGATGCCCGAGCCGCATGGCCCGACCGGTCGCCCGCATGAAGTCGTCGATGTCGGCGCACTCGTAGGCCACATGGTTGAGGCCCGGCTGGGGCGTGGCGGCCAGCGCGATCTGATGGTGGTAGCGGCTGGTGGTCATGAACACGAGCTTGTCCTCGAGCCAGTCGGTGACCCGGAAGCCGAGCGCGGCGCAGTACCAGCCTGA
Organism: Acidimicrobiaceae bacterium; assembly: GCA_026710865.1. Lineage (GTDB taxonomy): Bacteria > Actinomycetota > Acidimicrobiia > Acidimicrobiales > Aldehydirespiratoraceae > Aldehydirespirator. The sequence continues at coordinate 11,513 of JAPOQG010000155.1, forward strand.
GAGCGCGGCGTTGTCGCTGCTGTTGAACACGACGTGGCTCAGGTCGAGCGGCACGCCTTGCCCGCGTTGATGTCCTGGCGGGGTCCGGACCGCGGTGCCGGCCGAGACCGACAGCAGGTGGCCCTCAGGATCGAACACCTCGAAGCCGTAGCCGCCGTCGGGGTTCGGGCCGGGGCCGCCGACCACGTTCGCCTCCAACCGGACGAGGTGGTCGTGCATCTGATCGACCCGGTCGCGGCTGTCGACCCCGAATGCCACCGCATCGGCGCGATCCATCGGGGCCGGGCGCAAGGTCGTCACGGCAGGCTCGATCGATCCGGGGGCCGAGAACCGGACGCAACCGTTCTCGCCGCCCTCCTGGACCAGCCCGAACACGTCGCGCAGGAAGCGGGCCTGGCCCTCAACGTCACGCACGCCGAAGCCGACGCTGCGCAACCGCATCTCGCTCACCTCCGCCAAGACTGTCACTCCCGCTCTTGTTCGCTTCGCTCACGGGCCGCCCAAGCCGCGGCAACACCGCCCACGGCCTCGCCCGTATGGGCGGTTACGTTCGCCGGTTGCTCGGCCTCTTCAGACGATAGTCCTGATGCGGGGCGCGTCAACGACTGCGGCCAGGAGCACTACGAAGCGCGACATGATCGAGAACGTGTCGCCTGTCCGGCGGACGATGTCGAAGCGCTCGCCGGTCATGTCCCCTGACTGGGTGCCGTGACGCACCATCGCCACCCGGACGTTCAGCCGGGCCAGATAGTCGTCGGGGCGGTCCATCGATCGAACCCGGAGTCCTGACAGGAACCGGCGGGTGCGGACCGCGGGCCGATCGGCCCAGGACACTGCGATGTTCTCATCGGTCAGCCGGGCCGCCCAGTTCTCGTCGATCGAGTCCCGGGTCTCGTCCATGAACAGCGCGGACGGGTCGTAGCCGAGCTGGGGATGCCGGTCGGTCACCAGCGGCACCGGGACGAGGTACGTGAACCCCTCATCGACGAGGTCGAGCCATTCGTCGAGGCGCCACTCGTCGAGCAGCTCGGCCTCGTAGGCGTAGAAGAGCCCCAGCTCCTGGTGGACCGGCAGCGGGGCAGGCCCTCCAGCAGTCGTCGGATGGACCCAGCGCGCCTTCATCGGCGGGGGGCCGGCTCGGCCACCGCGGTCAACTCCATGCGGCGGCGCCACTCGGTGAGGAAGCCGCGCAGGGTGTGCTCGCTGCGGTCGGCGTCCTGCACATGGCCGGGCCACTCCAGACCGTGCGCGTCGGGATGGTGGGTGCCGGCCACATAGTCGTAGAACTGGTCGAGCCCGACCGGCCCGCTGTTGGCCTCGGCCATGCCCAGGAAGTTCTCGTTGTCGTCGAGCTCGAACATCCCGCCCGGGCCGTTGGTCCTCAGGTAGGCCCGCTGGGAACGCTCCTTCCATGTCTCGGAGGCGTCGGCCGGCACCAGATGCCACCACCAGATCTCGGTCGAGCCCTCGTGGATCGGGACCTTCAGCGTGAGCCGCGTGTAGCGGCACATCGAGCCGGGCCCGTCGGTCGCGGTCTTGAAGTTCTCGAGGAACGACAGGTTGGGGAACACGCTGCCGTGGGTGACCGAGGTGCGGGCCATGATGTCGACCTGGCCCGGCTTGAGGTTGCGCTCTATCTCGGGCCAGAGCTCCTCGGGATACCCGAGGAACCCGGGCGGGTGGGTCTCTATGGGCAGGTGCTGGATCCGGATGGTGTGGCCGTTGCCGCACTGCACGGTTCGGCCGGGGAACTTCGGGCCGACGGGATCGCCGTAGGGGGCCACGTCCTCGGGGCTCGGGAAGAGCCCGAACCGCAGCGCCGTCTCGTGGGTGATCATGGTGTGGTAGCCGTCGCCGGAGAGGTTCTCGGTCTCGGCCTTCCAGTTGGCGGCGATGCGGGTCCGCACCGGCGAGCCCATGACCTCGAAGCCGTTGTCGAACTTCCCGAACAGCGCGTCGAAGTAGTAGGTCATGTGGCCCAGGGCCTCGGCCAGCGACGGGCCGTCCAGATCCCACGTGGCGAAGATCAGGCCGTGCAGGACTTCGACCCGGGCCGAGCGGAGGTTGAAGCGCGACTTGTCGAGGTCCGGGCCGTACACCTCCTTCTCGTAGGTGACCGCCAGGCACTTGCCGTCGAGGCCGTAGGCCCAGCCGTGGTAGGAGCATCGATGGGCCTTGGTGTTGCCGCGCCCGGGCCGGCAGAGCTTCACGCCCCGGTGCGAGCACGAGTTCAGCATCACGCCGACGGTGCCGTCGCGGTCGCGGTTCACGATCACCGGGTCGACACCGAGCGGTCTCGTCACGAAGTCGCCGGGCTCGGGGACCTCCGAGACGTGCCCGACGAAGAACCACGACTTCTTGAAGATCGAGTCCAACTCGCGGCGGTGGACCTCGGGGTCGTGGTAGATGCGCCGGCTGACCCGAAACCCGCCGTCGGTGTCAATCAGTGCCATGGCTAGAAGCTAGTCCCGCCCGGCTGACCGCTCGGCTTCTGGATGCCCGCTCCTGTTCGCTGCGCTCACGGGCCGCTCGGGCCACGGCCTCGCTCCCCGGTTCACGAAGCCGCCCCATCACTCGCGGCTGACCGCTCGGCCTCTGGGTCGCGCATGATGCGCAGCGACCCGATCTCGGGGGCCGGGATGCCCAG
>JAPOQG010000310.1 GCA_026710865.1 Acidimicrobiaceae bacterium
CCGGCAATCCCAGGCCGAGTGCTTCAGACGTCGGCCGGGAGTTGCTCTCCGCTGGCGAGATCGCGCTCACGGAGGTAGCCGCGGACCCTGGAGGCCCAGCGGCGGACGTCGGCGATGTCCTTGTGGGCGCCCATGCGGCGCCCGACTGCCTCAGCCGCATATGCGGCCACTTCGCAGGCGATGAGACCGATGGCCCTCGCGAAGGCCGCGGTGGCGACCTCCGGCGCCGTCTTGCCCTCGGTGGTGCTGCCATAGGCGCCGCGAGTGCGCCACATCGTGACGTAGTCGGGCGACTTCACCAGTTCCGGCGCCGCGGCCATCAGGTCTCTGAACGCGTCGGTGTCCTCCCCGCCCAATTCGTCGACGATCTTGCCCACATCGTGCTCCCACAACGTCTGAGCCTTCACACCCGACAGCACACCCACCGCCTTGGCCGCGTTCTCCACCGCCATGTCGGCCGCCTCGCACAGCATCACCAGCCGCCCGCCCCGCACGAGCAGGTGGTCGCCGGGATCGTCATCGTCGACCAGGTCCCGCTCGGCCGCGCTCGGCGCACGAGTCGCGTCGATCTTGGTGAGGTTCAACAGCACGCCCCGCAGCCGCTCCAGCGCCAGTTCGCCATTCGACGTCGCCATCACCTGCTCTTTGCCCCAGTCCACCTCAACTGTTACATCATAACTACATGCTATTAGCGTGAGATCACATGATATAGCTGAAGCGAACGACGCTGACACCTGCTCGCGCTGGATCCGCCACTCCGCACGGTCGGTGACGAGCACCTCCACCCAGCAGCCGCAAGCCTGCCGGGCCGCCTCCTGAAGCTCGCTCTTGACCCGCAGCCGACGCCGGTACTCCAAGTCGTCGAGCACCGCCACCAAGTCGATGTCGCTGCCCGGCGCCGACTCGCCCCGGGCCACCGATCCGTACAGCCACACCTCGCGCACGCCCGCGCCGACCAGCGCCTGCGCCGCCAGGCGCGCATCATCGAGGGTCGGCGCGGCCCGGCCAGCTACCAGCGTCACGGCTCCCACGCTAGCCATCCGCCGGGGTCGTCCGGCCGCGCTCAGCTCGTGAGCCGAGCGGGTCACCTTCACCAGCCGGCAGTCCTTGAGGGCGGCCCCGACGCCGACGATCGCGACGGTGATGGACGCCTTTCACCGAGTCGGCACGCCACCTCCCGGTCGACGACCTCACCCCGGGGCGGGCTGCGACAACTCCGACAACTCCGACACCTCCGAGACGGCCGCGGGCTGCGCCGGCGCCGGGAGGGCACGGCCGGCCGACGCGGCGTCGGAGAGAGCGCCGACGAGCGGGATCCAGACCGCCAGCCCGAAGCCCACAAGCAATGCGGCCACCGCGACCAAGTACCAGGCCAGGCGCCTCTCGAGCCGCGCGAAGCCGAGTTGCACCTCGCCCCTGAGTTCGACGACATCGGCGTTGGTGTCGAGCAGAGCCTCCTTGAAGCTGACCTTGGTCTCGGCGAGCGCCGCGTTGGTCTCGACGAGCGCCGCGTTGGTCTCGACGAGGGCCGCGTTGGTCTTGGTGAGTTCGGCAAGGATCCTCAGCTCGCTGGCCTTGAGGTCGTCCTTGGTGGCCATCTGCTCCCAGGCCACGGGCGGAAGATGCTCCATGAGGGCCTCGGCGTCCTCCTGTCCCATGATCTCCACCAGTCTTGCGTGCATCGCCAGGCGCTGCATGTGGGTCGCCGCCATCTTGGACCTCCTGAAGGTTCGGGGTGTCTTACTTCCAGGGACGCCGCCGACGGCTGATCCGATAGGTCACGGCACCCCGTCCACCGAAGCGGTCCGGGCACTGTTAACACACTATAGCGTATTGAGAACCATTTGATTGTGCAACACGGGTGATGCAGATGTTTCAAGTTGCGGCAGCGCGGTCCGTGACCAAGCGCATCCCCACTGCCTCGGCACGAGCCCTTTCTTGCGGAACATTTGGCGACTCGCACATATCAGGAGCACTGCCGGCGCGCCCACCGCAGCGGCGCTCGACCGGCACCGGGTGACGCCTGAGTGCTTGAACGCGAGCCGCTTTGGCAGATCTCTGCCAGCACTTTGGCAGACATCTGCCACGAAACGGCCGGATCTGGCAGAGATTGGCAGACATGGCCCGTCCTGACAGTGCCAAGCTCAGCCTGTCAGGGACACACCAAGCCAACAAGGAGAAGTCACCATGTCCGACTCCACCGGCACACACCACCAGCGCTTCAGGGCCAAGAGCTGGCTCGCCCTGGTCGCAGCGGCAACCGCGGCTGCGGTGGCGGTTCCGTGGTACCGCCGCAGCCACCGCGCCGTCTGAACGCGACCGGACGATGACCGCCCCAACGCCCGGCAGCCTGCTGCTCAAGGAGGGAGACGGCGCGGTCCGACCCCGGCTCGACCCCGCCGGCCCACGCGACAACACCGGGTCCGGGCTCCCCGCCACCCCCCGGGGCGGGGACCGGGCCCACCGAGACGACAGCGACACGACCTTGGACACGGCCCTCATGCCAGACGGGCCGAGTACGCGCCGGGCCGTGCCGGCCGGCCCGGTCGCCCGTCTCGGCCCCCTGGGATGGCTCGCGGTGCTGCTCATCGCCGCGCTCGTGACGGTTCTCGCCCACGCCGGCAGCGTGCGCTCGGACCAGATGGGGCACCGCGAGCCGTCCCTCGGCGTCGACCCGGCCTACGTGCTCGCGAAGCACGCGGAGAACACGCCGCCATAAGCCGCCTCGCCGAGGTAGCCCGGACACCAGCGAGGTAGCCCGGACCTCTCGCACACCGACCCAGCCCGGACCTCG
>JAPOQG010000186.1 GCA_026710865.1 Acidimicrobiaceae bacterium
GCAACTTCCAGATCAAGCAGCCCCTGGCCGAGGCCACCGGCGACGAGCAGCGCTACACCGAAGTGCCGTGGCACCAGGACGGCGCCTACTTCGATCTGCGGCCCCCGGTCTGGGTATCGGCCTGGATCGCCGTCACCGAGGCCACCATCGACAACGGCTGCCTCCAGGTGGTCCGGGGCTCGCACACCAGCACGTTCAACCACGACGTGGACGACACCCGCCACTCGTTCCACCAGGCGGTGCCGACCGACGCCATCGATCCCGACGACATCGCGGTCTTCGAGCTGGAGCCGGGGGAGTTCGTGCTGTTCAGCGAGTACGCGCTGCACGGGTCGGGCCCCAACCGCACGGGCGAGCCGCGCATCGGGCTGTCGCCGCGGGTGACCGTGCCGTTCGTGCGGGTGACCGGCAACCCTCTCTACGCCGGCCGCGACCGGGCCCGCCACGCCCCCGACGAACCCCGCCAGATGGGGATCCTGCGGGGCCGCGACTACACCGGCCGCCACCACGTAGTGCCGCTGCCCTGCCCTGCCGCCTGACCGAGCCCGAGAAATCTTGGGGCGAGTTCTGTGGACCCACCACACACAACCAACCCGAGATTCCGGGGACGGACCGGGCGCAGAATCTCGGTGCGAGTTCTGTGGACCCGCTACACACAACCAACCCGAGATTCTGGGGACGGACCGGGCGGCGGGTGACGCTCAGTCGGTGGTTAGGACGTTGGGGGTGCCTATGGACTGGAGCATGGCCCGGGCCTGCTCGCGGTAGCGGTCGCGGATGTCGCGGGTCGGGGGGCGGCTGCGGCTCGACGGCAGGCCCACCAGCTCCATGCAGAGCTTGTCGAGGTGGCCGTCGCCGCTGGTGTAGCCCTCCATCTCGGTCCACAGCCGCATGAACGGCAGCACCACCTTCACCAGCTCGTGCTGGGCCTCGACGTAGCGGCCGTCGTTGAGCAGGCCCCACATCCGCACCCCCCACTCGGGCCAGAAGTTGCAGATGTGGACCTCGATGCCCCGGGCGCCGAGCATGTGGCTGGTCGCGAACCGCAGCTGGTTGTCGATGATGCAGAACCGGTCGGAGTAGTCGGACACCACACCCTCGAACTCCATGAAGCCGGTGTCGGGCATCGACCATTTCAGGCCCACCACCGAGCCCAGGCCGGCCAGCCGGTCGATGAGGTCGTTGGAGATGTCGAGGCTGGTCCAGTGGGTGTTGTAGACCACCATCCCCACATCAGAGGCCGCCGCGGCCGCGGCCACGTGCTCCATGAAGTCGTCGTCGGTGTGGGCGAAGTAGAACGGCGGCGACACCTGCATGAACTCGGCACCGATGTCGGAGGCGGCCCGGGCCAGGCTCACCAGTTCCTTGGTGCTGGTGGTCTGGCCGCCCATCACCACCGGCACCCGCCCGGCAGCCTCCTCCACCACCGCGGCGGTCACCGCCACCCGCTCGTCGAAGGTCATGGTGGAGAAGTCCCCGGCCGCGCCGCAGGCCAGCAGCACCCCGTTGCCGGTGGTGATCCCGCCATCGATCAGGAAGCCCACGTGCTTGCGCATGGCGTCGAGGTCGACCGACAGCTCCTCGTCGTCGCGGAACATGGTGGGCACGGTCACGTAGCAGCCCTGAAGCCGGTCACGGAGTCGGGCGGTGTCGGTCATGTGGTCTCCTTAGGCGGCTGGAACTGCGCGGCTCGAGTCATCAGATCTCCTCGGACGGCTTGGGATCCCCGATGCCAGCCATCAGGTCTGCTGGGGTCTGGGATTCAACCGCGTCGGGCATCAGGTCTCCTCGGCGGAAGTGACGGCCGCGGCACCGGCAGCGGCGCGGATCTGGAGGGGCGCACGCTGGGCCGCGCTCAGGTGGCATAGCACGTCGTGGGTCTCGCTGTCGTGGAGGCGGGGCGGGTCGTCCACCTCGCACACCCCGGCGATGCGGTGATGGCAGCGGGGCTCGAAGGCGCAGCCAGCGTCGGGGGCGGCACCCGCCGTCGAGGCGTCCTCGGCCTGCGCGGAGACCTGGTGCTCGCCCTTGCCCGGGATCGAATCGAGCAGCAGCGCGGTGTAGGGGTGATGCGGCGGGGTGAAGATCTCCTCGACGGTGCCCTGCTCCACGATGCGGCCGTGGTACAGCACCACCACCCGGTCGGCCAGCCACCGCACCACGGCCAGGTCGTGGGCGATGAACAGGTAGGCCACGTCGGTGCTGGCCTGCAGCTCCCTCAGCAGCTCCAGGATGTTGTTCTGCACCGACACGTCGAGGGCCGACAGGATCTCGTCGCACAGGATCAGCTTGGGCTCCGCAGCCAGGGCCTGGGCGATGGCCACCCGCTGGGCCTCGCCCCCGCTGAGCTGGGGCGGGTAGCGGTCGATGTAGCCGGGATCGAGATGGACGTTGGACAGCAGCTCGGCCATGCGGTCGCGCCGCTCGGCCTTGGACAGGTCGAAGAACACGTCGAGGGTGCGGCCCAGGTTGTAGCGGACCTTGCGACGGGGGTTGAGCGACGACGCCGGGTTCTGGAACACGTACTGGATGTGGCGCAGCAGTTCCGGGGACCGGCGATGCACCGGCCGGGTGACATCGGTGCCGTCGAAGCGCAGCCTCCCCTGCTGGGGCGGGATCAGCCCGGCGATGGAGCGGGCCAGGGTGGTCTTGCCGCTGCCGCTCTCGCCCACCAGGGCCACCGTCTCGCCGGGGTTGATGGTGAACGACGCGTCCCGGACTGCGGGCACGGGCTCGGTGGTGTCGGACCGCAGGGCCCGAATCAGCCTCGACACCAGCCCGCGGTGGGGCCGGTAGGTGATCTGGACGTCCTCGACTTCCAGCAGCGGCGTCATTGCGCCCCCCCGCTGCTGACCCGCCCGGGAATCATCGTACTTTCCTGGGAATATCCCAGCTTTTCGCCAAGATTCGGCGTCATGGGGTGCCGGCCTCGATGTCACCGACCCGCCAGCAGGCGACGTGGTGAGACGGCTCGATCTCGTCCAGCCGCTGTGAGTCGGTGAAGCACTCCGGCCGCGAGTAGGTGCAGCGGGGCGCGAAGCCGCACCCGTCGGGCAGGTCGTCGCGGCGCAGCAGGCCCCGCAGCTTCTCGGTGCCGGCGTGCTCGGCCTCCACCCGGGGCACGGCCGCGATCAGGCCCCGGGTGTAGGGGTGCCGGGGCCGGTTGAACAGCTCGGCGGTGGGCGCGATCTCGATGAGCTCGCCGGCGTACATCACCGCCACCCGGTCACAGATCTGCTCCAGCACGCCCAGGTTGTGGCTCACGTACAGGGCGCTCATCCCGCTCTCATCCTTGATGTGGGTGAGCAGGTCGAGAAGCCGGGCCTGGGTGGTGACGTCCAGCGCGGTGGTGGGCTCGTCCAGCACGATCAGGTCGGGCCGGCAGGCGATGGCGATGGCGATGACCACCCGCTGCTGCTGGCCGCCGCTGAGCTGGTGGGGGTAGCGGCGGGCGATCTCGGCCGGCTCGGGCAGCCCCACCTGACCGAAGAGCTCCACCGTCCGCTCCATGGCGTCGCGGCCCGAGCTCACGCCGTGGCTCTCCAGCGTCTCGACCACCTGGCGGCCGACCTTCATCGACGGTGTGAGGGTGCTGGCCGGGTTCTGGGGCACCAGCGAGATCCGGGCGCCCCGGATGGGCTGCATCTGGCGGTCGGACAGGCCCAGCAGGTCCCGGCCGTCGAAGGTGACCCGGCCCCCGGCCACCCGGCTGCCGGGCTTGTGGTAGCCGAACATGGCCAGCGCGGTGGTGGTCTTGCCGCAACCGGACTCGCCGGCCAGGCCCAGCGTCTCGCCCCGTCCGATCTCGAACGACACGTTCTTGACCACGCTCACCCACTCGTCGTCGTTGCGATAGTCCACGGTGAGATCGTCCACCCGCACCAGCGCCTCGGCGCCGTCGGTCGAGCCGTTTACGGCCGCATCGTCGGTGGCCGCGCCAGCCATCGCCGCACCGGTCATGGCCACACCGCCGCGCCCGCTAAGGCCGCACGGGTTGCGAGGGACCAGGGCGGGGGACGCAGGGTAGGTGCCACACCCGCCGTCGCCTCGCCCAAGCGATCCCCACGGCCATGACGGTCGACAACGAGACGCACGGCAAGTGCCACACCCGCTGTCGCATCGCTGGCAGGCGCCGGGGTGATCGTGTCGGGGGCCATCAGTTCGAGCTCCGCCGGGTGGACACGCCGAGGATGTCGGCGACCTCCTCGGTCACCAGGCTCAGGGCCACCACCAGCGACGCCAGCGCCGCGGCCGGACCCAGCACCATCCACACCGAGGCGCTGAGGAACTTGCGGCCCTCGTTGATCATCAGCCCCCACTCCGGCGACGGCGGCGCGGCCGCGAAGCCCAGGAAGCTCAGCGCGCCGATGAAGAACACCGCATACCCGGTGCGCAGCGAGAACTCCACCAGCACGTTGCCCAGCACGTTGGGCAGGATCTCGCGCCGCGCGATCGAGAAGGCCGACTCCCCTCTCAGCTTTGCCTTGGTCACGAAGTCCTCGGTGACCACCCCCAGAGCCGCGGCCCGGACGGTGAGGGTCACCGGCCAGGTGAAGAAGAAGGCGACGGTAAGGATGATCACCAGGTTGTTCGTCTCGATGGAGCCGAGGATCAGCAGGGTGAGGATCAGCCCCGGCAGCGCCAGCATGATGTCGACGCCGCGCATGCCGACCTCGTCCACCCAGCCCCGCTTGTAGGCCAGCAGGATGCCGATGGTGGAACCGGCCAGGACGGCCAGGCCCGATGCCGACAGGCCCTGGATGACCACGATCCGCTCGCCGCGGACCACCCGGCTGAACACGTCTCGCCCGAAGTTGTCGGTGCCGAACCAGTGGTCCCAGGACGGGCCGGAGAAGGGTTCGCCGGCGAGCATCACTTGGTGCTCGAACGGCGCCCACCACGGTCCGGTGATCGCGGTGAAGAAGTGCAGGGCCAGCACCCCCAAGAGCACCACGAACACAGGCCGCTTCCGCATCAGCCGCGCCATCCTCCGGAGGCGGCCCGGCCCGGCCTCCGCCCTGTCGGCACCCGGAACGCCGGACACGCCAGAACCAACCGCCCGCGCATCCCCAGACCCACCCGGACTGCCGGACACACCGGAGCCAACCGCTCGGGGGTCAGTGGGCTCGCCGGGGTTGCCGGTCACACCGGAGCCAGCCGCCCGCGCGTCAGCGGGCTCGCCCGGGTTGCCGGTCGCCGGGTTGCCGGTCGCCGGGTTGCCGGTCGCGCCGGTGCCAGCCGCTCGCGCGTCCGCGGGCTCGGCCATCAGCCGGTCCTCAGGCGGGGGTTCAAGGCGGCTGCCACCAGGTCAGCCCCCAGATTGCACAGCACGTAGACGCCGGCCAGGATCATGGTCGAGGCCAGGATCACCGGCGTGTCCAGCAGCCGCAGCGCGTCGAGCAGCAGCAGCCCGATGCCCGGATAGGTGAACACCACCTCCACCAGCACCACGCCGCCGACCAGCCACACCACGTTGATGACCGTGGCTCGCAGGGCCGGACCCAGGGCGTTGGGCAGCGCGTGCAGCAGCATCACCCTGCGGCGGGGCAGGCCCTTGAGGGTGGCGAACTGCACGTAGTCGGAGTTCAGCACCGACAGCAGGCTGGCCTGCATCTGGCGCACCGCGAAGCCGGTCATGGCCGCGGTCAGCGTCACTGCGGGCAGGGTCATCATCCGCAGCTGGGCCCCGAACGTCTCAGCCTGGTCGACGAGCGACAACGCGGGGAACCACTCGAGGGCCACCGCGAAGATGATCAGCAGGAATATGGCGATCACGAAGTCGGGAACCGCGCAGCCCAGGATCAGCAGCGTCGAGAGCCCGGCCGCGAATGCCCGGTCGCGGTAGACCGCGGTGACGATCCCCGTCACCAGGCTGAGCGGCACGTACATGATCAGGGCCAGCGCGGCCAGCTCCAGCGTGTTGGTCAGGCGGGGGACGATGATGTCGGTGACGCTCCGGTTGATCCGCCCGGCGGGCGCCCCCTCGGTCGGCGGTCGGGCCTGCACCAGCGACTCGCCCCAGTCGCCCTGCACGAAGCCGGTGATCCAGTTCGTGTAGCGCTGCAGGGCGGGCGCGTCGAGGTTCATCTGCTCCTGGAAGTGGGCCACCCGCTCGGGGGTCGCCTCCCGTCCGAGCATCCGGGTGGCGGCGTCGCCGGGCAGCAGCTCGACCGCCCAGAAGGTGATCAGCGACACCGCGAACAGGGCGATGACGGCCAGCGCAGTTCTTTGTCCGGTGACGCGGACGAAATGCACTATCGGAGGCTACTCATGCGGCTCATCACGCGGGATCTACCCGCCGACGTAGGGGTTCTTGGGCCGTCTAGGGAATGTCGATGGTGTAGTAGACCCCTCGGGGCTGCCAACCGGTCACGCCGACACGCTGAGCGCTGTAGAAGCCGTACATGGTCGGCACGAAGTGGCCGCCCTCGTCGATGATCTGCTGCTGCATCTTGTGGTAGAGCCTGGTCCGCTCGGCCTCGTCGGTGGTGGCCCGGGCGGCGGCCAGGTCGGCGTCGAACTGCTCGTCGGCCCAGTGGGTCTCGTTCCACTCGGCCTCGGAGTGGTACCACAGGCCGAGGCCGTGATCGACGGTGCGGACGTTCCAGCCGGTCATGGCGAACGGCGCGGAGAGCCACTGGTCGCCCCAGTAGGTGTCGGCCGGGGTGATGTTCAGCTCCATGTTGATGCCGGCCTCGGCCAGTTGCTGCTGCCAGACCGGGCACCACACCGTCCAGTCCTGCATTTCGGCCATGGTGAGCGTCAGGTCGATGCCGTCGGGGTAGCCGGCCCGGCTGAGGTGCTCCCTGGCCATGGCCAGGTTGTGCTCGCGTGCGCCTCCCAGGCCGAACCGGATCAACCCCGGCAGGGGGATGTCGTTCATGTGGTGGGCCCGTCCCCCGTACACGAGGTCGCTGTGCTGCGGGCGGTTGGTGGCGTACTTGATGGCCAGGCGCAGGTCGTTGTTGTCGAACGGCGGGACGTCGATCTGGCAGTAGGCGACCGATTGGCTGCCGATCGGGTTGGAGACGATCTCGATGTCGGGGTCGGCTTCGAGATCGTCCAGCGACGCGAGGGGGACCTCCGACAGGACGTCCACCTGCCCTTGCCTGATGGCGGCCAGCCTGGCCTCCGCCTCGCCTATGGCGATGATCTCGAGGAAGTCGACCTTGGGGAAGCCGGGCTGCCAGTAGTTCTCGTTGCGCTCGAAGACGGTGCTGATCTCGCCCGGTATGAACTCGTCGATCCGGTATGCGCCGGTGCCGAGGCTCTGGGCGGCTAGGTCGGCGTTGGTGGCGCCCTCGGGCACTATCCGGGTGTGGGAGTTGGTGATGGCCTCGGGCCAGTCCACGTTGGGCTGGGTCAGCCGCATGACCACCGTGTGGTCGTCCGGGGCGGTCAGCCCGTCGGGTTCGAGGCCGGGAAGTCCACCCGCTCCCGGTGAGGCCACGTCGGGATCGAGGAGCCGCTGGAAGGTGTACACCACATCGGCGGCCACGAACGGCTTGCCGTCGTGGAAGGTGACCCCCTCGCGCAGCTTGAACGTCCACTCGGTGCCGGTGTCGTTGGCCTCCCAGTACTCGGCCAGATGCGGGGTCGGGGTGAGGTTCTCGTCCAGCCGGACGATCTGCTCGGAGACCAGCGTCTGGAACAGGCCGTCGGTGGACGATGTCCGGTAGGCGGGATCGAGCGTGTCAGCCGACGTGGTCGCGGCGTGGTAGCCGTAGCGCAGGGTCTTGAGAGGCCGGGGCGCGGCGGTGGTGGTCGTGGTCTCGGCCGCGCCGGCCACGGTGGTGGTGGTCGGGGCGATGGTGGTGGTGGTCGCGGGCGTGGTGGTCGCGGGGGCGGCCTCGGTTGTGGTGGCCGGCGCGGCGGTGGTGGTGGCGGCCGGTTGGGCTGTGTCGCCGTCGTCTCCGCAGGCGGCCAGCAGCACCGAGCCGCCGGCGATCATGTTGAACCTGCGCCTGCTGAGAGTGCGCTTGACGATTCCCTTTTGCTCGCTGTCTGACATTGTCTCCCCCTGGGGTGTTTGTGGTTGGTTGTGTGCTTGTGTTCAGTGGTCGGCGGACTCAGCCATCGACGTCGTCCACCTTGATGAGAATGTGAGAGCGGACTGCCTCCGCGCAGGCGTCCGGGTCGCGGCCCCGCAGCACGTCCAGGAACTCGACGTGGCGGAGCACCCACGACTTGAAGGAGACGTCGTCGAGGGGGTAGAGGTCGAACTCGAACGACCAGATGAGGTTGGACAGGCCGGCCACCGACCAGGTGCGCAACAGGGCCTGGTTCTGGGCCGACTCGACCAGCAGCGTGTGCCATGCGATGTCGAACTCGATGCCGGCGACGGCGTCGCTGGTGTCGGAGGCCCGCCAGGCGTCCTGCAGCATGGCCTCGTACCGGCCGCAGAGCTCGTCCCATTCCTGGATGGAGAGGCGCTCGAGGGCCTGGCTCACGGCGAGGACCTCGAGAGCCGCCCTGACGTGGAGCCCGTCCTCGGCCTCGGCCCGGTTCATGCTGGCCACGAAGGTGCCGTTCTTGGGCCGGATCTCGATGAGGCCCTGTTGTTCGAGCAGCTTGAACGCTTCCCGGATTGGGGTGCGGCTCACGCCGAGCTGTTCGGCCAAGTCGGCCTCGGGGATCTTGTCGCCCGGCCGGAAGCGGCCTTCCACGATGGCGTTGCGGATCGCGTCGATGATCTGCTCGCTCAGATTCTTGCGCGATATAGGTGCAAGTCGGGAAGGACCCACCCGGCGTTGACCCCCCTTGTCACTGGTGCGATGCATGCTATATACATCACGGGAGGCTGTCCAAGCCGGGTGACCTCAGCCGGATGAAGACGCACGGGGGTGGCGCATGGTGCATATGAGCGATCACGAGATCGTCGAGCACTACCGGCGCGACGGCTATGTGGTCGTGGAGGACGTCGTCGACGACGCCGACCTGGATCCGATGAGGGGCTTCATCGCGGCCGCGGTCGATCGGTACGCGTCCGAGCAGCACGCCCGTGGCGGTCTGGCCTCGCTGCACGCCGGCGAGCCGTTCGAGCGCCGGTATGCCGCCATCTGCGAGGAGCAGGGCATCTCGCCGCGGGACTGGGGGTTCGGGCTCTTCGGCCCCGAGTTCTACGGGCTGTACACCCATCCGGGGATCCTGCGGACAGTGGGCCTGCTGCTCGGCGAGGAGGTCTCGGTGATCGCGAGCCCCTCGCTGCGCCAGAAGCTTCCCGGCAGCGTGCTCACGTCGTTCCCCTGGCACCAGGACAGCCACTACTTCGACCAGACCGAAGTGCACAGGATGGAGAAGCACACCGAGGATCTGCACATGGTGTCGGTGTGGGTGCCGCTGGTGCCGGCCACGCTCGAGAACGGGTGCTGCTGGGTGATTCCGGGCAGTCACCGGTGGGGCCTGCTGGATGCGATGCGGGGCGAGGACCGCAACGTCCGGATCTCCGAGGACGTCGAGGCCCGGGGCACGCCGGTGCCGGTCCCGGTGCCGGTGGGGGGCGCCTTCTTCTTCACCAACCTCACCGTCCACGCCAGCAAGCAGAACACCACCCGGCACTGCCGCTGGAGCGTCGACTTCCGCTTCATGCCGAGCCCGTCCAGCGCCGCCCTGGACGACAGGGTGCGCATGCAGGCCGAGTTCGTCGAGAACGGCTGCCTCGCCGCCGGCGACGTCCCGTTCGCGGTGCTGCCCGAGAAGGCCAGGCCGACATGGCCGCAGTGGGAGGCCAGCGTCAGCCAGCACCGGGCGAGCATGGTCGCGTGACCCTCCCCGATCCTGTCGCCAACCTGAAAACTCGGCGCTGTCATAGTTTTTTAAGTTGTTTCATGATTCATGGCCAACTATGGTGTGGGCATGGACGGATCACTGCTGCAATTCGTGCTGGCTGTCTTCACAGCCATGCTTCTGCAGACGTGGTACCTGCACAGGGAGATCCACAAGTCGCGTCAGGAGTCGATGCGCCACACCGACCGGTCCCACGACCAACTGCGCACCGACTTCACCGAGCACAAGGAAATCACCGAACGCAACCACCGCGAGACCCAGCGTCTGCTGGCCAACCTCGCGGACGGTTTGGGCGACGCCCGGGAGCGGCTGGCCCGCATCGAGGGATACCTGCGGATCGGCCTGCCCGAGCCGCCCGACGCCGCGGCCGACGGTTGAGCAGGTCTAGGAGCGGGTGAGGCGGGGCTTGCGGGTTCGGACGGTTATGGAGTCGGAGAACTGGTATAGGACCGCGCCTACGAGGGTGAGGATGATGACGTAGGTGGCGGCCAGCGCGCCCAGGTCGCTCTCCCGGCCGATGCCCAGCTCGGCGATGACGATCGAGAACTCCCCGTGGGCGATGAGTGCGGCGCCGGCCCGCACCCGGCCCGGTGTCCCGATACCGGCTCGTCCGGCCGCGATCCAGCCGGTGGCGATCTTGGTGGCGACGGTGACGGCCGCGATGATCCCCGCGGCCACGGCGACCCCCGGGATCAGGTGAACGTCGACCTGCAGGCCGAAGAACACGAAGAAGACCGCGGCGAACAGGTTCCGCAGCGGCAGCAGCAGCCCGCGGGCATGCGAGACGATGTCGCCGGACAGGGCGATACCCACGACGAACGCTCCCACGGCGGTCGACAGGTTGAGGCGTCCCGCGATCCCCGCGACCAGCAGCGTGCCGCCGAGCAGGGTCAGCAGGAGTGCTTCGCTGGACTGGCTCAGAGCGAAGGCACTGAGCCGTTCGCCCCAGAAGTACGCGGCTGCGAGAACCGCGAGAACCGCCGACAGTGACACAGCAGCCGCGAGCGTGGTGCTCAGGGCCGAGCCGCCGAAGAGCACGCCGGACACGATCGGCAGGTAGAGCACCATGGCGAGGTCCTCGATGACGAGGATGCTGAGCACGACCGACGTCTCGTGGTTGCCGATCCGGTCGAGGTCCGCCACGAGCTTCGCCACGATTCCCGACGACGAGATGTAGGTCACGCCACCCAGGAGAACCGCCACCACCGGATCGAACCCGAGAATCAGGCCGGCCACGAACCCGGGCGCGAAGTTCAGGACGAGGTCCACGACCCCGGCCACCGTCGATCGGCGCAGGTTGTCGATGAGCTCGTGGGCCGAGAACTCGAGCCCCAGCATCAGCAGCATCAGGATGACGCCGATCTCCGCGCCGACCTCGATGAAGTCCTCGGACGCCGGCAGCTCGATGAAGCCGCCGTCGCCGAGCGCGAGCCCGGCGAGCAGGTACAGCGGGAGGGCAGGCATGCCGATCCTGCGTGCCAGCCGCGCGATGATCGCCAAGCCCAGGACCACCGCCCCCAGCTCGATGACCAGGAGGTCGCCGGCCGTGTCCATGCCGGCTAGGCCGGACGAGTCAGCAGCCGGGTGGCAGCCTTGACCGCAGCCGGGACGCCGACCACCACCGCGGTGGCACCGGCTTCGAGCCGCTCCGTCCCGGCCGGGATCGGGATGGAGCCCGAGTCGCTGACGAGTGCGACGATGCCGGCGCCGGTTCGGGTCCTCAGCGTGGCGTCGGCGAGGGTGAGTCCGGCCAGCGGCGACCTGGACTGGATCGTGACCCAGGAGATCACCAGGTCCTCCAGCCGGTGCACGGCGTCGTCGAGGTGCTCCAGCACCGGGCTCCCGCCCAGCATCTCGCCCAGGGTGTGCCCCTCGTCCTCGCTGAGCTCGACGCTCTCGCAGGCACGGTCCACGTCCCGCTCGTCGTAGACCACCAGATCGCGGCGACCGGTCTGGTGGGCCACCACCCCGACGCAGCGGCCCGCGTCGGTCTGCAGCTCGAACCGGATCCCCACGCCGGGCAGATCGGTCTCGGTCACCTTCCGCACTGCAACCCCCTATCTCCGAGGTCTCGTCCTGCAGGGACGATACCTACCGGCGCACCGGCTTTCCGGGCCGCTCGGGCCACGGCCTCCGCCTACGGGCGGCTACGGCTCCCAGAGGAGGGTGTCGGGCATGAACTGGCTCCAGGCGAACCAGAACGCCTGATGGCCCGGGATCTCGTCACCGGCGGCGTCGACGGCCCGCACGCCGCTGCCGTCGAGGCGCAGGCTCACCCCGGCCAGCTCCACCGTCTCGCCGTCCTTGAGGGCGGCCGCCGCGGTCATCGCCGGGAAGGCCACCGGGGTGCCGTCGTGGACCACGCCGAACACCTGTTGCTGGGCATCGACGCGGCCGTCCACGTCACCTATCGGGAAGATCGGGCCGTCGTCGTCGCGGCCCTGCAGCGGGTCGAGCGGGTAGGCGCGGCCGATGCCGCCGTCCTCGGCGATGATGGTGGTGTCGGGGTGGGCCGCCTTCCATTCGCCCCAGGTGGTGGTGACCACGGTGGCCTGGTCGAGGACGACCCCCTTCTCCCGCAGCGGCCCCGACACCGCACACGACTAGGCGTTGCGCGGAAGATCAAGTTCCGGCGGGGTCGGCGTTGACGATGGCCGTTACCGCCCTGCGACCGAGTCCCGACACTTCGGCCAACTGGCGCAGTGAGGCGCCGGCGCGGTGGGCTACCCGGATCATGTCGTCGCGTATACTGGTGCGATTGTAGCCAGACATGGCTCAGATCGGACCACTACCAGGGGAAACCTACGCCGGTCATCGGTGGACGCCGGCCGGTGTCAGGCGGCTGGGTCGAGGCGGCAGTAGCAGGACGACTCGATCGGCACGTCGGCCCGGGCCACGGCCAGGTCGAGGCGCTGCTTGATGTGGCCGGCCTCGACGGTCTCGCCCCGGCGGGTCAGGCACTCGTGGAGGCCGTGCAGGCTCCAGACGTTGTCGGGATGCCGGCAGGCCCTGCGCAGCTGGCCGTCGAGGCCCAGGTCGGCCCGGTAGGCGGCCTCGGCCTCCTCCAGGCGGCCCTGCTCCATCAACAGCGCACCCAGGGCGTGGCGGGTGGGCTGCATCCAGCCCCAGGGCTCGTCGTAGGGCAGGTTGTCGTCGAGCTCGACCGCCCGGTGCAGGTGCTCGAAGGCGGCGTCGAGGTTGCCCTTCCGGTACTCGACCTCGCCGGTCATCATGGCCCCGGCCACCGCCAGGATGTCGAGGCAGGTGTTGTTGAACAGCATCCGGCTCCCGGGGACCCGGTCCCGGGCGGCCAGGAACGCCTCCCGCTCCTGCTCGGCCTCGGCGACCCGCCCGGTGGAGGCGTAGGCCACCGCCCGGGCGTAGCGCATCATGGCGGTGGTGACGCAGTAGAGCTCACCGTCGTCGGGCAGGGGCTGGTCGAGGATCTCCTGCCACTTCCCGAAGCGGATCAGCACGTGCTGGGAGACCGGCACGAAGCCCTCCAGCCAGTCGGCCAGCGGCACGTCGTCGGGGCCGAGGAGACCGGCGGGCAGGGTCTCGACCATCTCCTCCGCTGCCTCCATCGCCGGGCCGTACTGGCCCAGGAACATCGCCCCGTACGCCTTGAAGTGGTAGTTGTGGCAGCGGTACAGGGTGTAGAAGTTGGCGGGGCCCTCGTGCTCCAGGTACCTGCGGTCGGCGACCACCGCGGCATGGTTGCGGGCCACGACGTTCTGGTAGTGGCCGCACAGCACGTCGATGTGGGTGGGCATGTGCACTAGGTGCCCGGCGTCGGGGATCAGGTCGACCAGCGTGTCGCCGGCCTTGAGGGCCCGCTCGGGGTGGGGCGACATCTCCATCAGGTGGATGTACATGTGCAGCAGCCCGGGATGGCGGCCGGCGCCGGAGGCGTCGAGGTCGGCGAAGGCCTGCTCCAGCACTTCGACGGCCTCGAGCGTGCCGGCGCCCTCGGCGGGCTCGCCGGTGACCAGGTCCCACAGCGCCCACGGCGTGCGGTTCATGACGGCCTCGGCGAACAGCGCGCCCACGTCGAGGTCGTCGGGGTGGGCCCGGTGGACGGCCCGCATGGCGTCGGCGTAGGCGTCGTTCCAGTCCGCGAAAGCGCCGGCGCCGGAGGGTTCGTCGGCGCTGGAGGGGAAGCGCCGGGCCAATGCCCCGATCAGGGCTCGCTCGACGTCGGTGCCGCCGGCGGCCGCGGTGTCGGCGGCCGCGATGGATGTCAGGGCAAGGTCCAGCGACTGGCTCAGGTCGTCGTCGTCGAAGTCCTCCCAGGGCTTGTTGTAGTTGGGGCCGACGGCGTAGGCGATGCCCCAGTGGGCCATGGCGCAGCCGGGGTCGTGCTCCAGGGCCCGCTCGAAGCAGGCGATGGCCTCGTCGTGGTTGAAGCCGTAGCACCAAGCCATCCCCCGGTCGAACCACAGCTGGGCCTGCGGATCGCGGGTGGTGACCGGCCACGTGAACGTCCCGAGGTCGTAGTAGGTGTCGCCGGACCCGTTGTCCCCCGCCATCTCAGCCTCCCCCATGGTCGTCGGGCTCCTGTGGCCCGAAGGTACTACTCCCGGCAGGAGAGATTCAGAGTCGGGACTGGAGCTCCGAGAAGGGGACGACTTCGGCCTGGGGGGTCTCGATGTCGCCTTCGGGGAGCATGAAGCGCCAGTAGACGATGCCGAAGGGACGGCCCTCGCTGTCGAGCCAGTTGGGCACGCCGGGATCGGAGTGGGCGATGACCGCGGTGAGGCGGCCGTCGTTGCCGGCCACGGTCTGGGCCCGGTTCAGCGAGATCGACCGGTTGGCGTAGTCGAAGGTCTGCAGGTGGCGGTTCCACAGGCACACGTTGCCGTAGCGGCACTCCGGCCAGCGGGCCCGGATCACCAGGGCCTCGTCGGGCCCGATCAGGA
>JAPOQG010000073.1 GCA_026710865.1 Acidimicrobiaceae bacterium
GGCCAAGATCCTGCCCGCTGTCTTCAACGCCGAGGGCGATCCCCTGTGGCTGGGACGGGCCGAACGCCACGCCAGCGCCGGCCAGCGGATCGTCCTGGCGGCCCGCGACGGCGGCTGCGTCAACTGCGCCGCCCCCGCCGAGGGGGGTGCGCCCCACCACATCGAGTGGTTCGTCCGGGGCGGACCCACCGACATCGACAACCTGTGCCTGCTGTGCGAACGCTGCCACCACCTCGTCCACGACGACGGCTGGCGGCTGCACTCCCACAACGGTCAGCTCGGCCTCCGCCCGCCGTCACGGCCGCCGGAAAGGGCCCGCTCCCAGGCGGACATCCACCGCCGATCGGGGACCGACCGCCGCTCTCCGACTGACGCGCCCGCTCGGAGACAGCGCAACCTCATCCTGCGAACGTGACGGCACGCCGGGTTCAGCGGGTGAAGATGAGCTGGAACTCCATGACGCCGTGGTCCTCGACCGAGATGACCGAGATGGAAGTCGGGGTATCGACGCCGTAGTCGCTGAAGACCACTTCGCTGGATCCGACAGCCACGATGGTGCCGCCCACGACCTGGGCCTGCAGGTCGAAGGTGGCGCTCCTGGTGACCCCCCTGATAGTCAGTGCGCCCTGGGCCGACCCTGAGAAGGCCTCCCCATCGGCCATGCCCGCAGGCAAGTCCAACGGCTCGACGAGTGTGAAGATCGCGTGCGGGAACTCATCGGGGTCGAGCACCCCGCGGGCGTGGCTGTCTCGGTGGCTGTCGTCGGTTCGCAGGGTCGCCATGGTCACTACCACGGTGGCTGCAGCCAGGTTGCCGCCGCTGATCTCGATCGAGCCAGCCACGTCGGCAGTGCGTCCCACGGCCGTGTTCCGACCGATGCCGCCGGCCAGCACCTCGTCCACCCGGTATCCGGCGAAGCTGACCGCGGGCTGTTCCCGCAGGTCGACGGCACCCTCGGTCACGCGCACCATCCACATCCCGTCCAGTGCGTTCGCCAGTTCGGTCGACGGATCGGCCGACGACACCTCAGTATCGGTGCGGGAGGTGTCAGCGACGGAGGACGTGGTGGTCTCGGCCGTGCTTGTGGCAGGGTTCTCGGTCGTGCTCGATGTGGCGCCAGGCTTCTCGCTGTCGTCGGTGGTTGGGTTGCTGCTGTCGACTTGGGCGACAGTCGATGCCAGGTCGACGACCGGGGGCGCTTCGTCCCTTGTGAACCACCACACCAACCCGGCCATCCCGATCAGCACGACGACTGCAAGGACGCCTACCAGGATGACCGTTGCCCGCCTGCCCATGTGAGCCCTCTCCGGCTGCCTCTATCGCCTTGCGTCAGCGGGTGAAGATCAGCTGGAACTCCATGATGCCGTTGTCCTCTACCGAGACGACTATGGGTGCGGTGGGGGCGGTGACGCCGAAGTCGCTGAAGATCACCTCGCTGGATCCGACGACCACGATCCTGTCGCCTAACAGCTGAGCCTGCAGATCGAACGCGACCCGGTTGGTGACGCCCTTGATGGTGAGGTCGCCCTGGGCTGAGCCCGAGAACGCCTCGCCATCCGCCATACCCGCGGGGAGCTCGACCGGCTCGACGAGGGTGAAGACGGCCAGCGGGAACTCGTTGGTGTTGAGCGCCCGGTAGATCCTGCCGTCGCGGAAGCTGCTGTCGGTCGCGAGCGTGCCCATCTGCACCTCGACGGTCGCGGCTACCAGCGCCGTGTCGCTCAGCTCAATCGAGCCCGAGACCTTGGCTGTGCGGCCCACTGCGGTGAAATCACCAATGTTGTTCAGTACCTCGTCCACCCGGAACCCGGCAAAGCTGACTGCCGGCTCGCCCTGCAGATCACCAGGGTTGTCGGCCACCTGAACAGTCCATACTCCGGCCAGCCCAGCCGGGGCGTCAATGGTCGCGTCTGTCGATGCCGTCTCGATGTCGGTCTCTGCGCTGGTTGCATCTGTAGCGCCCTCGTCCGCCGCGGTCCCATCGGCGCCTGCTGTTGAGGCGTCGTCGCTGCCGGTGCCTTCGGCGGATTCGGTGGCTATCGGCTCGTCGGCACCGTCGCCAGTGGATTCGGTGGCTGACGGTTCGGCCGTCTCGTCCGCAGTCTCAGCTGCTTCGATCCGGGCCACCGTCGTCTCCAGGTCGACCGCCTCGGGGGCGTCATCGTGTGTCAGGATGAACAGTGCAACCGCGGCCACCACCAGCACGACCACGGCAACGATCAAGCCGACGATGATCTTCGTGAGCCTGCTCATGTCTGGGCTCCCTCGGGTCTCGTGAACGTGTGAGTCATGGATCCAGGCCGCTGGCGGGGATCTCTCGGGCGGTCTCGGCCGCGGCCCTCACCGTGGCCTCGATCTCGGCCTCGGTGTGGGCCAGTGACGGGAAGATGGCCTCGTAGGCACCCGGCGCGAAGGCCACACCCCGGCGCAGCATCCCGTGGAAGAACGGCGGATAACAGCCGTTATCAGCCGCCTTGCGGGCC
>JAPOQG010000147.1 GCA_026710865.1 Acidimicrobiaceae bacterium
ATCAGCATGTGCTGGAGGACGCCGTGCTCCAACTGCGCAGGATCGCGGGAATCGTCGTCAGCTAGCTGGTGCGGGCTGTGCGTATGGTGTGCGCATGGTTCTTGTCAGCTTGCACCTTCCGGACGACCTCATCGAGCAGGCTCAGGCTGAGCGCCGCCACATCGCCGGAGGCGATCGTTGACGTGGTGGTGGTGGCCCCAGTGACCGGCGCGGCCGTCGGGTCGTCAGCGCTGCACGCCGCGGCGACGACCGCCAGAATCAGAGCAGCGGCGGCCAAAGGCCGGGCGCACCGGGCCGGGTCGCTGAGCATTCTGGATATTCCACAGCCACGCGATCGGGTGCTGGTCATTGCCGCGCGGGATCGCAGCCTGCGGTGCGGGCGCCGGACGCGCCTCCGCCGACATGTCACGAGGGTCGCGTGAGGCCATGAACCGACGGTAACGGGTCCCTGTGACAACAGAGCGTGAGCGGCTCAAGCGCCTCGCCGCCGCAGGCTTCGCGTTCGTCTACGCAGCCGCCCTCATCCCCGGCATCAACGCATTCGCCGCCGAATGTCGCGACATCACCCCAGCCCAACGGAGGATTTTCGTTGCAGTCCCGATGATCTCTGGCATACGCTGAAAGCGATGCAAGCACTAGCGTGCCCGCCACAGAACAAGGGGACATCGTGCCGTCCATGAAGACCTATCCGTCTGAACTTGACCCTGGCGTGTTCGCTGTAGCCGACGACGCTTCGCTCCCAGAGATCACCCCCGAAGAGCAGGCCGTCGTCGACGCCGCGACGGAGAGCGCCCGGCGGTACTATCGAGAGAACCCTGACGCTGAAGAGGTCGACAAGCGATTGAACGACGAACTGCGCGCCACAGCTCGCCGAGCGCATGCCGGGGACAGCTAACTGGCGGTGGCGCAATGTGGCAGCATTCTTCGCTGCTTGGGGCCACGACCCTGACTTGGCGCTAATCCTCGCAGACATCGCCGACACCTCTCCAGACCGGCTCCCCGGCGCGGTGCTGCGCACGAACGCCCAAGGTACGCCCATAGCGAACTTGCGCTACGTCGTGCGCAACAACTACTTGGTGGTGTTCAAGGTCGTCCTTGACGACCGCATCAACGGCCTCCTGGTTGCAGCTGTCATCCACCGGTAGGCGTCATGGCTTCCGGCGCTCCGCGGTCTGTGACCTGACCGCTTCGCATGGTCAAAGCGGATCAATGGAGCTACCCCCGAAGAAGCCCACCACCGCCCCGATGACGGTGATCGCCTCCAATACGCGTTTCTACCAACGCCAAGTACCGTGCATTGGACCCACCATGTGAACGGCCTTCTGGGGTCGAGTCCTGCTGGACATCGCCACCTGCATTCATGGCGACCTGGTCGTGGTCCCTGGTGATGTTGACCACGGAGCCGCTCATGGTCTCCGATCATTGAGAAGCACTCTCGGATACTCATCAGCGGAGGCCTCGCTGATCGCGTCGAGGTAGTCGGCAGGCCGAGCATTGCCGGCGGCTACCACGACTACGAGTCGAGTTCGCGGGTCAGGGCGTCCACCACCGATGCCGCACTCATTTGTCTCGGCGGTGAGAACGGTGAGCGGAGGCCGACCTGGGTCGTCTCTCGCCCGCCGGGATGGCGCGCCGAAGCTGCAGTAGCGGCAGGCCAGGAGGCGGCTCAGGTTCTAGGCCAGAGAGCGTTGGATTATCCGGCGTCTCGCCTCCCCGCGGCTGATCGCATACGCGATGTGCTCTGAGTTCACGCACTTGTCCACGATGTCGCGCGCCGACTCCGAGAACCCCGCGATGTAGTTGCGCAGGTTGCCGGCCACGTTGTCGGGATCGCCCAGCAGCGTGGCGAACGTGTGCCGTGACATGTTCACGAACGGCTGGTCGGCCACCTGCTGCAGCAGCGGCTCGCGGTTGCGCAGCGTCTCCGGCAGGTCCGCCATGGTCTCCAGCACCTCGGCCTTGGTCGGCTCCAGCACGCAGTCCAGCCGGCGCAGCACCGTCAACGGCAGGATCACCCGGCCATACTCGGACTGCTTGTACACGCCCCGCAGCAGGTCCGCCACCGACCAGATGAACCCGGAGTGGTTCTTGATCGCCCCGCCGCTCACCGCGCCTCCGCGGCGGTTGCCGGTTCGACAGGGCAGGCCAGCGGACGAACCGACCGGAGGAGGGGCTGACCCGTCTGCCTCACTTCTGCTGTCATCGATGGCTCGCTCACGGCACGCCGAGGCTACTCGCCTGGCAGCAGGCCAGGAAACGGTGGCGCGCACCGCCCGGTCGGCGCTCCTCGCCACCCGAGAAGGCCGGCGACGACGGTAGCGTGCGCCTGTGCCTGACGGCAGCGGGCGGGTGACGCCAGGTGAGCTGATGGACTTCAGGCGATGGAGTTCTGTGTGTATAGTATGCGCATGGCTCGTGTGAACGTCTATCTGCCTGACGAACTGGCGGAAGAGGCACGGGCGGCCGACCTCAACGTGTCGGGCCTGACACAGGAAGCCATCCGGCGGGCGCTCGACGCCCGGGCCGTGAACGACTGGCTGGACGATCTCGCGTCCCTTGATCCTGTCGCGATCGACCCCGCGGTGGTGAATGAGGCCGTGCGGTCGGCCAAGGACGAGTTTGGGCTCTGAGAGTGGCGGGGGTCGCCGGCGGACCGGCAATCCGGGGCGGCGAGGAGCTGGTTCTCGACGCCTCCGCGATGGTCGATCTGCTGCTGGGAGCCGACTCGGCGGCCCTGATCCGGGTTCGGCTGCTGAACAGTCGGCTCCATGCCCCGGCTCACTTCGACGCCGAAGTCCTGTCAGCGCTCGGCCGTCTCAATCGAGCAGGTCACCTGCCCGCGGCCGTGGTGACCTCCCTGCTGCCCAGGATCGAGAACGCCCGCATCCGTCGGCACCCCGTCAGCCAGTTGCTTGGTGGGGCGTGGGACCGGCGCGATGAGGTGAGCCTCGCCGACGCTCTCTATGTGGAGTTGGCCGAACGCCTGGGTGCTCCCATCATCTCGACCGACGACCGCCTCGTGGCTGCGGCACCAAGAGCAGAGAATCCCGCGGCCGGTTGAGGCGTCGGCCTACTGGAAGGACACGAACACGATCTCGGGTGACCGCGCCAGCACTTGCTCCGGGGTGGCCATCGGGCTGTCCTCGTCGTAGAAGTTCTTCCACCCCCAGTGGAAGCGGTCGGCGTCGGCCCGGCCGGTCAGCGAGTTCCAGGTGTTGTACTTGGCAGCCAGGGAGCCCTGGCCGTCCATGTGGATCAGCACGGCCAGTTCTGCGGGTGTCTTGATCCGTTCCCGGTTGGTGATCATTGAGAACCGGAACTGGTGCACGATCAGCAGCTTCTGGGGGAGGGCCTCTTCCCTGACGATCCCGGCCAGCCAATCCACGACCCGGTTGATCTCCGCCGCGTCCACGGTGCCGATCTGAGCCAGGTGGACCTGATCCGGCTTGAGCCTCCACTCCGGGTCGAGTGCGAGCCCGACGTGGGGCAGGCGCAGGAACTCCTCGTACTTCTTGGCCTGCGAGAGGAAGTCCGATCGTCCCGGCTGAAGATCCAGCACCACGTACACGCCGTTGGCTGCCGCCGTCTCGATCCAGGGCCTGATCACCTCGCGATCGGTCGTGCTCGAGTAATCCCCGTCCGCGCCCGCCGAGGCGGAGGCGACGGTGGAGATGATCTCGAAGGTGGGCAGCACCGCCAGACCGTCGGCCCCATAGCCCTCGGAAATGGATCGAAGGCGCTCCACCGCGGCCTCGGGTCCCTGCTCACCCAACACGCCTAGCGCTCCTGTCGACGGATGGCCGTATGCAGCCACCAGGCGCCGGCCCGGGCTTTCGTCGCCCGGCCCGAACAGGAGCAGGCCGCCACCAGGCAACTCCTTGCCGCGGCGGACCACCTCCAGTTGCCAGGCCGCGTCCTCGCCAAGGTCCGAGAGCACTTCCACCTCGGAAGCCGCAGCTATCGCCCTCCGTGCCGACCGCGGTAATCCCCTCAGATCGCCGGTGGCTGCCACCACCCCCACTCCGGTCTGATCGGCCGCCGCGGTCGACGCTTCCGCGTATCCGGCATCATCGACAATCCACACGCGGTCATAGGACGGCTCGTCGTCGCCCTCCGCCTGCTCGACCTCGGACTCAGGCGGCGCATCGCCCGAGGACTGTTCATCGCCTCCATCCGGCTCCGCTGGTGGTTGCGGCTCGGGCTCGGGCGGCGCATCGTCCGAGGACTGTTCATCGCCTCCATCCGGCTCCGCTGGTGGTTGCGGCTCGGGCTCGGGCGGCGCATCGTCCG
>JAPOQG010000091.1 GCA_026710865.1 Acidimicrobiaceae bacterium
CCTCGTCGGTGCTGACGTCGGGACCCGGCGATACCTCCCCGCCGTTGAAAGGGCCCAAGGCGGGGTGGGAGAGGATGCGGCGGGGGCGGGCCCCAGCGACTTCCGCCAACCGCCGGCCTCCGTGCGGCGAGAACGGGGGGAGGGCCGGGGGCGGGGGGGTCTCGGCGTGGCGGCGCACCCAGTGGAGGATGCCCTCGTCGGTGCTGACGTCGGGACCCGGCGATCCCTCCCCGCCGTTGAACGGGTCCATGGCGGGCTGGGTGAGGATGCGGCGGGCGTGGCCCACAGCCTCTACCCACTCGCGGCGATCCTCGTCGGTGGACAGGTAGTTGAAGCGCAGCGCCGGCTTGTCCCGCGGGTCGGCCGAGACGATCTGCACGCTGCCCCGCGAGTTGCTGTACATCGGCCCGACGTGCACCTGGTAGCCGTGTCCTCCCGCCGGCGTCGAGCCGTCGTAGCGGATGGCGATGGGCAGGAAGTGGAACATGAGGTTCGGGTAGGCCACCTCGTCGTTGCTGCGTATGAAGCCGCCGGCCTCGAAGTGGTTGGTGGCGGCCGGGCCCCGGCGGGCCAGCCACTGGAGGCCGATCCAGGGGCGGCGCCACCTCGCCAGGTGGGGCTGCATCGACACCGGCTGCTTGCAGGCGTACTGGACGTACACCTCGAGATGGTCCTGGAGGTTGGCGCCCACCGCGGCAATGTCGGCCACCACGTCGATGCCGTGGCTCCGAAGCAGGCCGGCCGGGCCCACCCCGGAGAGCTGCAGCAGCTGGGGCGAGTTGATGGCGCCGCCGCAGCAGATCACCTCGCCGGCCTGGGCGGTGCGGGCCCGGCCCCCTTTGACGTACTCCACGCCGGTGGCCCGGGTGCCCTCGAAGAGGATCCTGGTGGCGAGGGCCCGGGTGACCAGGTGGAGGTTGGGGCGGTTCAGCACCGGGTGCAGGTAGGCCCGGGACGCGCTGAGGCGCCGGCCCCGGTGGACGTTGCGGTCGAAGGCGGCGAAGCCCTCCTGGCGGTAGCCGTTGACATCCGATGTGCGGGGATGGCCGGCCTGCTCGGCGGCCTCCAGGAAGGCCTCGAACAGCGGGTTGAGGGCCGGCCCCCGCTCCAGCACCAGCGGTCCCCGGCGACCGCGGTACTTGCCTTCGCCGCCGCGCCCGTCGCGCCTGCCGTCGGCGCCGCCGGCACCTCCGTCGGAGCCTTCACCGCCGCGCCCACCGTCGCCGGAACCGCCATCGGGGCCACCGGAGCCTTCACCGCCGCGCCCGTCGCGCCTGCCGTCGGCGCCGGCACCGCCATCGGGGCCGCGGGTGCCGTCGAGATTGCTCCGGTCGCCGCGCCGAGGGGCCGGACGGCCGCAGCCACCGGGACCGCTGGAGTCGTCCCCGGCGAGACAGTTCTCCGTGCGCTTGAAGTAGGGAAGGCAATGGGCGTAGTCCCAGTCCTGCATGCCCTCGTCGGCGGCCCAGCGCTCGTAGTCGAGGGGGTTGCCCCGCTGGAAGATCATGCCGTTGATGCTGGAGGACCCGCCCAGAACCTTGCCCCGGGCGTGGTACACCCGGCGCCCGCCCATGTGAGGCTCGGGCTCGGAGGTGTACTGCCAGTCGTAGAAGCGGTTGCCGATGGGGAACGACAGGGCCGCCGGCATGTGGATGTACACGTCGAAACGCCAGTCCCGGCGACCCGCCTCCAGCACCAGCACCGAGGTCGACGGGTCGGCGCTGAGCCGGTTGGCGAGCGCGCAGCCGGCCGAACCCCCGCCCACGATCACGTAGTCGTAGCGGCGGTCGTGATCTGCCATAGTCCCCTCGCGAGGCCACACCGGGGTTCCGGTTGGCCCCGTGCCGTGCAACAATCGCGACCCTACCGCTGCCGACCCCCAACTCCGAAGGGACTGCCGTGAACGAGGACACCCAGTCCGAGCCTCGACAGCAGCGTCAGCGCCCCGCAGATCTGGCGCCGACTCCGAAGGGACTGCCGTGAACCGGAACACCCATTCCAAGCCCGACTCCTTGCCCTCGGGCCACTGCCTGTGCGGTGGCGTGAGCTACGAGGTGCACGGCCCGATCCGGCAGGTCTGGAACTGCCATTGCTGGCGCTGCCGCCGCTGGACCGGCCACTACATGGCGGGTACGGGATGCAAGCGTTCCGACCTCAGGCTCGCCTCAGACGCCACCCTCGCCTGGCACCATCCTGCCGACGACCCCAACGTGGCCTACGGCTTCTGCCGCGAGTGCGGCGGTTCGGTGTTCTGGAAGGTGATCGACGGCCCCCCGGACCAGACCGACCACATCGCCATCTGCGCCGGCACCCTGGACCTGCCCACCGGCCTGCACACCGAGCGGGCCCTGTTCGTCGACGACGCCGCCGACTACCACACCCTCGACCCAGCCGTGACCGCCTGGAGCCGCGAGTAAGAGGCCGCGCGGGTAGACGAGCGAATCCGGCACATACGGGCGCGGCCGTAGCCCGAGCGGCCCGTGAGCGCAGCGAACTACAGCGGGAATGGCACCGCTGCCAGGCGACGGGCTCTCACTCGCTCACTCGCGGGCGTTAGAGGCCGACAGGTAGCATCTGCACATCAATGTGAGGTCGGGGAGTCAGCGGGACATGGTCAAGGCGTTCGCCCGCGGGCGTGGGGTACGGCTGGGCATCGTGGCCGCTGTCTCGGTCGCACTGGCGGTCGGCGCGGCGGCCGGTTGCAGCCAAACGGACCGCGCGTCCGAACCCGTCGACATCACCGTCGACCAGCCTGAAGAACCGGCTGCGGGATCGGGGTCTACCGGGACGGAGCCGGATCCGGAGTCGGCTGAGGAGGTGACCGGCGGAGAGCCGGAGCCCGCCGCAGACGGTGCGGGTGGGCTCGAAGGGGCTGGCGCTGAGGATCCCGACAGCGGCCGGTCCAACGATGAGGCGGCAGCCTCGGCGGCGGCTGCGCCCGAGCAGTTCTCGACCGGGCCCGTGCTCGAATGGACCGAGATCGATCCGGGCTTCGACGACCTCTTCGAGCTCAAGCCCGTGGGCGACGGCCGGGTTCTCGCCCGGGCCTGGACCGACGGCGAAGGCCAGGGACTGTTCGGCCGGCGGGTCGTCGTCTCGGCCAACGGCACGGACTGGGCCGAGGTGCCCACGCCGGAGGGCATATTCCCCGAGCAGGTCAACATCAGTTCGGATCGCTGGGTGGTGACCGGCCAATCCCTGGATTCCGACTGGCTCGGGGAGGCCGTCGATCGGGTGTTCTTCTCCGACGACCAGGGCTCGACCTGGACGGAGATGGTGATCGAACTGCCGTCGAGTTCCACCTCGCCGTACGCGGTCGAGTGGGGGCGGGTGTCCTCGGTGCTGGTGTCGGGTGAGCAGGTGGTGCTGGCGGTCTCGGGCTTCACCATGATCGATGGTCAGACACTGCTGGAGGACATCGGTCGGCTGCCCGCCGGCAAGACGGTCGTTCTGGCCGCGCCGATCCCCGACGGTGTGTCGTTCACGCTGATCGATTCCGACGTTGAGAACCCCTATGGCTCCGTCACATCCGCGGCTTGGAGTCTTGCCGCGATCTATTCCCAGCTCGGCGAGGAGGCGCTGCCGGAGCTGAACTTCGAGGAACTGGTGCTGACCTACGACGAGGTCGACTTCACCGAAGCCGAGAGGTTCGACCTGTTCTCTCCGGGCTCCGGGCCGTTGACCCGCATTCTCGCCGGCGACGCCACCGCCACCGAGGTGGTGGCCGGCTTCGAGGGAGTGGTTCTGTCCGGCGCGGCCACCGACGAGGGATTCGTCGTGACGGCTGTCGACGACGGTGGGGAGAGGATTCTCAGCTCGCGTGACGGGCTGGTATGGAGCGAGGACCCGTCGGTGGACCCCGGATCCTCGGGCGGGACGATCGCAGCCGACGGCACGATCTGGCGGGTGGCGTTCGAGACCGGGGGGTCGCTCGACATCCAGCGGGCCCAGGTCGGCTACGTGCCGGCAACGGTGGCCACGTTCGATGGCCTCCAGTATCCCGGGCCGCTGGCGCTGGGTCCGGCCGGGTTCGTCCTGGTCGCGCAGCGAGACTTGAGCAGGTCGCTGCGGACAGACCAGGGGCTGCCGGCGGAGGGGCGGGTGGCCCGTGACGGCTACGAGCTCCGCTACAACGAGGCCGAGAGGAGCCTCACACTGTGGGATCTCGCCACCGGCACCGCGATCTACGAGTTCGGGCCGCAGGAGATGCAGGGTGACACGCCGCCCGACGGTGTCCGCATGGTCGCCGACGGCCGGGGCGCCGGGATCGTCTTCGAGGACCCCGAGACCGGCGCCGACCTCGTGAGCTTCACCACCGACGACATGGCCTTCCTGGTGGGAATGGCGTCCGCACAGCAGGACGCGGCGTC
Organism: Acidimicrobiaceae bacterium; assembly: GCA_026710865.1. Lineage (GTDB taxonomy): Bacteria > Actinomycetota > Acidimicrobiia > Acidimicrobiales > Aldehydirespiratoraceae > Aldehydirespirator. Next base: position 4,371 of record JAPOQG010000091.1, read on the forward strand.
GAGCGGCGCTCCTGCGGAGCCGGAACTGTGGGTGGGCTGGTCCGCCGACGGCCGCGCCTGGGGGTGGCAGAGCCTGGCCGACGCGTTCGGGATCCATGACGCCGGCATCTGGCCCGAGTTCGCGGTGGGCCACGATTTCGTGCTCGCCCGCGTCGCCACCTTCCAGCCCGCCGACCCCGCCGACCCCGCCGACCAGGGTAACTTCCTACCAAAACGCTGGTTCCTAGCCCGAGCCCCCTGACCGCTCAGCTTCCGCGGAGGTCTTACCGCCGGGCCTACCCAGCGAGCCTTCGCCGCAACCGACCGTGCCCGTCGGATGGTGCTAGAGGAAAGGCGTGAGCAGGTGCTTGAGCCATGTCGGTCGTTTCTCGCTAGTAGTGGTTGGCAACTTCTACGATGATCAGCAGGCGCCACTCGGCGTCTGTCTCCACCCGGAGGATGAGCCTCCATCGACGGTTGAAGCGGCCGCGCAGAGCTAACCAAGGCCGAGCTGGAGCAGATCGTCCACGTCTGCCTGGGCATCTCCGGCTGAACCGCAAGCTTGACCGGCGGGCTGGCTTCGGGCCGCGGCCTCACGAAGCCAACGCTCCGTCGCCGACTGCGCGCAAAATGGCGACAAACACCCATAAGAAAAGCGCTACAATGGCTGTATGGAGGCGGGTATACGCGAGCTGCGAGACAATCTCAGCAAGTACTTGGCGGCGGTGCGAGGGGGCGCGGAGGTCGTGGTAACCGATCACGGCAAGGCGTTCGCACGGCTGACTGCGCTCACGCATCCTCGTCCCATCGATCGGCTGATTGCCGAGGGCGTCGTGACCCCTGCGAGCGTCCCGAAACGGCGCCTGGCGGGGCCCGAGGTTGTACCCGCGGCGTCCGTCAGCGATCTGGTAACTGATCAGCGCAGGTGATCGCCTACTTCGACACTTCTGCGTTCGTCCCGCTAATCATCGACGAGCCTTCGTCTGGGCAGTACGTGAAGCTGTGGAACGAGACGACTCGAGCAGTGAGCGTGCGCCTCCTGTACGCAGAGGCGCGAGCGGCGCTCGCAATGGCGGAACGGCTGGGCCGACTCAACCGGTCACAGCTTGCTACGGCCGTCGAGCAACTCGACACGCTGACCTCCGGGCTCGACTGGGTGGAGATCACTGCTCATCTCGTCCGTGTCGCAGGAGATCTGGCCGAGCGCCGCCATCTCCGGGGCTACGACGCCATCCATCTCGCCGCGGCCTGCAGCGTCGGCGACGGTGACACCGTATTCATCAGCGGAGATCGGCAACTGCTCAGCGCGGCCGCAAGCGAGGGGCTCTTGGTAGCAGGCACGCATTGAGCCACCGGACCCTGACGAGCCAACTCCAACTTGCCCGAGGCCAAGGCTCGCCATCGGTACTACTGGCCCAGCGGGTCGGTGAACGTGAACCCGTCAGGGTCGGTGGAGTTGCGCCTGGCCATCGCCCCGCCCGAGCCGGCCAACGTGTCCACCACGCCCGGCGCCAACTCCCTGACGGTCGCCGGGAGGAAAGGCGTGAGCAGGTGCTGAGCCATGTCGGTCAACGAGGATCCCGTAGCCGCCTGATATCGGCTACCCGGGCGGTGTCGTGGCGAACAGCGACTGCTGCCCAACAGCGTCCGGCTTCACTGCGGGAGTTCGTTCGGATACCGGTGCTGGTGGGTCGTCGAGGAGGGACTCGATGTCGTCGAGGCTCGACACGGGTAGGGCGCCTCGCTGTTGGAGGGGCCCGTTGCCGGGGCCTTCGCCGTCGCCTCGCCACACCGCGACCGGCCCGAAGCCGTGCTTGAGGGCTTCGGTGGCGCCGGACCAGGTGCCGCCGGAGCCGTCGTCGCTGGCGATCACCACGGTGAGCGCGGCCTGCGCGTAGATGAGCTTGTTGCGTCCCATGGCGTTGCCCGCGCTGAACGGGGCGTCGGGGCTGTAGGGGGTGCACATGACGGTGCTGCCGTCGTAGACGGCCCTGCGGACGTCGGGTCGCTTGAGCTTGCGCGACAGCGACTCCGCCAGGATCCCGACGACGGCTCCACCAGCCTCGAAGGCCGCGTCCATCGCGAGCTGGTCGACACCCCGCGCGCCTCCCGACACCAGCGGCAGGCCCCGCCGAGCCGCGAGGCGGACAACCTCCTTGGCCACCTCGCCCCCGGCCTCGGACACGTCTCGGCTGCCGACGACTCCCAGTCCGGCAGTGTCGAGCAGCTCGACCGCACCGGCCCCGTACACCAGCGGGGGCGCCCTCGTGCCCAGACGCTCCAACCATCGTTGCGGATAGTGCTCGTCGAAGGCGGTGAGCGTCCTGATGCCCGTCTGCTCCAGCCGCTCCAACTCGAAGGCCAGCGAAAGGGCGCTCGCGGTGAGCGCTTCGACGCGGCCGGCGACACCCTCCGGCACGCCGAAATCGCCGACGAGCTCCCCCGCGCTCTTGCCGAGCAGCACACTCGGGCCATCACCGGGGCGGTCAAGCCCGCCGTCGGCTGCCGCTGCGCCCCTGCCGGGCGGCGGCCTCCAAGGCATCCGGACGCCGAGGCGCTTGAGCAGGCTCCAGTACTCCGAAGCCTTGAGCGGCCGCGCGCCCAGCGTGCCGAGGCGGCCGGCGAGCAGCACCGTCGCCAGCGAGTCGTCGCTAGCCATGCGCACCTCCGGCACCTCGAGGTCCCATTCGATCTCGATGCCGTCGATGTCCGCTGAGGTCGCTGGCGTCTTGTCGGTCAAGTGCCCGACCTCCCGGCCGTGTCCGCCAGAGCGAACGGAAACACCGGTACCGAACCGGCTTCCCGCAGGAGCAGGCCGACGACGGTCATTGTCCAGCGCGAGTCGACCATGTCGTCGAGAAGGAGCACCGGACCCGACGGTACCTCACCGCCGATCTCGAACGCGTCGCGGACGTTGCGGTACTGCTGCCGGCTGTTCTGCATCGTCTTCTGCGGGTCGGTCACAGCGACCTTGACGACGACACCCAAGCAGGCCAGCCCGAGTGATCGTGCCAGCCGGTGTGCGAAGTCCGGCACCAGTTCGGGCCGGCGCAACGAGGGCACGAACGCCACCCACTCCGGCGCGGGATCGGGCTGCCAGCGGCCGCGGATCAGGTCCCGCGCCGCGGCGACGAGTTGCTCGTCGAACCGGCCGTCCAGCAGCCTGCCCTTCCGCACCAGCCGACCCCAGCCGCCGTCCCCCCACATGGATAGGGAACGCCCCTCTTCAAGCCTGTCATCCAACGCGATCCGCTTGCCGGGTGGGCACTGCTCTCGCGGCTCGATGACCCGCTCAGACTGTCGGAGGAAGTCGACGGGTCGGGCTTGTCGAATCCCATGCCCAACGCGGATGTGGCCACCACAACCTTCGACCTGTTGGCCAAAAGGTCAAGGGTTCAGCCCGCGTTGGCCGCTGCCTGGATGTGACGTGCCGTGAGCTGAGACGCACCGTCGCTCAACGCCTCGTGCAACGCGGTGTGGCACACCTGCAGCGCGCGGCGTAGCGATCCGGCCTCCCGGTAGACACCTAGGATCGCGGCCGAAGCATCCGGCCCGAAGACTTCGGGGAGATCCGGATCGCTGACGCCCGCGTATCGTTTGATCCGCCGCCGCAAGATCGCGTCGATCGCCGCGGTGGTTGGGAGCTGCGGAATCGTGATGCGGGTGTCGAGATACTGCAGCAGCCGGTCTCGGGGAGTGGTCTCGAAGTAGTGGGGATGCGCCGCCACTACCAAGGCAGCGGGCAGCTCCAACATCCAACGCACCCCTTCGCCGAAGAAGCTCTCCACGAGTTTGGTGCCGCCGTTGCGCAGCCACCGGTCCGTGTCGTCGAACACTAGTACCGGCTGGAGACCCTCGGCAGAGACGACAGCGAGAACCTGCGCAAGGGCGTCTGTCTTGTCGACGAGGGTTGCGCGGTCCTCCAACTTGGTTTGGTGCGTGACTTGGCGGGCAATCTCGCCTCTCATCCACCCCCAGCCGAGTCCACCGCCGACCCTACGAGTCCTCGTGATCATCGTCGTCCCGGGCGCCAGATCGGCTTCGATGCGCGCCTCGGCCGAGCCGGCGAGTCGGGTGATCGTGGACAGCAGGTGGTCCGCCAGGTGGACGGGCGTGTCGATCGTCTCGGCTGGCATGGCAGCCAACGGCACGAAGAGCGGCGCCACGCCTTCGGCCAGCGGGCCGAGCATGTGGGCGATGACGCTGGACTTGCCGGAGCCGCTCGCGCCGATCAGCGCAGCTGGCTCTCGCCGCCGCACGGCGGCGTCCAGCCGGGCCTCCGTTTGGCCTGGCTGTGTCAGTTCGTCGAACGGCACATGCAACGCGCCCAAGTCGTGGCGGGTAGGGCTGCTCTCGAAGACATACCGATCTGTAAGCAGATGCAGCGAAAGAGGCATGGGTCTCTTGCCTATCGGCGCTGCAAGTCTTCGACAAATGCCCGTGAGGTGTCAACGAGCGCGCCGGCTGCGGACGGGTCTGCCGCCGCCCTCCCCGCTGCCTCAGGCCCCAGGATTCCCGCCAGCAACGAGTACCGGCGTGAGGTGTAGCGAACCCTGCGTCCGTCGCGCTCGGCTCGCACCAGCCCCAAGGACTCGAGCTCCTTCAAGCAGTGCACGACCCTGGAGCGGCTTACTCCGAGCGCATCCAGGAGCCACTCGTCGCCCGCGTGGGTGGGTCCCGCCTGGTTTAGCGCCTCATAGAGACCACGCAGTCGGCCAGGCAAGCTCGACGCCTGGGCGCGCTCGTCGGCGAGCCATTGAAGCAGTTCAGTCCGGTTGCTCGACAGCACGAGAGTCTGGAGGTCGAGCAGGACCTGCGATGGAGTTGCCGGGGCCAGAATCGAGGCCACCTCATCGCGCCAGGCTGCTGGCCATTGAGGTACCCGCAATCCGATCAGTTCCTGAATCTGCTGTTGAGGCCATGGCGCAAGATGAAGTACCCGATCGAAGAAGGCGTCGGCGGGCGCGGGTGGGGGGCTCCTCCTGCCCGCCACGATCCATGTGAGGGGAAGGTCCCATAGCGAGTCCCGATAACGGCCGAACAGCACCCGTATCTGCTCTTCGTCGGCCCCGTCCACCAGCACCAAACGGGGCCTCTGCGCCTCGTCTGCGTCCTCCCAATCACCCAGAACGCCCGAGAGAGTCGCTTCGAGAAGTCTCACATCAAGTTCAGTTCCCGCCAGCCGGGTCCGCACAGTAAGGGGAGGCCCAACCGCTGACGCGATCGCTTCGAGCAATCCGGAAGCCGACCTGGCCGGCTCAGCTCTCGCGAACACGGCTGCGCCGGGGTACTCGTGCTCGACACGCCGCAGCAGTGTGGTCTTCCCAGAGCCAGGCCCACCGCCGACGTACACATTCAGGCCGAACTCCTGCGCACCCCGAAGCACCTCCATCTCGGGTACCATCGCGAACAGCTCCTGGTCCCGCTTGGAGGCGGTCAGAGACCTCCGGCTCATCGCACGATCTAACACCACGCACATATCATACAGTTAGAATTGTGCGAAGTGTGCGGACCTTCCCTCCGTAGGGGA
>JAPOQG010000297.1 GCA_026710865.1 Acidimicrobiaceae bacterium
CGCGTAGCCCTTCACCTCGAGGTACTCGCTCAACTCCTTGTTGCCGACGGCCCGGCCCTCATCCAGCAGTCGCTCCACCTGCTTCAGCACCAGTGTGTTGCCCTCGATGGCAGTGGAGTGATGGGCCTCCTCGTACCAGATGTCCCGCCAGATGCCCCCGGCCTCCTCGGGCAGCGGCAAGCCGCCCAGGCGATCCCGGAGCTCATCGACCTGGATCTGGAGCCTTCGATACACCTCGCGGTGGGTCGGACGGCCCCGGCCTCGCAGTGCGACGGCTCCAGAATCATCTTTCATGAGATGAATAATATCAAAGTAGTCGGCATAAGTTGTCACGTCCACAAGAAACTAAACACGCAAGAACAAATACCTCGCAAAGTTGTTCATGCCTACGAGAACTAAACGCGCAAGAACAAATTCTTCACAAAGTTGTCACGCCTACGAGAAACTAAACGCGCAAGAACAAATTTCTCCGCAAAGTTGTCGCGTCCACAAGAAACTAAACGCGCAAGAACAAATACCGCGCCGCCCGTACCGATCGTCTTCGTCATCCGTCGGCGCCGGCCGCGGCGCCCGCGCCGACCGGGACGGCGACAGCCTCGACCAGGCGGCCGGTGATGCCCGCGATCTTGGGCAGCGGCGGAAGTTGCGTCCCGCCTGTGCGGCGCAGCTCCAGCACCGCCGCGTGATAGTCCTCGAGAGCCTCGATCGCCTCGGGGGTGTAGTAGCCCCGGCCGTCCAGGAAGGGCCCGACCTGCCGGTCGACTATGGCGCTCACGTCCTCGCCGGTGATGGTCTTGTGGGTCTCCAGCGCATGGGCCACGGCCAGCACCTCGATGCGGTTGGCCTCCAGCAGGGCCATGGCGGCGTCGTACCGGTCGGCCAGGCGCTGCTCGATCTGGTCGCCGAGCCCGGAACGCAGCAGCTCGCGCTCGGGGTCGTCGTCGTCGCCCTTTCGCTGCCCGCCGCCGATGCCGAACTGGCGCTGCACCGCGTGGCTGGCCAGGGTGTCGCCCATGCCCCAGTAGCCCGCCATCATGGTGGCCAGCTGGGTGGCGTTGCGCAGGTCGCCGCCCACCCCCGAGGAGTTGTCGTCGCCGAACAGCATCCGCTCGCCGGCCAGCGAAGCCAGCGACACCTCCAGGTCGGACTCGTACTCGGAGCGCCAGTGGGTGAACCGGTCCTCGGGCGGGATGTGCGACACGAAGCCGCCCACGTTGCCCCGACGCTCGATGGTGGCCATGTCGATCATGCGGTGCCGGCTCACCCGGTGCAACGCCACCGCGTGGCAGGCCTCGTGGATGGCCAGAGCGTGACGCTCATGCTCGACGTAGTCGAAGTCGTCGGCCAGGCCGTGCTCCTTGAGCTGCTTGGCCTTGATCATGTCGGCCCAGGTGATGACCCTGCGGCCGTCGCGGATGGCGGTGATCAGGGCCTCGTTGACCATGTCCTTGATGGTTGCCCCCGTCGCGTAGGGGGTGATGGTGGCCAGCTTGTCGATGTCGTCGTCGGTGAGCACGTGCTCGACCTTCTCCAGGTAGCCCTCGTAGGTGCGCTTGCGGCCCTCCATGGTGGGGTAGCCGACCTTGTAGATGCGGTCGATGCGGCCCGGCCGCAGCATGGCCGGATCGAGGGCCTCGGGCAGGTTGGAGGCCATCATCACCAGGATCCGGTACTTCGGGGGCGGCTTGGGCCGCATGCCGAGCATCTTGCGAATGATCCGGTTGAAGAATCCGCGGGGCTTCTTGAGGCCCGACAGCTCGGCCAGCAGAGCCTGAAGGGTGCCCATGCCGCCACCGCCGCCGCCCATCATCATGATCGACTCCCGCCGGGGGCCGGCCCAGTTGTCGTCGCCCCCGTAGGCGCCCAGGGCGCCGGCACGGTCGAACCCGCCCAGCGCGGCCTCCTGAAGCGCCCGCTGAGCGCCGGGTGACAGGTACGGGTACGACGAGCCGGCCTCCGTGGCGTCGCGCAGGAACGCCGCGAACCGCTCCGAGCCGAAGCCGCCGTCGCCGCCCACCGACGCGCCCCGGTTGCCGAGCGCGTCGGCCTCGTCGAAGAAGACCACCACACCCCCGTAGCGCAGGGCCAGCTTGCGGAGCTTGCGGAACAGGCTCTTCACCTTGAGGATGCCCACGCCCATGAACATGTTGATGAAGGCGCCGGGGTCGACGAACACGAAGGGCTTGCCGGTCTCGCCCGCGGCGGCTTCGGCCAGCAGGGTCTTGCCCGTGCCGGGCGGGCCGTACAGCAGGATGCCGCCGGGGGCGTAGCCCCCCACCTCCTCGATGGCCTCGGGGTTCTCCAGGAAGATCAGGTTCTCCCGCACCCGTTCCTTCACCGGGTCCTGGCCCCACACGTCCTCGAAGCGGGTGTCGATGTCGTCGGGGAAGTAGGTCTCGACGCCGCCCCGGGACAGGAACCAGAACAACAGGACGAACTGGCTGATCAGCAGCAGCGGGTAGATGATCAGCCGGCCGGCCCACGGAAGCCAGGAGTGGAACAGGCCGGGCAGGCCGATGAGGGCCGCCACCGGGTTCTGATCGGTGAACTGGCCGACGATCACCCCGAACAGCAGCAGCCAGAACAGGATCCGGAGCACCCGTCCGATCCGGAACCGCACCCACGGGTCCATGCGGGACTGGCGGCGCTCGACCGGCGCGAAGACCTTGAACTTCCAGAACCGGTAGTAGCCCGACCAGTGCTCGGCCACCACGAAGTGCAACTGGCGCAGCACCTCGAGCCCGAGCAGCACCCACACCCAGGCCTGCTTCTCGACGGTCTCCCAGAAACCGTCGGCCACCGACTTGATGGGGTTGCCGCTCAGCTTCTGCCACCAGAAGAAGGCGAACAGGATCGAGCCCAGGATCAGGTACTTCGAGCGGTCCCAGGGATCGAGCTTCCGCCGGGTCCTGCGGTCGGCGTCTCGGGGACGCGACGTCGTCGAGCCGAGAGTCAGCCCCTGCTCGGCCGACCCCTTCGACGATCGGGAGCCTCTGGGCCACAGCCGCATCGTCAGCCCTCCACCGTGAAAGTGCTCATGACCTCTTCGATCGACGTGGCGTTGGCCCGGTAGCAGCCGACGCTGCACCCGAGGTCGACGCTGTAGACCACGCTGTTGATGCTGTCGGTCAGGACCAGCCGGTCGCCCATCAGCTCGCGGCCGTCCGCGGTGACCTCCTTCCAGATGAAGCGGTGACCCGACACGTCGCCGATGGTCACGAGGTGGTGCAGCAGTTGCTGCACCCCTTCCTGCTCACCGTTCACCTCCGGGAAGAAGAACGTGAGCGGCAGCTTCTCCTGGATGCGCCGATCGACGGGCTGGATCTCGACGGATCCCCGCACGTAGTCGGACGAGCCCCGGAGGCTGCCGGGGGCAGCATCGAACTCGGCCCGCCAGGGCAGGACGAACTCGCCGGGGATCGGCTGGATGTCGTCGTCGGGCGTGAGGGCGAAGTTGATCGTCCCCTCGGACACGACGCTCCAGTCCTCGGGGATCTTCAGGAAGACGGTGTCCTCAGCGTTCTCGACGTACTGGTACCCCGAACGGCCGCACGCCGCGAGCAGGACTGCCGCCGAGATCAGCACCAGCGGTGCGACACGGGCCCACACCGGGAGCCTCATGCCTCCATTCAACCGCGTTTCCGGCCCCAATACGACCCGATGGACAATACGACCCGATGGCCGTGGCGTCGCCTATCTGCTGATCTATCTGCTGATCTATCTGGTGATCCAGGCGGCCCGCAGAGGCTGCAGGCCGGCCGCGCCGGCCAGCCGCTCGGCGGCCTCCGCGGCGGTGGCCATCACCTCGGCGTGATCCAGCAGGGTGGACTGGCCGCGGCGCACCACCACCTCGCCGCCGACGATCACGTCACGGACGTCGCAGCCGTGTCCCAGCAGCGTGAGCGTGGCCACCGGCCGGTGCCCGGGCACGAAGCGCGGCGTCTGGGTGTCGACGACCACCATGTCGGCCAGGGCCCCGTCGGCGAGGACGCCGGCGGGCTTGCCCAGGACGCGGGCACCGTGCCTGCACACCAACTCCAGCAGCGCCTCCGACGGGGGCCAGGTCGGGTCCATGCGGCTGAGGCGGTGGAGGGCGTAGGCCGACTTCATGGCCTCGAACATGCTCTGACCGCTCACCGCCAGACCGTCGGTGCCCAACCCCACCGTGGCCCCGGCGTCGACGAGCTCCCGCAGCCTCATCACCCCCGACGAGACCACCTGGTTGCACACCGGGAGATGCAGCCCGCATGCACCGGCGGCGCCCATGGCGGCCACCTCGCCGTCGTCGAGCCAGATGGCGTGGGCCAGGGTGGCCCTCGGCCCGAGCAGGCCGGCCCGGCTCAGCCACTCGACCGGGCGCTCGCCGTGGATGTCGCTGAAGATCACGACCTCCTCCTGGGCCTCGCTGCAGTGCGCCTGCCAGCGCAGGTCGTGCTCGGCGGCGAGATGGGCGCAGGCCGCGATCAGGTCCCGGTCGACGTAGACGACGTTCTCGGGCATGGGCCAGACCTCGACCCGGGAGCCGGCCGGACGCTCCTGGATGCACTCGCCGGTTATCTCGAGCTCCTCGGCGGCGGTGTAGGCGTGAAGCTCGTCGGGGACTCCCATGCGGTCGCTGCCCTCGACGCGGCTGCCGAAGATCCCGCGGGCGATGGCCCCCCGGAGCCCGGCGCTCTCCACCGCCTCGGCCACAGCCAGCGTGGTGGCGGTGTCGGTGGAGGCGTAGTGGTTGTCGACGACGGCGGTGGTCCCGGCGAGAACCGCCATCAGCGCGCTGAGACGCACCGCGGCGGCGGCATCGGAGGAGGTCATGTGCAGGGTCATGGGGAACATGAAGTCCCGCAGCCACGACATCAGCTCCAGCCCGTCGCCCAGTCCCCGGCCCAGAACCTGGAACAGGTGCGTGTGAGTGTCGATCAGCCCCGGCATGATCAGGCACCCGGAGGCGTCGATGCGCTGCGCGGCCCGCGGGCAGGCCGCCGCGACCTCTGACGCGGAGCCCACCGCGGCAATCGCCTCGCCCACCACCGCCACCGACCCGTCCACGATCACGGGTCGGTCGGGGTCGAGGGTCACGACGTACGCGCCCTCGACGATCAGATCGGCCCGCCGGTCCGCTGGGGCAGCCGGCCGGGTCGCCTGCGAGTCAGACACCGGCGGCATCCACGGCCTCGGCCAAGCGGTCCACCTGGGTCAGGTCGGCCATGGTGGGCACGAACACGTACTCGTCCACACCGACGGCCGCGAAGTCCCGCAATGCGGAGGTCACGTCGGCGGCCCGCCGGTAGGCGCCCTCGGCGAACATGCGGGCCCGTTCGCCCTGGTAGCCGTAGTACTCCAGCAGGTAGTCGACGTTGGAGTCCTCGCCCAGCGCGAAGTAGTGCATCACCATGATGACCGGCGAGCCCTCGCGGCCCGCCTCCCGCCACGCTGCTCTTACCCGTTCGGCGCTGGCGTGGGTCTCGTCGGGACCTCTCGACGACACGCTCCAGCCCACGCCCCAGCGCACGATGCGTCCAATGGCCGCCTCCATGCTGCCGCCGAAGAAGACGGGCACCGCGCCGTCACGGACGGGCGGCAGGGTCGACGGCCGGTCCCGGCCGCCGGCGGGCTGGCCCCGCCATTCGGCGTGCATGGCCTCCAGGTCGGCGTCGAGGCGGCGGCCCCGGGTTCCGAAGCTGCGGCCGGTGGCCTCGTAGTCGTCGCTGCGGCGGCCCACGCCGATGCCCAGCATGAAGCGGCCCCCGCTGATCTGGTCGACCGCGGCGGCCTGCTTGGCCACCATCGGCGCGCTGCGGGCCGGCGCCAGCAGCACGTTGGTGCGCAGGCCGATTCGGCTGGTGACGGCCGCAGCCGCCGCCATGGCGGTCATCGACTCGAAGCCGGGGTACACGATCCGGTCAATGGAGGTCAGAGCGTCGAACCCCGCCTCCTCGGCCCGGCGGGCCCAGGCCAGCAGCAGCTCGCCGCTGGTGCCCTTGGTGGTGATCGGCAGCCCGATTCCGACTCTCATGTCAATACCTCCCCGACCTCAACGCTCGC
>JAPOQG010000317.1 GCA_026710865.1 Acidimicrobiaceae bacterium
CAGCGCGGCGCTGGTCCTTATCTGGCCTGTCAGGAAGTCGATCGCGAAGGACGCTGCGTCGGGTCCGGAGAGGCTGTAGATCAGCGTGTCGCCGTCGCCGTCGCCGGCAACCACCGGGGCGCCCACCGGTTCGTTCACCGGAACGCTCCCCGATGCGGTCTCATCGACGCTGCGAACCGCTGAATCGCCCTCATCGAAGGCCGCTGGAGCGTTGCGCTCCGGCTCGGTCCCGGAATCGCCGGAATCATCGGAGCCGTCACCCTCGCTGGAGTCGTCGTCCTCGCCGGAGCCGTCGGCCTCACCGGAGCCGTCACCATCACCGGAGTCGTCGTCCTCGCTGGAGCCGTCGTCCTCACCGGAGCTGTCACCCTCACCGGACTCGTCGGAGCCGTCAGGCTCACCGGAGTCGTCAGCCTCGCCGGAGTCGTCAGCCTCGCTGGAGTCGTCAGCCTCACCGGAGCCGTCAGCCTCACCGGACTCGTCACCCTCGCTGGAGTCGTCGGCCTCACCGGAGCCGTCAGCCTCACCGGAGCCGTCACCCTCACCGGAGCCGTCACCCTCACCGGACTCATCGGACTCCCCGGAGCCGTCACCCTCACCGGACTCGTCAGCCTCGCCGGACTCCCCGGACTCCCCGGACTCGTCAGCCTCGCCGGACTCATCGGAGTCGTCGGAGCCGTCGGGCTCGCCGGACTCATCGGACTGGTCGGGCTCGTCAGCCTCGCTGGAGCCGTCACCCTCACCGGACTCGTCGGAGCCGTCACCCTCACCGGAGCCGTCAGGCTCATCGGAGCCGTCAGCCTCGTCGGAGCCGTCAGCCTCGTCGGAGCCGTCAGGCTCACCGGCTTCACCGGACTCGTCGGAGCCGTCAGGCTCGCCGGGCTCGTCGACTTCGGGCTCGGGCTCCTCGACTGCCGGCTCGGGCGCCGTCGGCTGCGACCCGGCGGTCGTGTCCTGCGAGTCGCCGCCGCATGCCGCGGCGACGAGCGCGAGCGCCAGGAGACCCGCTAGGAGGCCGCGCCACGGCAGCGATGCCGTCGGACAAGCCTGGAGACGCCGGGGGATGTGTGCGCTGTTCATGTCATTCCTCCTAGGAGACGGTTGGAAGGTGGTCGAGCAAGGAGCCATGCGGGCAGGCCGCTAGGGCGGGGCGGGGATCACCAGATGCCTGACGGCCTCGATCTGGGCGGGGTCGCCGACCAGTATGGCCACACCGCGGGCGGGAGGACCGCCTGCCGGCACCGTGTACGCCAAGGTGGCGGAGATGTCGCCGTCGCTGTCGGGGGTGATGGGCACCAGGTTGGTGATGTCGCAGTCGGTCGGCGCGATGGAGTCCACGCCCGCGGCCGGGACCGCGCAGAACAGGGCGATGAGGCCCAGCGTCCAGTTGCCGCCGGTCACCTCGAACTCGTGCCGGCTGCCCGGCGAGGCGCCGGCCCGGTCGACCGACTCCGGCGACACCGAGATCCAGGGCTCGGGCTCAGGCTCGGGCTCGGGCTCCGGCTCAGGCTCCGGCTCGGTCCCGGGCGGTGCGGGGCCGATCACGATGGCTTCGGAGGTCTCGATCTGGGCGGGGTCGCCCACCGCGACGGCCACGCCGAACACGGGCGGGCCTCCCGCGGGAACGGTGTAGGTCAGGGTGGCGGAGATGTTGCCGTCGCGGTCGGGGGTGATGGGCACCAGGTTGGTGATGTCGCAGTCGGTCTGGCCCATCACTTCGATGCCGCCGGCGGGGATCGCGCAGAACAGGCCGAACAGGCTCAGGCTCCAGTTGCCGCCGGTCAACTCGAACTGGTAGGTGGCGCCGGGAGCCGCCGCGGCCCGGTCCACCGACGCCGGCGTCACCGTGATCCAGGGCCCCGACGGCGGCTCGGGCGCGATCACCGCGGCGGTCGCCGACTCGGCGCCGCCGGCGCTGCTGAACCTGATGGCCACGCCGCCGGCGGGCAGACCGGAGGCGGGCACCGTGTAGGTCATCGTGACGGTGAACCCGCCGCCGGCCACCTCGACCTCCACGCCGCCGGTGCCCTCGCAGCCGGCGGCGGCGAGGGCGTCCACTCCGGCCTCGGGCGTCTCGCAGAACATGCCCGTCAGCGAGGCCACGCTCCAGTGGGCGCCGGTCACGGTGAACTCGACGGTGTCGCCGCGGCTGAGGGCGTCGCGGTCCGCCGACGCCGGCGACGCCGAGATCGACGGCTGGGGGGCGGCCTCGATCACCAACGCGACGGCCGACTCCTCGCCGTCGCTGCTGCTGACGAGCACGGCCACGCCGCTCTCGGGCAGGCCGCCGGCCGGCACGATGTAGGACATCCGGACCGCGAACGCGCCCGACGAAGGCGCCACCGTGGTCGCGTCGCCGTCGCAGAGGCCCGCCGAGACCGCGCCCAGCCCGGCGGCCGGAACCTCGCAGAGGGCCACCGACACCGAGTCGCCGGCCCAGTTGGCGCCCGACACCACCACGAGCTGCTGGTCGCCGGGCGCCAGCACGCTCCGGTCGATCGGCGCGGGCGACACCGCAGAGACCGAGACCGTCGGGGGTAGGGCCGCCCCGACGATCATCGTCGCGGTCAGCGGCCTCAGATCCTCCGGCAGCAGCGATTCCACCACGACCGCGACCGCCATGGCGCCGCCGGAGCTGCTGGCCTGCAGGGCCACGCCGTAGGCGGGAACGCCCCCGTCGGGCACCGTGTACTCGACCTCCACCGTGAACGCTCCGCCGTTGTCGGGGGTGGCCGAGACGGCGGTCTGCTCGTCGCAGCCGCCGGCGCCGTCCCCGGCACCGGTCCCGCCCGCATCCCCGGCACCGGTCCCGCCCGCATCCCCGGCACCGGTCCCGCCCGCATCCCCGGCACCGGTCCCGGCCGCATCCCCGGCACCGGTCCCGCCCACGCTGCCGGTGACGGTCCCGGCGACGCCGACGGCGCCGAGGTCGCAGACCGCCACCGACACCGTCTCGGCGGCCCAGCCGGCGCCCGTCACCGTGAAGGTCTGCCGGTCGCCGGCGGCGAGCTCGCTGCGGTCGACGGACTCCGGCGACACCGAGATCCTCGGCCCGGCGGCAGCCGGGATCGCCTCGACGGTCGCGGTCTCGGCTCCGAGCTCTGCGGCCGTCTCGACCCCGATCTCGCCGGCGGTCTCAGCCACTTCGGCGGGGACGCCCAACGCGGAGACGGCCACGCCGCCTGCCGGGACGCCGCCGGAGGGGACGGTGTAGGTCTTGCGGACGGTGAAGCTGCCGTCCTCCGGCGCCACCGATGCGGCTGCGGCCCAGTCGCAGCCGTCGCCGGAGGCGCCGTCGCCGTCCGCGCAGAACGCCACCAACACCGAGTCGCCGGCCCAGTTGGCGCCCGACACCAGGAACACCTGCCGGTCGCCGGGCGCGAGCGAGTCCCGGTCGACGGTGGGGGGCGAGACCGGCGTGACCGACAGTGTGGGCGCCGGAGCGGGCGGCGGCGGCGCCGCGGCGGGATCGAACACGACGATCGCCACGCCGTCGGGGGGAACGCCGTCCTCGGACACCTTGTGCACGACGGAGACGCTGGTGCCGCCGCCGGTCACCGGCGACGTGACCGAGGTGGTGAGGTCGCAGTCGGCCGCGGTGATCTCGTCCACCCCTCCGGGCGGGATGCGGCACACCGCCACGACCACCGTCTCGGTCTCCGTCCAGTCGGACACCGACACCTCGACCTGCTGCTCGTCGCCGGGCTCGAGTTCGGCCCGTTGCACTTCGGGCGTCGGCACCCACACCGTGGGCGGCGCCACGTCGGAGCCGGGGATCCCGGTGATGGCCTGCTGCGCGGTGAACTCGGTCACGGTGGGGTCGCCGAATCCGATGGCCACGCCCCGCTCGGGCACGCCGCCGTCGGGCACGGTGTAGGTCATGGTCACGGTGAAGGTGCCGCCCGGGCCGAGGCTGCCGACCGACACCGGATTGGTGATGTCGCACAGGGCGATGTCGGCGGCTTGCAGGGCGGCTTCCAGGCCGCCGGGGGGGAGGTTGCAGAACGCGCCGAAGGGGACCAGCGTCCAGCCCGAGCCCCTCACGGTGAACGTCCTGGTGTCGCCGGGGCTCAGCGAGTTGCGGTCCACCGACGACGGCGACACCGAGATCTGCGGGCCTCCCTCGGGCGGCGCGGCGGCGACCACCACCGCGACGGCCGACTCGGTGCCGTCGGGGTTGCTGACCCTGATGGCCACCCCGCCGGCGGGGAGGCCTCCGGAGGGGACCGTGTAGGTCATCGACCGGCCGCTGAAGCTGCCGCCGGTGGCGTCGATGGTGACGGCGCCGGCGGTGTCGCAGTCGGCGTCGGCTATGGCCCCGGCCCCGGCTGCGGGCACCGTGCAGAACCCCCCCGACAGCGACGCCGAGGTCCAGTTCGAGCCGCTCACGCTGAACGTGGCGGGGTCGCCCGGGTCGAGTTCGCCGCGGGCGACCGTCTCGGGCTGCACGGTGATCACCGCTGCCGCCGCCGGTATCACCACCGCGGTGTCGGCCTCGGTGCCGCCGGAGTCGCTGACCCTGACGGCGACACCGGTGCTGGGCGCTCCGGCGCCGGGGACGGTGTAGGTCATCTGCACGGTGAACGAGCCGCCGCTGGGGGTGATGGTCACCGGGTTGGCGGTGTCGCAGTCTGCGCCGGTGATCGAGTCGGCCCCGGCCCCGGGCACGGTGCAGAACACTCCCGACAGCGACGCCGAGGTCCAGTTCGAGCCGCTCACGCTGAACGTGACGGGGTCGCCGGCGACCAGCGTGGCCCGGTCGGCGGGCGCCACCGATATGAGCGGCTTGACCGCGGCGGGCACTGCGAGGGCTGCGGCCGACTCGAGGATCGGCGGCGGTCCGGCCGCCTTGTTGGCGACGTCGCGCCTGACCCTGACGGCGACTCCCCGCTCGGGGACGCCTCCCGGAGGCACGGTGTAGGTAATGGTCACGCCGCTGAAGCTGCCCAGCGACGAGCCGGTGGCGGGCACGGTGGGCACGGTGACGCCGACCGCGCCGGCGCTGTCGCAGTCGGTGTCGGCGATCGCCTCGAGCCCTCCGGTGCCGATGGCGCAGAACTCGGCCTGGGCCGCTCCCATGATCCAGCCGGTGCCGGAGGCGGCCGGACCGGCCGTCCAGTTGGCGCCCGACACGGTGAAGGTGTGGGTGTCGCCGGGGCTGAGGGCGGCCCGGTCGGCGGGCGTCACCGTCACCGACGGCGCGGCGCCTGGCGGGATGACGATGACGGCCTGGCCCTGGATGCGGCTGGTGTCGCCCGCGGTGATGGCCAGGCCGTAGGGCGGGACCCCCCCGGCGGGCACCGTGTAGGTCATCTGGCGCTGCCAGCCGCCGTTGGTGGGCGAGATGTTGAGGATCGCGGTGCCGATGTTGCAGAAGTTCGAGGAGTTGTCCAGGCCGACCTCGCGCAGCAGGCCCTGCGGCGCCCGGCAGAACACGGTGTTGACCAGCGACACGATCCACTTGGAGCCGGTGACGGTGAAGGTGTGGGTGCTGCCCGGCGCCAGGGCGTCGCGCTCGGACCGGGTGAGCGGGGTCACGGTGAGCACCCCGGCGGCGTGGATCGCCAGCGCGGCGGCCGACTCGCCGCTGCCGCTGACCCTGATGGCCACGCCGCCGGCGGGGACGCCCGACGACGGCACGCTGTAGGTCATCTGGGCGCCGCTGAAGCTGCCGCCGGACGCGGTGATGGCCACCGGGCTGGAGGTGTCGCAGTCGGACGCGCCGATGGCGGACAGCCCTCCCGACGGAACCTTGCAGAACACGCCCGACAGCGAGGTGGCCGTCCAGTCGGCGCCCGACACGGTGAAGGTGTGGGTGTCGCCCGGGTACAGGCCGCCGCCGTCGACGGTCGCATGCTCGGCGCTGGCGTCCGTGGTCCACGGCGCGATCGAGATCGACGCCGCCGTGGGGGCCTCGGTGACGTCGGTGACGTTGATGGTGACGGCCACGGTGGCGTCGACGCTGGTGTCGGTTCCGCCGGCGGCGTTCACGCCGTCGGTGACGCCGACGGTGACGCTGTAGCTGGTCTTGGACTCGTAGTCGAGCTCGGCCTTGGTCTGGATCTGCCCCGAGGTCGCCACGATGGCGAAGCTGGCCGCGTCGGTGCCCGAGAGGCTGTAGGTCAGGGCGTCGTTGTCGGGGTCGGTGGCCGCCACCGCGGCGCCGACGCTGGTGCCCGCGGCGGTGTTCTCGGCCACGCTGAAGGTCCGGGCGGTCGAGTCGGTGAAGGTCGGGGCGCTGTTGGTGTCGGTGACGTTGATGGTGACGGTGATGGTGTCGTCGGCGGCGGCGCCGACGGAGTCCTTCACGGTGACCGTGACGCTGTAGGACGTCCTGGTGGACAGCGGCAGCGCCGCCTTGATGGTGATCTGGCCGGTGGAGGAGACCGCGAAGTAGCTGCTGTCGGTTCCGCTGAGGGTGAAGGCGAGCGTGTCGCTGCTCTCGTTGGAGGGGTGGCTGACGCCCAGCGCGGCGCCGACGCTGGCGCCCACGGTGGCGGCCGACGCCGCGATGCTGCGGCTGGCGGTGGCGCCGTCGGTGAAGGTCGGGTTGTCGTTGACCGCGTTGACGGTGACGGTGACGGTGGCCGCGGTGCTGGTCAGGCTGCCGTCGGACACGGTGTAGGTGAAGCGGTCGGTGCCGTTGAAGTCGGCGTTGGGGGTGTAGGTGATCGTCCGGGGGCTGCCCGACTTGACCGCGGCGGCGCCGTTGGAGGGGCCGGTGGCGACCGCGACGCTCAGCGTGCTGGAGGCGTCGGGGTCGCTGACCCTGGAGGTCAGGTCGATGTCGACGGCGTTGTCCTCGTTGGTGGACGCGGTGGCGCTGCTGGCCTGCGGCCGTTCGTTCACGTTGGTGACGTTGACGGTGATGACCACGGTGTCGTCGATGGTGGCCGTGTTGGCGTTCTCGTCGGCGCCGGCCGCGGTCTTGCGGTCGGTGACGCCCACCGTGAGCGAGTAGCTGGCGGTGCTCTCGTGGTCGAGGGCGGCGGCGACGGTTATGAGGCCGCTGGAGTTGATGGCGAAGTCGCCGCTGTCGGTGCCCGACAGGCTGTAGTAGAGGGTGTCGCCGTCGGGGTCGCTGCTGGCGGCGACCGTGCCCACCTGGGTGCTGGTTGCCGCGTCCTCGGCCACGCTGAAGGTCTTCTGGGCGGTGGTGAGCGTCGGGAACGAGGGGCTGCGGTTGGCGGCGGTGACGGTGATGGTGACGGTGATGGTGTCGTCGATGGTGATGTCGTTGCCGGTCTCGACCACGCCGGCGTCGGTCCTGGCGTCGGTGACGGTGACGATGACGGTGTAGGTCAGCGTGTTGGCGACGGGGAGCGCCTTGGCGGTTGTGATCTGGCCGCTGGAGGAGATGGCGAAGTAGGTCTGCGGGTTGGAGCTGAACCCGAACACCAGCTCGCTGGACTCGTTGCTGGGGTGCTTGACCGCCAGGGCGCCGCCCACGTTGTTGTTGGCGGCCAGCGCGGAGGACCTGGTGATGCTGCGGGTCGTCTTGTCGCTGTCGCCGTCGCTGTCGGTGTCGGCGCCGGCGGTGGTGAGGCCGTCGGTGAACACCGGCTTGTCGTTGACCGCGTTGACGGTGACGGTGACGGTGGCCGCGGTGCTGGTCAGGCTGCCGTCGGACACCGTGTAGGTGAATCGGTCGGTGCCGTTGAAGTCGGCGGCGGGGGTGTAGGTGATCGTCCGGGGGCTGCCCGACTTGACCGCCGCGGTGCCGTTGGAGGGGCTGGTGGCGACCGCGACGGTCAGCATGCTGGAGGCGTCGGGGTCGCTGACCCTGGAGGTCAGGTCGATGTCGACGGCGCTGTCCTCGTCGGTGGACGCGGTCGCCGCCGTTGCCACCGGCTTGTCGTTGGCGTCGGTGACGGCGATGGTCACCGCGACGGTGTCGTCGATGGTGATCGCGTTGCCGGTCTCGGCGGTGCCTGCGGCGTTCTTGCGGTCGGAGACCTCCACGGTGACGCTGTAGCTGGACTTGGACTCGTAGTTCAGGGCGGCGCTGGTCTGGATCTGGCCGCTGGAGAGGCCGACGGTGAAGCTGGCCGCGTCGGTGCCCGACAGGGTGTAGTACAGCGTGTCGCTCTCGGGGTCGGTGGCGGTGAAGGCGGCACCGATATTGGTGCCCGCGGCGGTGTTCTCGGCCACCGACCGCTGCTTCTGCTGCGCGGTGTAGGAC
>JAPOQG010000224.1 GCA_026710865.1 Acidimicrobiaceae bacterium
CACCGACTACCCCCATCCCGAGGGTTCGTGGCCCCACACCGCCCAGCGCCTCGAGAGCGACTTCCGCGACGTGTCCATCGAGGACGCCCGCCTCCTGCTCGGCCTCAACGCGGTGGAGTGCTACAACCTCGACCTTCCGTCACTCACCGAGATCGCGGCGCGGGTCGGCCCCACCCCCGAGCAGCTCCACCAGGATCCCGGTCTGCGCACCCCGCCCGACGCCAAGCGCACCGCCCGCTGGTGGATAGACGAATACGGCTGCCAACTCCAATACTGAGCCTGTCTCAAAGACTTGTTGATGCAGTAAGATGTCACATGGTGCTGCGATAATCGAATCATGCAGTCCTTCAAACGGTGGCTTGTCAACCGGCTCGGATCCCCTGAGGGCCAAGACCCGATTCGTGCGGAACCGGGCATCGATGGCTTGCAGGACGGCCGTGGGCCAACGGCCTTAGACCTAGCACACAGGTGGGATCTCACGTTCGCGCTTCTCGATGACACGCGCGCTTGGCGCGAACGAGCAGTTCATGAGGTCGTTCTGCGCGACAGTGATCACGTTGATGCTCTAACGGCGTATCAGATACGACTACCGCTTGAACTGGTTCGCCAGTATGAGCCCGGCATCAAGGCCGGCGACCGAGTGCGGTTGCTCCTCCCGTTCACCGTAAGGCCGAAACAGCTCCTGTTGAATGTTGACTTCATCGGTGTCAAGGGCGAGCCGATGGCGCTCATGCGCCGTCAAGTCGCCGCCGAGTTGCAGGCCCAATACGTAGCCCATGTCGATGGTCGGCCCCTTGGTGCACAACCACTTGGGGGAGCGCTCTGGGAGGGAGTATCCGCGTACACAACATCGGCTTGGAGAGAACATCTGGCCAAGACCAAGCCCCACCCATGGCGACAAGGCTTGCCGGGCGCACAAGACGCGTGGCGAGCTGATGCACTAGTGCGTTACCTCAATTCCGACCTTGCGCTGGGGGTGGAGCGTGACGATGTGGGTCGATGGTTGGACTCGATCGAGGATGCAAGGCTGAAGTTGATCGAAGCGCTCGGCGAAGGGCCAGATCCCGAGTCATCAGCGGAGTGCATTCTGCTCGCGATTCCTTTCATGTCTTATCGGCCGAACCACATCCAAGACATCGACCTGCTCGTTGATGACTTCTGCACTTCGGTTGAGGCGATGGACCCGCGGGCGCGACGGCTGCTGGCCGAGTACGGGCGTCGGTGGGAGGCCATCTTGGACACAGTCGTCCCTGTAGGGCAGGTCTGTTCAATCAAGTTGCTTGAACAACGCCCATGGGTCGGCGCGCCATCCGCCGTCCTAGAGCAGGTGCTCCCTATTGGAGATGCAATGACGACGCATGTCGAGATCCGAGCGGCAGATCATGCCGTTGAGATTGGTCGGCCATTCATCAGAGACGTTCTCGGCGGGAGGACTGGTGTAGCCCTTGCGGACGAGGTCCGAGAGACTGCAGATGCTGCTGCCATCTATATTCCGTCTGCCGGCGAACGCTACATGGCGCTGATTCGCACACCCGTCAAAGTTCGTCTCGT
Organism: Acidimicrobiaceae bacterium; assembly: GCA_026710865.1. Classification (GTDB taxonomy): domain Bacteria; phylum Actinomycetota; class Acidimicrobiia; order Acidimicrobiales; family Aldehydirespiratoraceae; genus Aldehydirespirator. The sequence goes on from JAPOQG010000224.1 coordinate 1,552, forward strand.
TCATCGTCTTGCTCTGATATGGACAACGGTGTTCATGGTCGTAGCGGCAGCAGTCGCACTCGCGCTCCCGGAGGACCAGGATCTCATTGAGACTCTGGCACTCCTGATCTTTCCTCTCACCCTGGCAGGTGCCGTTGTGCTCACGCGTGAGGCGACCTCTCTTGCTGAACGGCTACTGCGTCGTTGGAGGATCGGTCTAGTGGCACTCATGACAGCGCTTTGGATGTTGGCACTTGCTCGGGTGCTCTTGAATGCGGACGTGTCGTGGACTGAATCGGCCTGCCGCGATGTGGAAGGTCTAGTGGGTTGGCTACCAGCTCAGCTATGTTGAGCGATAGACGGAGGTGACGACATGGCACGGAATGAAGCCGAGAACAGCGATCGAGGTAGTGAGACGCCTGGTCCCGGCCGGATACAGCCTCCAAAAACCGGGGGTTGGACAAGGCGCGACCCGTCAACCGGGCGGTTCGCCGGTCTGAAGAAGGAAGGCGGCCAGTTCGAGGGGGTCCGACGGGAACGCTGAGCACGTCTGCAGAGCACTCTTGATGGGCAGCCGGTTCAGAGAAACGACGATGACCCATTGTCGAGTGACAACCCGCTGCGGCTGAGTATTGCGGGTCGACGGGCTAGTCGCGTTGCAGGCCGGCGCGGGGGCTAGCGTCGGGCTGTGAGCGCTGGGGGTTATGAGCCGAGTCCGTGGAAGCCGATTGCTGACCACGTCGACCGGTATCTGGCCACCGACGGGGTAGACGGCTTCGAGTGGGAGGGCGCCGAGTGCGTGATCCTCACCACCGTGGGGCGCAAGACGGGAAGCCTGCGGCGCACGCCGCTGATCCGGATCCGTGACGGCCGGCGCTACCTGCTGGTGGCCTCGATGGGGGGCGCGCCCCGGCATCCGAACTGGTACCTGAACCTGATCGACAACCCCGAGGTGACCATCCAGGACCGGGGCGAGCTGCACCGGCTGACCGCTCGCACGGCCACACCGGAGGAGAAGGCCGAGCTATGGCCCCTCGCGGTGAGCCGGTGGCCCGACTACGACGACTACCAGGCCCGAACCGACCGAGACCTCCCCCTCGTCATCTGCGACTAGCGCGCCGTCCGTCCGTCGGCTCCAACCCCTACCCTTGGTCGGCGATGAGGGGAATCGCACGGGGGATGCGGCGTCGGCCGCCCAAGTACTCGGCAGCCGCGTTGGCCTGGAAGGGCCTGCGGGGCGACCCCTGGCCCCGGGTCTGGCGGGACACCGAACTGAAGCGCTCCTACGACGCGGTGGTGGTCGGCGGCGGCGTCCACGGCCTGGCCACCGCCTACTACCTGGCCCGCAACCACGGCATCACCGACGTCGCCGTGCTCGACAAGGCCTACCTGGGCAGCGGCGCCTCGGGCCGCAACACCGCCATCGTCCGAGCCAACTACCTCACCCCCGAGGGTGTGGCCTTCTATGACCGGTCGCTGCAGCTCTACAACTCCATGGCGACGGACCTGAACATCAATGTGATGTTCAGCGAGCGGGGCCACCTGACCCTGGCCCACAGCGACGCCGCCCTGCGCACCATGAACTGGAGAGCGGAGGTCAACAAGCTCCAGGGGGTCGACTCCAGCGTCGTCGGCCCCGATGAGATCAAGGAGGTCGCCCCCAGCCTCGACACCTCCGACCATCCCCGCTACCCGATCCAGGGCGCCCTCTACCACCCGCCCGGCGGCATCGTGCGCCATGACGCCGTGGTGTGGGGCTACGCCCGGGCCGCCGACCACATGGGCGTGGAGATGCACCAGAAGACCGAGGTCCTCGACATCCTGTGCGAGGGCGGCGACGGCCCCGAAGGCAGGGGCGCCGGCGGGAGGGTCACCGGAGTGCGGACCAACCGGGGCGACATCTCCACCCCCTTCGTCGTGAACTGCACCGCCGGCTGGGCCTCGCTGATATCGGCCATGGCCGGCGTGCGCCTTCCCATAACCACCCATCCCCTGCAGGCCGCGGTGACCGAGCCGGTCAAGGTGTTCCTGCCCACGGTGGTGGTGTCGGGCTCGCTGCACGTCTACATCAGCCAGACCGACCGGGGCGAGCTCGTCTTCGGGGCCGCCGTCGATCCGGTGGCCACCTACTCGATCCGGGGCTCCCTCGACTTCACCGAGGAGCTGGCCGGCCACGTCCTCGAGCTGATGCCGTCCGTCTCGCGGATGCGGCTGCTGCGGCAGTGGTCCGGGCTCTGCGACATGACCCCCGACTACTCGCCGGTGATGGGCTTCACCCCGGTGGACGGCTTCCTGGTGGATGTCGGCTGGGGAACCTACGGTTTCAAGGCTGCCCCGGTCTCGGGCGAGCAGATGGCCGCCGCGGTGGCCACCGGCAACACACCCGAACTCATAGCGCCCTTCGCTCTCAGCCGCTTCGACACAGGCGAACTGGTGGGCGAGAAGGGCGCGGCGGCGGTGGGGCACTGATGCTGGTGTCCGTCCACCCCGTCTGCGGTCGTCGGTCGAAGCCGCTCCCGCGGGGAGGCGAAGGCTGATGCTGCTGGTGCCCTGCCCGAACTGCGGGCCGCGGAATTCCGCGGACCTGCGGTACGGCGGCGAGTCCCATGCTCGCCCCGACCCCGCCACTGCCTCCCCCTTGCAGTGGCGGGGCTACCTCTACCTGCGCGACAACCCCGCGGGCTGGCTGCGCGAGACCTGGTACTGCCGGTCCGGGTGCCGCCGCTGGTTCACGCTGGAGCGCAACACGGCGACCAACGAGTTCCGCGACCCGCCCCAACCCGGCGACAAGCGGGGGTCCAAGGCATGAGCCGGACACAGGCTTCGCGGGAGCGCCCGCCATGACCATGAGCCGGCTGGAGGTCCAGCCCACCGAGGTGATCGACCGCTCCACCACGCTGCGGTTCCGCTGGAACGGCAAGCGCTTCAGCGGTTTCGAGGGCGACACCATCGCCTCGGCGCTGGCCGCCGCGGGCGAGCACGTGTTCTCCCGCTCCATGAAGTACCACCGGCCCCGCGGCATCCTCACCGCCGACTACTGGGATCCCAACCTGCTGGTGCAGGTCGGCGACGATCCCAACGTGCGGGCCGGCCATCGCCTGCTGGAGGCGGGAATGGACGTGGGGGCCCAGAACGTGTGGCCCTCGCTGCACCGTGACATCAAGGCGGCCAACGGCTTGGTCTCGCGGTTCCTCACCGCCGGCTTCTACTACAAGACGTTCATGCGCCCGCAGAGGCTGTGGCCCGCCTACGAGCGGGTCCTGGCCACGTTCGCACCCGGCGGCAAGGTCGATCCCGACACCCCTCACCGCTACCACGACAAGCGCTACAGCCATCCCGACGTCGTGGTGGCCGGGGCCGGGCCGGCCGGCATCGAGGCCGCCCTGGCCGCGGCCGCGGCCGGTGCCCGGGTGATGCTCGTGGAGCACGAGCACGCCGTCGGCGGCCACCTCCGCTACGCCCATCCCGAGCCGGCCCGGGCCGCTCTGGCCGAGCTGCGGGCCGCCCTGGCCGCCTCCGACGTCGAGGTGCTGACCGACTCCACCGTCACCGGCCGCTACGAGGACAACTGGCTCGGGATCGTGCAGCGCAGCCACCCGGTCGCGGTCGAGCGCCTCATCAAGGCCCGGGCCAAGGTGCTGGTGGTGGCGCCGGGCCTCATCGAGAGGCCCTACGTGTTCGCGGGCAACGACCGTCCCGGTGTGATCACCTCGGTCGCGGCCCGCCGCCTGATCAACCTGTGGGGGGTCAAGCCGGGCGAGCGCGCCGTCGTGTTCACCGCCAACGCCGACGGCGACGCGGCTGCGGCCGATCTCGAACGGGCCGGTGTCGAGGTGGCCGCGGTCGTCGACGGGCGCGACGGCCGGCGTGTCAGCGCCGCCCAGGGCCCGCCGAAGGCACTCGAGGCGGTGGTGGCCGGCGGGACTCGCACCGAGGCCGACCTGCTGGTCGTGGCCGCGGGCTGGACCGCACCGACCTCCCTGCTCAACATGGCCGGCGACCGGCCCGTCTACGACCCGGCCGCGGCCCGGTTCTTCCCGTCCGACCCGCCCGGCAACGTGCTGGCCACGGGCGGGCTGGCCGGCGACGGCAGACTCGACGAGCTGCGGGCCCACGGCGCGGCCACCGGGCGACTGGCCGCCCAGCGGGCCGCGGCGGTGGCGCACCGCTACCAGGCCCGCACCGCCCGGGCTCTTGCGGTCACCGGCGACGAGCCGGCCTGGGCGGCCGACGAGCGGGCGCCCCTGAGGCGGGACCGCCACCCCGAGCTGTACCGGTCCGACACCCACGGCATGGTCGACCTGTCCGAGGACGTCGGATCCAAGGACCTGGTGGCCGCGGCCCGGGAGGGCTACGACTCGGTGGAGCTGGCCAAGCGCTACACCACCGCCACCATGGGGTCGGCCCAGGGCAAGCTCGAGACGGTCAACACCGTGGCCGCCATCGCCGAGGCCCGGGGCGAGACCATCGCCCAGGTCGGCACCACCGTGTGGCGGCCGCCGTACGCCCCGCTCACGCTGGGCGCCCTCGCCGGGCGCATGTTCGAGCCGGTGCGGGTGTCGTCCATCCACCCCTGGCACGAGGCCAACGGCGTGCGCACGATCCAGGCCGGTCAGTGGATCCGCCCCGACCACTACGGCGACCCGGCGGCCGAGGTTCGCAACGTGCGCACCAACGTCGGGATCATCGACGTGACCCCTCTGGGCAAGCTCGACCTGCGCGGCCCCGACATCCCGAAGCTGCTCAACCTGCTCTACACCAACAAGTGGTCGAAGCTGGCGGTGGGCAAGGTCCGCTACGGGATGATGTGCGCCGAGGACGGCGTCGTCCTCGATGACGGTGTGACCGGCCGCCTCGGCCCCGAGCACTACCTGATGACCACCACCAGCTCGGGCGCGGCCGGCGTGTGGGAGTGGGTGGAGAACTGGCTGCAGACCGAGCGTCCCGACTGGCGGGTGCACGTCACCCCGGTGACCACCGCCTACGCCAGCATCAACGTGGCCGGGCCCAAGTCCCGGGAGCTGGTGAGCCGGGTGGTCGACGGTGTCGACCTGTCGCCCGAGGCCTTCGCCTACATGGAGGTCCGCACGGCCACCGTGGCCGGCGTGGCCGGATGCTTCATGTGGCGCATCGGCTTCACCGGGGAGCTGTCCTTCGAGCTGCACGTCCCCGCAGGCCACGGCCTGCACGTGTGGGAGGCCCTGATGGAAGCGGGCGCCGATCTCGGTGTCGGACCCTTCGGCCTGGAGGGTCAGCGCATCATGCGCCTCGAGAAGGGCCACTTCATCGTGGGCCAGGACACCGACGGCCTGACCCTGGCCCCGAGCACCGGCATGAGCCCTCTGATCAAGCTGGACAAGGAAGACTTCGCGGGCCTGCCCGAACTGGCCTGGGCCGCCGACCGGCAGCTGCCCCTGATCGTGGCCATCCAGCCCGACGATCCTGAGATCGTGCCCGAAGAGGCCGCCCAGATCGTTCGGGGCGACACCAACGAGATCCTGGGCCGGATCACCTCGGCCCGCATGTCGCCCACGCTCGGCCGCGCCGTCTGCCTCGGGCAGGTCGAGCCCGAGCTGGCCGCGGGCGGGACCAAGTTGACGGTGCTGCTCGCCTCCGGCCAGCGCATCGGCGCCACGGTGATGGACCACCACGCCCACTTCGACCCGGCCGGGGAGCGTCTCCGTGGCTGACCCGCCCATCTTCGAGAGTCCGGTGGTGCGGAGCTACGAGACCGCCGGCTCCGGCGATCTCATGCTGACCGACATCAGCGCCACCACCAAGTGGCTGGTTCGGGCCTCCGGGTCCGTCGGTGCGGTCGCTGCCCGGCTCGGTGCGCCGTTCGGCTCGTCGAGCGCGGCCGCGGGCGGAGCGCTGGTGCTGGGGTCCAGGCCGGGGGAGTGGATCGTGCTGGGCACCGCCGACGCTGTGGCCGAAGCGGTCGAGGGCCTCGAGGCGGTCGACGGGGCGGACTTCGTCAGCGCCCTGGACTGGACCCACGGCCGGGCGCTGTTCAGGATCACCGGGCGGTCCGCCCCCCGGATGCTCGAGAAGGTGTGCAGCCTCGACTGGTCGGACCCGATGACACCCGACGGCGCGGTGGCCTCCGCGTCAGTGGCCAAGGTCACCTGTGACATCGCCCGCAACGACGCCGGCGGCACGCCCTCCTACCTGGTCTTCTGCGACCGTTCGCTCGGCCAGTACCTGTTCGACGCGCTGATCGACGCCGGCGACGAGTTCGGCCTGGTTGTCGGTCCCGCCGGCGGTTGAGGGCTGCATCGCGCAAGGTGTTGGTGCCTGAGGACGCCAAGCGCGGCGCGAGCGCCTATCCTCATGGCGCCGGGGCTTGCCGCTCCGGCGCCGTCCGGTCCGCCCCCAACCGCTGATGGAGACGTTTAGTGGTCGAGGTACCCGACTATCTGCTCGAACGCTCGCGTCAGCGACGCGCCGAGCTGACCGGTACCCCGGCAGAGGGCGGAGACGCTCCGGCCGCGGCCGCTCCGGCCGCGGCCGCTCCGTCGGCCCCGGCCCCGCCCGCGGCGGCACCCGCGCCCGCGGCTCCGGTCCCCATCCCCGAGGCTGCCCCGCCGCCGCCCCCCGAACCGGACCCGCCCTACGTCGAGGCCGCCCACCGGCGCAAGCGGATGCCGTACTGGGCCGCATCGGTGATGGTGTTCCTGCCCGTCTGGGCCATCTTCTATGTGGGCATGCTCGAACCGCCCCCCAGTGACGAGCTGGTGCTGGCCGACAACGGCGCCGCGGTGTACAGCACCTGCGCCTCCTGCCATGGCGCCGACGGCTCCGGCACGGCCACCGGCCGCCAACTCAACGGTGGCGAACTCCTGCTGACGTTCGGTTCCACCCCCGAATTCGACGGCCTGGCCCACCATCTGTCCTGGGTGTACCTCGGCACCGCGGGCACCAAGCGCCTGGGGGTGGACGTCTACGGCGACCCGTCCCGGCCCGGTGGCCAGCGAGAGGTTGACAGCTTCGCCAGCGGCATGAGCGGCTTCTCCAACCTCAGCCTGGAGGATCTGGTTTCGGTGGTGTACTACGAGCGGGTCGTCCACGGCGGGCTGGACGCTGAGAAGGCTGCGCACGAAGAAGAGATGCTGCTGGCTCTGGTGGCCGACGCCCCGACCTTCGAGACCGGCTCGCCCGACGAGATCAGCGCTCTGTTGACAGAGTCCGCCGAGGGACACGGCATAGATCTCGCCGCCGGCGAATAGCCGGCCGGGCCGCAAGGGCCCCGAGGCCGGTGGCCTCCACCGACATCACGGCCACCGCAGAGTGGGCTGCGCTGGCCCGTCACGCTCGCGAGCTGCAGGCGAGCGGCACCCACCTGCGGGCGTTGTTCGAGGACGATCCCGGCCGGGTCGAGCGGCTCACGGTGACTGCGGGCGACCTGGTGATCGACTGGTCCCGTCATCTTGTGACCGCCGAGACCGTCGAGTTGCTGCTGGCTCTGGCCGACCGGGCCGGCGTGGCCGACCGGATCGCGGCGGTGCTGTCGGGCGACCCGGTGAACGCCACCGAGGGCCGGCCGGCTCTGCACACCGCGCTCCGGGCCGGTTCCGGCGCCTCGGTGGTGGCCGGCAGCGTCGATGTGACGGCCTCGGTGCGGGCCGAGCTCGACCGCATGGCCGCCTTCGCTCGTGCCGTGCGCTCGGGTGAGCGCCGGGGGGCGACCGGCCGGCCGATCCGCACCGTGGTGAACCTCGGGATCGGCGGGTCCTACCTGGGTCTGGCCATGGCCCACGAAGCGCTGGCCGCCTTCCGCCACCCCGACCTCGACTGCCGTTTCGTGGCCAATGTGGACCCCGCCGACCTGGCGACGGTGCTGCGAGCAGGCCTGGACCCCGCCGAGACGCTCTTCGTCGTGGTGTCCAAGAGCTTCACCACCGCCGAGACGCTGGCCAACGCCCGGGCCGCTCGGGCGTGGGTCACCTCGGAGCTCGGGCCAGAAGCGGTGGACCGCCACTTCGCCGCCGTCACCGCGGAGGGGGCCGCGGCCGCCGAGTTCGGGGTTGCGGCGGTGGATGGCCATCTTGCCGCGGTTACCGCCGACGGGGCCGCGGCCGCTGAGTTCGGGGTGGGCGCCGGGAATGTCTTCGAGATGTGGGACTGGGTCGGTGGCCGCTACTCGCTGGGGTCGGCGGCGGGATTGTCGCTCATGGTCGCGGTCGGTGAGGACCGCTTCGGTGAGATGCTGGCCGGGATGCGGGCCGTCGACGAGCACCTCGCCCGCCGGCCGCCTGCGGTGAACGCTGCGGTGCTGATGGGGCTGCTGGCGGTCTGGTACCGGGACTTCTGGGGCTTGCAGACCAGGGTGGTGCTGCCGTATTCCCACCGCCTGCGCCTGCTGCCCGACTACCTGCAGCAGCTCCAGATGGAGTCGAACGGCAAGCGGGTCGATCTCAAGGGGCGCGCGGTGGGCTGCGAGACCGGCCCGATCGTGTGGGGCGCGGCCGGGACCGGGGGCCAGCATTCGTTCCACCAGCTCCTGCACCAGGGCACGACCGTGGTTCCGGCCGACTTCATCGTGTTCGCCCGACCCGACGCGGATACCGCCCATCTGCCCGAAGCCGGACGCCGGCACCAGTCGCTGGTCGCCAACTGCTTCGCCCAGGCCTCCGCGCTGGCCTTCGGTGCGGCCTCGGGCGACCCCCACCGTGAGCTGCCCGGCAACCGCCCGTCCACGGTGATCATGGCTCCCGAGCTGACGCCGTCGGTGCTGGGCCAGCTGGTGGCCCTCTACGAGCACGAGGTGCTGGTGCAGGGCGCCCTCTGGGGCATCAACAGCTTCGACCAGTACGGCGTGGAGCACGGCAAGACCCTCGCCGAGGCCATCGAGCAGGACCTGGCCAGGGCCGGGACCGCGGGTCCCGTTGCGGCCGCCCACGACCCGGCCACAGCGTCCCTGATCGCCCGCTACCACCGCCTGCGAAACGCCTGACCCCCCGCCCCGTGCCTCCCGGTCCTTGGCTTGCTTGACGGAACACGGAGAACGAATGGACTGTCGATCGAGTCCAGACCACTGAAATCGAGGACGCTGTCAGAGGGGGTCACTAGCGTCAGCATCGCTCTGGGATCCGCGCTTAGCGACGTCTAGACGTCTAATGTGTGGAGCGATGGTCACTTCAGCCCAGAGTCTCGGTCGTCGGAGGCCCGGCGAGGTTCGCGATGCCATCGAGCAGGTACTCGCGAACGCAGGCAGGCCTCTGAGGTTGAAGGAGATCCATGAATCAGTTGAGGCTCGACTGGGAAGCCCCGTTGCGGCGTCGTCGGTCCGCAGCTACCTCAACCTCAACGCAGGTCGGGGCGGCCAGTTCCGGAGGGTGCGCCGTGGCGTCTATGACCTCGGCTGAGCCGGCGTTCGCTGAAGCCTGGTTGCCTCTTGCGAAGGTAGGCGGTGCTTCGCTGTACGTCGGCGACTGCCTGGAATGGCTCGCCGAGCAGCCGCGGCACGCGTTCCACGGGGTCGTGACCGATCCTCCATACGGCATCGTCGAATACACCGCGCGAGAGCAACGCAAGCTCCGCATGGGACAAGGAGGTGTGTGGCGCCTTCCTCCGGCATTCGATGGCCATCAGCGCTCTCCCCTGCCCAGGTTCACGACTCTGACCGCTGAGGATCTCGACGGCTTGTGCTCGTTCTTCCGTACGTGGACCGAGGTCCTTGTGCCGGTTCTGGTCCCCGGTTCGCATGTATTGGTCGCGTCCAACCCGCTGGTCTCTCATCTCGTCGCGGGTGCCGTTTGCAGCGGTGGTCTTGAGCGCCGAGGCGAGGTGGTGCGCCTCGTCATGACGATGCGAGGCGGTGATCGTCCAAAGAACGCCCACGAGGAGTTCTCCGACGTTTCAGTCATGCCCCGCTCCAAGTGGGAGCCGTGGCTGTTGTTTCGCAAGCCGCTCGAGGGCCGCGTCCAGGACAACCTTAGAACCTGGGGCACCGGTGGACTTCGACGGGTCTCTGACGAGAAGCCATTCTCGGACGTGATCGAATCAACCCCCACGCGCCGAGCGGAGCGGAAGCTCGCGCCGCACCCCAGCCTCAAGCCTCAGGCGTTCCTGCGCCAAGTAGTGCGTGCCATCTTGCCGCTCGGCAGCGGCGTGGTGCTCGATCCGTTCGCCGGTTCGGGCTCTACGCTGGCCGCTGCGGAGCGTGTCGGCTATTGCAGCGTAGGCGTCGAGCGAGACCCGACCTATGCCCGGCTTGCGGTGTCCGCCATTCCCAAGTTGCGTGACTACGAGCCGGGTCCGGGCCGGTTGTCGACGAGATCCAGATAGACCCAACTCCGCCGTAGCTTCGCGACTCCGTCGGCGTGCAAGGTGGCCGTCCTCGTTCCCAGTTCGCCTCGCTCGTTGCGGCGGAAGTCAGCTGTTGTGACCTCTGCAAGGTACACCTCGGTGAATCGCAGTGGATCTCGGTCAGCGGCAGGCTCCGTCACGTTGTCGACTTGGTAGACGAACACGCAGAACCACTGATCGCGAGCGCCGTGAGTATCCACGGCGCCACCCTTCTTCAGCGTGGTCTTGATCTCCACGCCCTCGGCCCCGGCCTTCACGGCGTCACCCGAGTACACCCCCTTCACCACAAGGTCGGGGTGCCCGTTGTGTTGCTGATTCTCGACGAGAGTGCGTGCGTGAGCAGCCATACTTGCTGTCAGCATGTCCGACAGCATCCCCGAGAGGATTGCCTTCCGGAGAGTGTCTTCAAGCCGCCCCAGGCCCTTGACGGCCAGGAACCCGTTGACATCGAAGAAGAAGTCGTAGACGTCCTGCATGGCGGCCTGGAAGTCGAGGAGCCTGAGTTCGTAGGGCAGGATCGCATCGCGATTGAACCGCTGAGCATCAACCTGGCGTCGATGAATGCGCACGGCCTGGCAGCCTAGAGCGCATCCTGACGCGTTCTCGGTGGCGTGCATCGGTTCGGGGCGAGCGAGTTGTTCGTTGCCGGCTAGACCACCGGTGGGGGATCATCCGATTCCTACGGCCAGAGTCGGTCGTCTTGAAGGGCTTGGTGGAAGTTCTCCAGGGGCCATACGTCGATGCTGTCCTCGGTTCTGAAGGCCCGACGGCCGCGGTAGAGGAGGATGCGACGGGCCAGGCCGGGGAGGTCGGCCACCGCTCGCAGCCCCTTGAGCATCGCGGTGTTGTACCGCTCGGATGCCTTGACCTCTATGGCGACGTGCTCGCGGTCGCGGGTGAGGACGAAGTCGGCCGCGGACGCGGACTCGGCGGCGGCCCAGTAGCCGATGTCGTCATAGATGTGCTGGTGCTCGTTGTGGACTCGCAGCAGGCCCAGCACCCATCCCTCGAGCAGGGCGCCCCGCTCCTCCTCGGCCACGGGCCCGAGCTGGCGCTTCACCGCTCGCACCAGGCCGGGGTCGGCCCAGTACAGCTTGGGTCGGCGCCTCTCGCGCACGCGGAGCTTGGCCTCGAACGCCGGCAGCTGCACCGCCAGCAGGGTGTCCTCGAGGATCTCCAGGTATCCGTTGACAGTGGTGCGGGCGATGCCGGCGTCGCGTGCGATCGAGGACGCGTTCACGGTCTGGCCGTGCATCACCGCGGCCACCGGCAGGAACCTGACGAAGCCCGACAGGTTGCGGACCACAGCCTCGGCCCGGATCTCCTCGCGCAGGTACAGCTGGGTGTAGCTCTGGAGAACCTCCCGCCGGTCGGTGGCGGTCCACACCAGCGGGATGGTGCCGTAGCGGAGGGCGCCGTCGAGATCGAAGTCGTCGCCGAGTTCGGCGGGGGCCAGCGGGTGCATGGCCTTGCGCAGGGCCCGGCCGGCGAGCAGGTTGGTCCCCGCCGTCTTGAGCTTGCGGGCGCTGGATCCCAGCAGGGCGAAGCGCACGCCGCGCTCCTCGATCTGCCGGTGCACCTCGTTGAGCAGGCTGGGGATGCGCTGTATCTCGTCCACCACCACCCATTGCTTCGGGCCGACCCCGGACAGCAGTTGCCGGAACAGCGCCGGCTCGGCCAGCAGGTCGGCGAACAGGGCCTCGTCGAGCAGGTCGAGACGCAGGGCGTCCGGGAAGCTCTGGCGGGCCCATGTGCTCTTGCCGACGCCTCTAATGCCGAGCAGGAAGAAGCTCTGCTGCGGCACCCGAGCCAGCCGTTTGTAGCGCATGCCGTCAATAATAGCCGAAAAGTGACGGTTAGCTGTGCAGAAAATCAGCTATTGGGTCGATTCCGGGGGTGACAGGTCGATGCGGAACCGTTCGGTCAACCGCATGAGATCCTCGTCGGAGCGGTCAGTTCCCAACAACTCGACCAGCTCTTCCTGCCGGGGCTGCCCGAACGCGAGGCGGTACGCGGCGAGCGCCTTGCGCAGCCGCGGCAGGGCTGCCGCCTCCTGACTGAACGGCATGACCGGCACATGGCGCTCGATCTTGGCCGGCCCCTCGTTGAACACCCAGTAGGGCACCATCTCGCTGTCGCGCTCGCCACGCTCGGCCGCCATGGAGAAGAGTCCGTCCCAAGGGTCGGCGCCGGCGGTCAGGCCCCCGGCGAACAGTTCCGGCCCGAGGGTCGATGCGATGTTGCGCCGCACGGCGTGGCCCTTGTACCGGTGGACCCGTCCCTCGCGCTGCTCCAGGTCCACCGGGTTGTAGGGCAGGTTCCAGTGGACGACCGCATGGCACCACAGGTGGAAGTCCAGTCCCTCCTGTCCGATGGAGGTCGAGGCGAGGACGAAGGGCCAGAACGGCGAGTTGAACGCGGCGGAGACGGCTCCGACCCGAGCCTCGCCGCCATCGTCGAGCGTCTGGTTGGCGAAGGCGACCGCGAAGCGGGTGCGCATCCTGCGCTGGTCGAACGCGCTGTCGCGGCCGTTGCGCTCCCGCATCGGGATGTCCACGCGATACGACGACGTGCGCAGTTCCAGGGCCTCAGCCAACTTGCCCGAGATGTCGAAGGCCGCGTCCCAGCGCCGGTCGTCGTCGCCCAGGCTCAGATGGCCGAGCCAATCGCGCACGACATGGCCGTGCTCGTCGAGGACGGCCTGGAGGTTGCCGTCGATCGAATGCCTCACAACATCGCGCCAGTAGCGGCTCTCGCCCTCGTCGGCGTCCGGCTGCTCCGAGTGTCCGCCGGCGACGACGGCAGTCACCTCCGGGGCGTTGAAGAAGTGCCTGAAGGCGGCGCCTATCCACGCGGCGTACTCCACGGTGCCTTCATCGGCGGAGACCGGCAGTCCGCACACCGATGAGACCATGCGCAGCGCGCATTGCGCCGGCCCGCCGACCGCGAGCTCGGCCAGCACCTCGACAAGGTCGCCGGGAGGCCGGCCGAGGGCGCCGGGTCCATGGTCGATCATGGCCCGGGCCTCGGCCACATGGGCCTGGAGCCCCTGCCCGGCGTCGTCCTCCCAGTACCAGGCGCCGTCGGGGCCGAGCAACAGGTCGATGACCTCCGGCGCACGCTGCTGGTCGAGGAACAGGGGCGCGGCCCAGTACCACCGCTGATCGGCGGCGCCGTCGGTGGGAGCGTCCCGGACCAGCGGCTCGACCGCGTCCGCCAGCCGGGCGGCCACAGCTTCGAGCACGTCGGAGATCCGGACGCGGTCGCCGGGGGCCGGCGGCGCCGTCCCGCCGATTCCCGGCGCCTGGGAGCGTTGGCGGGGGACCTGTGGCCGGGGGTCGCCGAGTCTGGCGAGGCTCGGGCTCGGCCAGGTCAGCAGAAATGCGGTCATCGCGGCCGCCCGGCGGTCGCCGGCTGCCTCCCCCGGTCTGGGCTGCCCGGCCCGCTCAGTGGTGCGGAAGACGAGGCGCTGGCCGCCGCGCTGCCTGTAGCCGGCCGTGTAGCGGTGGCTGCGGTTCTCGAAGGCGCGCCGCTCGGCCTCGAAACTGACCAGCGATGAGACCACCTTCGGCACGACCGTCCACCCCGAGAAGATCAGGCGCTTGGTGAAGCCGGCCGCCTCCGGTGACTCGTACACCGATCCGGTGTCGTAGTAGCGCATCGACGGGGGCACCCACAGCAACTCGAAGGCGCGGCTGCGCTCCAGGTCGTCGAGCAGCCAGCGGAGCCGCCCGTTCTGGGGGTCGATCCGCCGGTACTCCTCGATGTCGTCCCAGCTCAGCAGGCCGGGGCCGGGATCGAGTTCTTCGCCGCCGAGAAGCCCGCGCTCCGCCGCCTCCGCCACTGCCTGTTTCAGCTTGTACGCCTCCATGAAGTTGACGAGGTAGGGCGCCGACTTCCAGTACTCAGTCGGCTCGTGATGCGCCACTGCGTCGGCCAGGGCGCCGATGCGGAGATAGGCGCGAAGATCATGGTCCATCACCGCTACCTGTGTGTCTGTCTCGCTCAGCATCCCGTCGCGGTCGGGTGTGGCCGACAGCCGCTCCGTCCGCGCCATCACGGCGCGCAGCTCGTTCCCGACTCCCTGGCAGGCGTCCTCGGCGGCGTCGCCGGGGTCGGCGGCGGTCAGGGCCGTGCGCAGGGCCCTGAACCGGCCTTCGAGCCGTTCGACCCGGGCCGGGTCCTGGAACAGGAACGAGCACGTGTCCAGGAAGTCTCGGTAGTGGTCGTCCTCCATCTCGTCGCTGATCGTGTACATGCGGTACGGCGTGGCCGACAGCAGCAGCGTCCGGGTCGCTCGCCCCGTCTCTGGATCGCGGTGGTTGAACAGCCGGTGGGCTGACTCGGCCGCGAAGTTGCCGGGCTCCGGGCGCAGCAGATCCTTGAATCGCTGGAACTCGTCGAGCACGATCAGGTCGGGTTGCAGGGCGGCGATGCCGACTCGCGCCATGACGCGACGCACCTCGCCGATCAACTCCCGGCGGAGCTCGTGGAGGTCGTAGGGGATCGTCCGCTTCCACGCCAGCCCTTCGGCGAGCTCGTCGAACAGGCGGCGTACGATCGGCTTGCCCTGGGCGTGACGCGACTTGTCGAGTTCCTCGAGCAGCTCGGCGAAATGCCCCAGAGTCCTCCCGATGCGGGGCTGATACCACTGCTCCCACGACCGCAGCCGCCCGTCGCGGTCGTAACGGTCACCGGCCCAGAGGCCCTCCCAGAAGATGCGCCGGGCCGGTGCGTTCATGGCGCCCGCACCCCAATGGGCCCGCAGGAAGGTGTAGGCAAGGCAGCGCTCGGGGAAGGTGCCGGTGCTGCGGCCGAACTTCAGGGAGGTTCCGGGCGTGATGGGCAGCAGATTGATGCCCGTGGTGGTGCCGTCGCCGTCGTCCAGTTGTGCCAGCGGGAGCATGGTGAGCCGGTCGGCGCCCTCGATGGGCTTGATGCCCGCGGGTACGAGCTTGCGAATGTTCTGGCGGGCGATGGCCGCGTTGGAGCAGACATAGACGATGTCGTGGCGCTTGTCGCCGGTGCGCCGTAGGTGGTCGATGACCTGGGCGATCACGCCCTTGGCGACGTGGGTCTTGCCCAGGCCGACCTCGTCGGCCACCAGGAACCGGATGGCGGGATCCTTTTCGTCGAACATTCGCTGGAAGGCCCAGCGGGCGGTTCGCTGTTGGAAGTCCTTCAGCTCGGCGAGGACCGCTTCGGCGTCGATGACCTGCTCCGCCATCAGGCTGCCGACTCTTCCGTCGCCACGTCGTGGATCATCCTCCAGAGTTCCGCGAAGCCCTCGGGCAGCGCGTCGTCAGCCGCCAGGTCCGAGACGAGCGGGTGGAGCCCGGCGAGCCTGGCCGGGTCCTGTCGCATCGTGCGCAGCAGCTTCTCCAACACCGGGAGACTGACCGGCTTGTCTCCTTCATCCTGGTCGTCCCCGCTAATCCGCTCGATGGCGCCGATCAGGCCAGCCTCGCTGGGGTCCTCATCAAGCAGCGCCATGAGGTAACGGAAGAAGCGCTCAGCGTTCCCGATGAGGATCTTGAGCAGCACGCGCTCGCGGCAGTCGGGCACGCCGACGAGCGGGACCGGTACGACAAAGCAGCTCAACGTGCCGTCCTCGTGGGCCAATTCGAAGGCGAGAAAGCCGCTGAGATTCTCCAGGCTGGTCTCGAAGCGCTCCTCCAGCGGTATTCCTGGGGCCACCTGCCGCCGATTGCCGGCGACGGTGAGCGGCCAGCAGTGAATCGTCACATCGGTGGGTTCCGGCATCGGCTCGGTCGTCTGGTAGGTGACAGCCCATCCATCACCGCTCTCGGTGACGTGGCCCTCGATGGAGAGGCGCGCGATGGCTTGACGGTGGTGATCGAGCGACGTCTCCCCGCCTGTCTCCTTGTCCTGGCCGCGGCGGTAGTCGTAGAAGAGGTCGCGCAGGCCTGGTTCGTCGTCGCTGCCGTCGCACAGCCGGTCGATGCCCAGCGCGTCGACCGACCCCGTCAGTTCCACCAGGATCTCGACGTTGCTTCCGAATGCGGGGCCGGTGGCGTTGGCCGATCCGAGGAACAGCTGGGCCCTGTCCTGGTGTTCGAAGGCGAAGACCTTGGCGTGCAGCCCGACCAGCGGCCGGCCGGGATCAAACGGCGACAGCCCGTCATCATCGGCGTCGAGGCCGAACGCGCTCCCGTCGTCGAAGGCGTACACCTTGCCCAACGTGGTCGCCGACGTCGGTCCTGGGCCGTCGAGGTCCTGCTGTGGAGGGCTTCGGGCCTCGCGGGCGACATCTGGCAGCAGATTCTTGTCGAGGCGGTCGAGCCACTCCGGGCTGCTGACCAGTTCGTCGATCTTGACCGGGTGCACGTCGGCGAAGAAGCTGTCACTGACGAATGGCGAGATGATCAGCGATCGCTCGGCCGCGCCCGGCAGCGGCGACGGCTTGGATTCCAGGCCCAGGACGTGGACCTTGAGACCGTCCACGCCCGCAGGCAGCGCGAACGAAGCGTCCTTGAGAGCCTTGGCCAGTGACCGGACCCTCGTGCGGTGATCTTTTGGGACGTCGACCAAGCAATTGTCAAGGAGACCCTTGAACAGCTTGCCTACAGGTTCCAGGTTCGTTCCGCCCGATCCGGTGGTCTCGTCGAGACGCACCATCGTGTCCCAGCTCGCATCGAAGGTGAGGTTGCGGCTGGCGACGAGCACCCGGAGCCGCTGCTCGACCGCCCGCCCGTCCTCTGGGTCTCCGGCCGTCTCGTAGCGGACCACCCACACTTTGGGATGCACGATGCCGCCCCGCGGCGCCGACACCGGCAAGACGGTCCGCTCCAGGAAGGCGAACACCCGGCGCGACGGCGCTAGGGCGATCTCGCCGACCTGGCTGAACACCGTCATCCTGCTGGCGTGGGCCCGCAGCGCATGGATCAGCTCGATGGGCTCGTAGGCGTCGCCGTCGCCGTCGCCGGAGTCGGGGTTGTGACCTGCGAGGGCCAGCGCTGCGGGCGCGGCCAGCAGGGCCCGCAGGTCCAATGTGTATGTGACGGCCATGGCCGACTCGAACTGGAACCCCGCCGGGGGCCGCATGGAGTCGATCAAGGTGAGCCGGTTGGCGGGTTGCAGCATCAGCCGTCCACCCCGGCCGCCGCGAGATCCCGGAGGTAGGTCTTAGTGATGCCCCACCGGTAGTCGAGTTGACCGCCGACCGGCGCCTGGTGCCAGTTCTCCAAAGCGGCTCGGTAGGACAATCGGGCCCTCTTCGACTTGAGACGCCGTTCTCGCTCGCGAATGAGGCTGTGGACCATTGGATCCTTGGCGAAGCCTTCCGGATCGCCCATCGCTCGCTGGATTGAGTCGTTCCAGAAGTGCCGGGTTGTCCCGCTGATGCCGTAGCCGGCGAGAATCTGCCAGAACTCTTCCGGGTGGTCGGCCCATTGGTCCAATACCCCTTGGCGGCTCCTGATCAGCCGACTCCAGCCCTCCAGTCGGCCCAACTGGTCGTCCTCAAGTTCCTTGGTATCCCAGCGGAACTCCTGATTTGCCTCCCGCGCCAGCAGCAGGTTGTAGACGAGTTGCGGCCCGAGTGTCAGTTCCGAGAAGCATCGGGCGTGGTGCAACACCTCGGCTAGACGGCTCGGCAGCAGTTCGGGTTCAGGCACCAGCCACGGGTAGTCGATGCCGTCGAGCGACAGGCCCGGCCTTGCGGACAGGACAGCCAGCAGCGAGTCCGACTGGCTATGCCGGATGCGTTCGGTCAGGAACCGTGCCTCGTCGGGGAGGAGATCGAAATCGATGCCGTCTTCCGGCTGAGGACTCGGCTGCCTCATCGGCCAGAGAAAGGGCTCTGGAGGTTCCGAAATGCCCGCCGCCCACATCGACGCGCTTCGCTGCGTGGCATTGCCGTCGTCGTCGCGTTGAAGCTGGGACCGCGGCGCCGGCGCCGACTGGCCGTACTGGGCGATGCTCATGTCGAGTCTTCTGATGCCCCATGAGCCCAGGCCGCCCCAGTAGATCTCGCTCGGCATCCGCTTGAGCCCACCCCGCGCCCAGAAGCCGATCACGCCCTGGTTCGCCCCCAGATGGCGTAGACGCTCGATGAGCCGCGTCTCGGCCTCTCGGAGCTTGCTGGCGAAGCTGGCTCTTGGGCTGTTCTCAGCCTCCAGACGTTGGAAGATCCAGGGCAGGAAGATGAAGTAGCGCAGCCTGGTCTGCACGGTGGAGGTGCCTGGGCTGAGCATGTCTGCGAAGGCGTCGCGCACCGTGCCGAGGCCCAGCACGTCGAGAGTGCTCGGTTCTTCGAGCGACCGCAGCAGCGTGTCCACCCGCTCGCTGGCGGTTGTGTCGAGATCCAGCCAGCCCAGCGTCGAGGCGGGCAGATAGTCGTTCACATGTGCCAGTCAAGCAGTCCCGCACGACAGGCGAGTCGTCGGATGATCCGGTTGTGCGGTCGAGGAAGGAATCTTCGTCGTGCGTTAAGAGGCTATTTGCTCATTTGTCAAGTTGTTTGAGGAACTCTTGTCACACCCCCTGTCTAGTGTTGCTGGCATGGAATCGAGGACCGGATCGGTTGAGACTACGGATGTCGCAACTGCTGGGTGTGTGGCGTGTGCCGGCGGTGTGGAGGTCGCGGCGCTCAGCGATGGCGAGTTGGTGGAGCGGATGGCGCAGTTGGGTCGGGGGCGGTCGCGGGTGGACGCGATGCTGGCCGAGACCGCTGCGGAGATGCAGCGGCGCTCGGGCGGGCGGGCCACGGCCGCGGTGATGCGCGAGCGGCTGCACGTGTCGTCCCACCAGGCCACCGCGGACACTGCGCTGGCGGCGTCTGTGGCCGA
>JAPOQG010000398.1 GCA_026710865.1 Acidimicrobiaceae bacterium
CCGGCACCGTCCGCTGGCTGTACTACACCTCGGGGACCACCTCGGATCCCAAGGGCGTGAAGCACACGGACGCGTCGCTGATCGCCGGCGGGACAGGGCTGGCGCGGGCCCTCGGAATGAGCGCCGAGGACGTCGGGTCCATCGCCTTCCCCTACGCCCACATCGGCGGACCCGACTACATGGTCACGATGCTCTCGTCCGGATTCGGCGCGGTGCTCGTCGAGCGCTTCGACCCGGCCGCCTCGGTCGCGGTCTACGCCCGGCGCGGCGTCACCATGGCGGGCGGATCGACGGCCTTCTACCAGATGTTCCTGGAGGAGGACCGCAAGTCGCGCCGGACCACCGGCCGCCCGGCCATGCCTGCTCTGAGGGTGCTGTCGGGCGGCGGCGCCCCCAAGCCGCCGGAGATCTACTTCCAGGTCAAGGAGCAGATGGGCATTCCGGTGGCGCACGGCTACGGGATGACCGAGTGCCCGATGATCTCGCAGGGCTCGCCCCGCGACACCGACGACCAGCTCGCGCACACCGACGGCCGCCCGGTCCACGGCTGCGAGGTGTCGATCGTGGCGATGGCCGCCGACGGCGGGGAGGTGCCCGCCCCGGCAGGCGTGCAGGGCGAGGTGCGGGTGCAGGGGCCGATGCTGTTCGCGGGCTACACCGACCCCAGCCTCGAGGCGCGGGCCTTCGACGCGCGGGGCCGCTTCCGCACCGGCGACCTCGGAGTGCTGCGGCCCGACGGGCACCTGATCCTCACCGGGCGGGTGAAGGACATCATCATCCGCAAGGGCGAGAACATCTCGGCCAAGGAGATCGAGGACGTGCTCTACGCCCATGACAAGGTGGCGGCGGCCGCCGTGATCGGCCTGTCCGACGCCGCACGGGGCGAGAAGGTCTGCGCGGTGGTCGAGACCGCCCCCGGCTCCGAGGACCTGACCTTCGATGAGATGGTCGAGGCCTGCGTGGCCGCCGGCCTGGCCCGCCAGAAGGTTCCCGAGCAGCTGGAGATACATCCCGAACCGCTGCCTCGCAACGCCACCCTCAAGATCCTCAAGCACAAGCTGCGGGAGGTCTACGAGGCCAGGCGACCGGTCGAACTGAAGAGACGAGAGGTCTACGTAGCCCGACAAGAAGAGGAATGAGGCAGAGCCGATGGCCGACGTAACCATCTATCACAACAAGCATTGAAACTCCTCCAAGAATGCCGTGGCGGTCGCCACGGACGCAGGCGCCGACGTCGATGTGGTGCTCTACATGTCGGAGCGCCCCGACCGTGACACACTCACCGGGATCATCGAGCGGCTCGAGGATCCGGTGGAGAACCTGGTTCGCAAGGACTCGCAGTTCTCCAAGCTCGGGCTCGATCCCGACGACTACGTGTCCAACCCCGAGGCGGTAGTGGACGTGCTGGTGAGGTACCCCAGGCTCATGCAGCGCCCGGTGCTGGTGCGGGGCGATCGGGCCATCATCGGGCGGCCCCTCGGCGACGCCAAGGCCAAGGACCGCCTGGCCGACTTCCTCTCCTGACCACCCCGTCGCCCGTGCGGTTGGCTACCGTGGGGCCGGACACCCACCAGAACCGACCACAAGGGAGAGCCGATGCGCATCGTGGTGGACTTCGACCTGTGCGAGAGCAACGCCGTCTGCATGCAGATCGCGCCCGACATCTTCGAGGTGCGGGACGACGACTTCCTCTACATCCTCAACGAGACGCCCGGCGAGGCCGACCGGTCCCGCGTCGAGGAGTGCGTGCAGCGCTGCCCGAAGCAGGCCATCTCCATCGCCGGGGACTGAACGGTCGAGGCGAGACCACGCCGGGGACCGGCATCCCTCGCTCGGATAGACGCAGATGACCTCGACGCCGCGCGCCGTCACCATTGTCGGGGCCTCGCTGGCCGGGCTGAACGCCGCCGAGGCTCTGCGCCGCGACGGCTTCGAGGGCCCGGTCACCCTGATAGGCGCCGAGGACCACCCGCCCTATGACCGCCCCCCGCTGTCCAAGCAGGTGCTGGCCGGCGACTGGGAGCCGGAGCGGGCCGCGCTCACCGACGTAGAGGAGTTGGAGGACGACGACATCGAGGCTCGCTTCGGTCTGCGGGCCACGGGGCTCGACCTCGACGCCCGCGAGCTCGCCCTGCACACCGGCGAGACCGTCTCGTTCGACGGGCTCGTCATCGCCACCGGGGCTCGCTGCCGCACGATGCCGGGCACCGACGGGCTCAGCGGCGTTCACGTGCTGCGGTCGCTGGACGACTGCCTCGCCCTTCGGGCCGACCTTGAGGCCGCGCCGCAGCGGGTGGTGGTGGTCGGCGCAGGGTTCATCGGGGCCGAGGTGGCCGCCACCGCCCGGGGCCGTGGCTTGGAGGTGACGGTGGTGGAGGCGCTGCCCACCCCGCTGGGCCGGGTGCTCGGCGACGAGATGGGCAGCGTCTGCGCCGAGGTGCACCGCGACCACGGCGTCGACCTGCGCACCGGCGTGGGGGTGGACCGGATCGAGGGCGACCACAGGGTGGAGCGAGTGGTGCTGTCGGACGGAGCGACGGTCGATGCCGACGTCGTGGTCGTCGGAATCGGCGTCATCCCCAACACCGAGTGGCTCGAGGGCTCCGGCGTCCAACTCGACGACGGGGTGGTCTGCGACGCCTCGTGCCTGGTGGCCGAGCGGGTCACCGCCGCGGGCGACGTGGCCCGCTGGCCCAACCAACTCTTCGGCGAGACGATGCGGGTCGAGCACTGGGACAACGCCGCCGCCCAGGGCGCCCATGCGGCCCGGCGGCTGCTCGACGAGGGCACCGGGCCGTTCGCTCCGGTGCCGTGGTTCTGGAGCGACCAGTACGACCGCAAGATCCAGCTGGCCGGCCGGGTGCGGCCCGACGACGACGTCCGGGTGGTGAACGGCTCCGTCGACGAGCGGCGCTTCGCTGCGATCTACGGCCGAGCGGGCCGCATCA
Organism: Acidimicrobiaceae bacterium; assembly: GCA_026710865.1. Classification (GTDB taxonomy): domain Bacteria; phylum Actinomycetota; class Acidimicrobiia; order Acidimicrobiales; family Aldehydirespiratoraceae; genus Aldehydirespirator. The sequence goes on from JAPOQG010000398.1 coordinate 2,949, forward strand.
CCGGCGTGCTCGGATTCAACCGGCCCCGCCACGTGATGCGCTACCGAGCCCTGATCGAGCAGGGAGCAAGCTTCGCCGAGGCCCTCGCCGCCGACTTCTAGCCGCCGCGCCCCGGGTGCCGCCGGCTAGTACCGGATCTTCGAGCGCTCGAGGCAGTGGTTCACGGGGTCCACCTTCACGCCGGCCACCTGCATCGCCGTCGTGCCCAGCAGCGGGTCGGCGTCGTCGGCGCCGAAGAACACGGCGGAAGGGGAGTCCTCGTCTGCGAAGCTGAGGATGGCGGTCCCGAGGTCGAGCCTGGTCGAGCTGCCGTCGGCCAGTTCGACCAGCCGGCTCGTTACCGGCGCTATCCCGATCTCCTCGAGTCGACCGCGGGGGACGATGCTGGTGGTCGTCCCCGTGTCGGCGAGGAACTCGCCCTCCCAGCATCGCTCCGGCTCGGCCGGGTTCCTGACCGTCACGGTCACATAGGTCTCGCCCATTGCCTGCTCCTTCCTGCGGACTCAGTCCAGCGGTCGCCGGTGGTAGAGGAAGTGGCGGACCGGCTCGAGGCTCTGGTCGACCGGGTCGACCGCCATGCCGGCGTCCTCCAGCGCTATCGCTCCGAGCAGCGGCTCGGCGCTGTCGGCGCCGAACACCACGGTCGCGTGGGCGGTCCTGCCCATGAAGTCCAGGCACGCGCCGCCGGTGTCCATGTCGACGACGCTGCCGTCGGCCAGTTCGAACTTGCGGGTGTCGGCCGGCTGGAGCCCTATCGCCTCGAGGCGCCGGCGCGGGACGGCGCTGTGGAGCGCGCCCGTGTCCACGAGGAACTCGCCATCCCAGGCCAGTCCGGGCTCGGCCGGGTTCGTGACCGTCACATTCACATAGGTGGCACCCATCAACGTCTCCTCTCGCCGGAGCCTACGACGCCGAGCAGCAACAACTATAGCACCATATCATCACAATTCACTCCATCCCGTCCGCCGCCATCCGATTCCCTCCCCGGCTTGCGGCGGCTTGCGACGGTGGCGCCTGATGCGTAGGCTCCGCCGTCGTGACTGGGGCGAGCGTGATCGGTGACGTTCGAGACGCTTGCGGACCGCGCGCCGATGTGCTGCGCGGCGGCTTGGAGGACAAGCACTTCGCGGCACAGCTCGACCAGGTGATGATCGGTGCGCCCGGCTATCAGGCCTACGCCGACGCCGAGCAGTTCTTCGCGCTGACCTACCCCACGCAGGGACTCAAGGACCTGCTGGCCAGCACCTTCTCGCGGCTCAATCCCGGGGGGGGGGGGGGTTAGATGCACAGGAAACGCATCCTGATGCGCGATATGCGGTATACCGCTATGAGACCTCTTTCGGGGGCGGCAAGACTCACGGGCTGATCGCGCTCTGGCATCTCGCCAGGGGCGCCCGGCCGGCCAACGTTGCGGACTTCGTCGCCCCGGCTCTGCTGCCCGAGGAGCCGTGCGCCGTCGCCACCGTGGTCGGCGACCGGCTCGACGCGCTCAACGGCCTCATCGACCCTGCCACCGGCGTCTCGACCTGCACCTTCTGGGGGGAGGTCGCCCGCCAGCTCGGCCCCGACGTGTGGTCGCGCTTCGAGCGCAGCGACCGCGAGCGCACGCCTCCGGGCAAGCAGCTCTGGATGGAGGCCTTCGAGCGAGGCCCGACGCTGATAGTCATCGACGAGCTGGCGGTGCATCTCGCCCAGCTCGCCAGCTCTCAGAACCCCGACGTGCGCCGCCAGGAGCAGGCGACCATCCAGGCGCTCAAGGTCCTGTTCGAGGCGGCCACCGCGGCGCCGGCAGTGCGGCTGATCTTCACGCTCGCCACCGGAACCGCGGCATTCTCCGACCACACCTCCAAGCTCGTCGAAGCGATATCCAGCGTGTCGGTGGAGGGCGCGAGCCAGGCCGCCCACGACGTGATGGCCCGCTCCAAGGGCGGGGTCGGCCGTCCCGCCGACGACTACGAGATCGGCCACATCCTGCGGCGGCGCCTCTTCGAGCACGTCGACGATGCTGCCGCAGAGCAGGCGCTGGCCGCATTCAAGGAGTTCTACGCCGAGCTGGCACAGCGCGAGCCGCAGTCGCTCGGCGCCGCCGGAGAGGACCCGGCCTCGTACTGCGAGCGGATCAGGACGTGCTATCCGTTCCATCCGGCGCTGATCGACTGCCTCGACAAGCGCATAGGACCGCTGCCGGGGTTCCAGCGGGCCCGCGGCGCGCTGAAGCTCCTGGCCGAGTCGCTGGCGGTGCTGTGGAACGAGCCTGCCGCCCAGCGCACGCCTCTGCCGGTGATCAACCTCGGTGATCTGCCGCTGGGCGCCGCCGCGGTGCGCTCCTGCATCACCGGAGGCATCGACCGCGCCGAACTGGATCCGCCCGCGCTGGCGGACTTCGCCGGGGATGCCTCGCACGCGGCCGCCGTCGATTCGACGCGATGGCCGCAGGAGCGGCTCTCCCGCCGCGCCTGCACGACGGTGTTCTGCCACAGCGTCGCGGGCGGATCCCACGGCGCCACCGCCTCCGACATGTGTCAGGGGACGCTTCGCCCCCACGAGGATCCGGCGCTGTTGGACGAGGCGCTGGGCGAGGCGTTGAAGGTGGCCTGGCATCTGCACCTCGACAGCGGCCGGTGGCGTTTCCGGGTCGAGCCCAACGCCAACAAGATCGTCGCCTCCGAACTGGCCAACGTCTCGCAGTCGGAGGTCACCGACGAACTGGAGGCCAAGGTCCGCAGCCTCTTCTCGTCGTCGGGATCGTTGCGGGCGGTCCACTTCCCGGCCGCGCCGGGCGACGTCGCCGACGCGCCCCGCCTGCAGCTCGTGGTGCTCAGCCCCGCCGAGGCCGTCGAGTCCGGGGC
>JAPOQG010000221.1 GCA_026710865.1 Acidimicrobiaceae bacterium
AGCACGACGACGGAGCGCAGCACCTCGCCCCGCTCCATCTTGTGGAAGGCCTCCTCCACGTCGCCGAGGTCGATCGTCTCCGACACGAAGCCGTCGAGGTCGAGCCGGCCCTGGAGGTACAGGTCGATCAGCATGGGGAAGTCCCGGCTCGGCAGGCAGTCGCCGTACCAGCTCGACTTCAGCGCCCCGCCCCGGCCGAACACCTCGATGAAGGGCAACTCGATGGTCATGTCCGGTCGGGGCACGCCCACCAGCACCACCGTGCCGGCGAGGTCGCGGGCCTCGAAGGCCTGCCGGTATGTCTGGGGCAGTCCCACTGCCTCGATGGCCACGTCCACGCCGTTGCCGCCGGTGAGGGCCTGGATCGCCTCCACCGGGTCGGCCTCAGACGAGTTGATGGTGTGGGTGGCGCCGAAGCCCCGAGCCCACTCCAGCTTGCGGTCATCGATGTCCACCGCGATGATCGTGTGGGCCCCGGCCAGCTTGGAGCCGGCGATGGCGGCGTCGCCCACTCCCCCGCAGCCGAAGACGGCCACGCTGTCGCCCCGACCGACTCCGCCGGTGTTGATGGCGGCGCCGATGCCGGCCATCACCCCGCAGCCCAGCAGGCCTGCGGCGGTGGCCGGAGCGGACGAGTCGACCTTGGTGCACTGCCCCGCGGCGACGATGGTCTTCTCGACGAACGCGCCGATGCCCAGCGCGGGCGAGAGTTCGGTCCCGTCGGCCAGCGTCATCTTCTGGGACGCGTTGTGGGTGCTGAAGCAGATCTGGGGCCGGCCCCGCAGGCACGAGCGGCACTGACCGCAAACCGCCCGCCAGTTGAGGATCACGTAGTCGCCGGGCTCCACCTCGGTCACGCCGTCGCCGACCGACTCGACCACCCCTGCGGCCTCGTGTCCCAGCAGGAAGGGGAACTCGTCGTTGATCCCGCCCTCGCGGTAGTGCAGGTCGGTGTGGCAGACGCCGCAAGCCTGGACGGCCACCACCGCCTCGCCGGGACCCGGGTCGGGGATCACGACGTCGGTGATCGTGACCGGCTCGCCCACCGCCATCGACACCACTCCTTGCACGGTCTGGCGCATGTCCTCGTCCTCCTGGTAGTCCGGCCGGCTGGTCTGGGCACACTACCGCGCCCGGCCCGGCCATCAAGTGGCGAGGCCCGGAGGTCACGGAGCATGGTCACCCCGGCTGATCGTCCCGCAGGCGGGGGCATAGAGCAACTGGACCGCCGGCCCGGACAAGCACCCCCGCTGATCGTCCCGCAGGCAGGGGCATAGAGCAACTGGACCGCCGGCCCGGACAAGCACCCCCGCTGATCGTCCCGCAGGCAGGGGCATAGAGTCGTGGCCATGTGCCGCAACATCACGACCCTGCGAGGTCTGGCCCCGCCCGCCTCGACAGAGGAGGTCGAAGCCGCCGCCCGCCAGTACGTCCGCAAGGTCAGCGGGGTCCAGAAGACCTCCGCGGCCACCGAGGCCGCCTTCGAGCAGGCCGTCGCGCTGGTAGCCGACGCCACCGCCGACCTACTGGCTGCCCTGCCGCCCCGCCGGACACCGCCCCGCAACGAGCCACCGCTGCGGCGACGGGCCGCCGCGGCCGCCGCGGCCGTCGGCACCACCGCCTGAGACGTTCATGGCCGGCTCGACGGGGCAGCTGGCGGACCTCGTGGCCCAGGCCCGGCGGTACGGCGTGCGCGACGAGGCCGTGCTCGCCGCCATCGGGACGGTGCCGCGGCAGAGCTTCGTGCCCCGCCGGCTCGCCTCGGCCGCCTTCGACGACGGTCCACTGCCGATCGGCGAGGGCCAGACCATCAGCCAGCCCGCGATGGTGGCCATGATGGCCGAGGCCGCCCAGTTGCGCCCCGACGACCGGGTGCTGGAGGTCGGGGCCGGCTCCGGCTACGGCGCGCTGGTGCTGCGGGCCCTGGCCGGCCGGGTGGTGACCATCGAGCGCAGGCCCGGCCTGGCCGGCAAGGCCCGGGCCGCGCTGGCGGGCCAGGGCTTAGGGGACGTGGAGGTGGTGGTGGGCGACGGCACGCTGGGCTGGCCCACCGAGGCGCCCTATGACGCCATCGTCGTGACCGCGGCCGGCCCGGAGCCGCCCCCGCCCCTGCTGGAGCAGCTCGCGCCGGGAGGACGCCTGGTGATGCCCGTGGGCGAGCAGCACAACACCCAGTTCCTGATGCGCTACACCCGCACCGCCACCACGCACGTCCAAGACGATGGCGATCCCGCTCCCGAGGAGGAGTACCGGTCCGAGCGGCTGACGGCGGTGCGCTTCGTCCCGCTCATCGGCGCCCACGGCTTCGGGCCCCGCCGATGACGCTGACCCGTCACCGAATCATCGACGCAGCCACACCGGGGGTGCCCCGCGACCACGACCGGTTCAACGTCAATGGGCCGTCGGTGCTGCCCGCGCCCGCCTGGATGCCGGACCCTCCGGGCCGGTACGCAGACTTCTAGTCCGGTGTCGGAGACTCGCTCGACCGCGGGCGGCGCGGCGCGATCCGCCACGGCCCGCCAGGTGGTGCGCCGACTCCCGCAGTTGATCGCGGGGTTGTGGATCTTCGGGATGGGTCTGGCTCTCGTGGTGCTCGGCGGGCAGGGTCAGGGTCCCTGGATCGTGTTCGACGAGGGCGTCTCGCTGCACACGCCGCTGACCATCGGCACGGTTGCGATTCTTGTCGGCGTGGTGCTGGTGGCCGGGTTGGCGCTGGCTCGCGAACCGGTGGGGTTCGGCACTCTGGCGAACGCGGTGGTGGTGGGGGTCTCGACCGACGTGACCCTGGCGATCTTCGACCAGCCCGGCTCAGTTATTGGGCAGGTGGCCCTGACGCTGGTCAGCCCGTTGCTGGTAGCGCTGGGCTCGGGCCTGTACCTCGGCGTCATGCTGGGTCCGGGACCACGCGACGGCGTCATGACGGCCATGCACCGCCGCGGCGTCCCCATCTGGCTGGCCCGCTTCATCATCGAAGCCGTGCCGTTCACAATCGGCGCGATCCTGGGCGGCACGGTGGGCTGGGGGACGGTCTACTGGCTGGTGGTCATCGGCCCTGCGGTGAACCTGGCGATGAAGTTCCGCTCCTGGCCCATGGTGCCCTCGCGCTGGATCGACGTGTTCAACGCCCTGGAGACGGACCGGCACCCCGTACCCCGCACCAACCGCCGGCACCCAGGCTTCCGGCGCCACTGAGGCCGTACGGGCCTCGGCAATCCGCCCCCTATCCAGAACTGGCAGCACAATGCACGCCATCCGTGCAAAACACTGCCAATTCCCCGGGCCAGCCACCCCCCATCCAGAACTGGCAGCACAATGCACGCCATCCGTGCAAAACACTGCCAATTCCTGAAGTGGGTGGGGCACGGACGGGCTGCGGTCTGCCAGCGGAGCGGGTCTAGCCTGAGCTTGTGATCGATCTTCGCTCCGACACTGTCACCCAGCCCACGGCGGCCATGCGGGCGGCCATGGCGGCAGCCACCGTGGGCGACGACGTGTACGGCGAGGATCCCACCGTCAACGAACTCCAGGATGTCACGGCCTCCCTGCTGGGCAAGGAGGCCGCGCTGTTCGTGACCAGCGGCACCCAGGGCAACCTCTGCGGGCTGCTCGCCCACTGCGGGCGCGGCGACGAGTACATCGTCGGCGACCGCGCCCACACCTACATGTACGAGGGCGGCGGCGCGGCGGTGCTCGGCTCCATCCAGCCCCAACCGGTTCCCAGGGGCGACGACGGCATGATCGACCTGGCAGCGGCCGAGGAGGCCGTCAAGTCGCCCGACCACCACTTCGCCCGCACCAGGCTGCTGTGCCTGGAGAACACCGCCGACGGCAACGTGCTGACGCTCGAGCAGATGGAGGCGTCGGCCGAGTTGGCTGCCCGCCACGGCCTGGCCCACCACCTCGACGGGGCCCGGCTGCCGAATGCTGCGGTGGCGCTGGAAGTGTCGCCGGCCGAGGTGGCTGCGCCGTTCGATTCGGTGTCGGTGTGCCTCTCGAAGGGTCTGGGCACACCGATGGGCTCAGTGCTGGCCGGACCGGTGGACCTGATCGACGAAGCCCACAAATGGCGCAAGATGCTCGGCGGGGGGCTGCGCCAGGCCGGGATCGTGGCCGCGGCAGGACTGTACGCGCTAGAGCACCACATCGATCGACTGGCCGACGACCACGCCAACGCATCCCGCCTGGCCGACGGTCTGGCCGCCATCGACGGCGTCAAGATCGACTCCTGCGCAACCAACATGGTGTTCATCCGCGTCGACGACGAGGGGCGCGGCGACGGCCTGGACCTGCGGACAGGACTCGCCGACCGCGGCATCCTCACCCGCTGGGACGGCTCCCGGGCCCGGCTGGTCACCCACCTCGACGTGACCGCCGATGACATGGAGACGGCCATCGACGCCTTCGCCGAACTTCTGTCCTGAGGATCGGCGAGAACCCGACCGAATCTGCACGAGTTTTCCTCATATATGGCGGGTTTCCCTACAGATCTTGACCGAGCCGGCCCGAGCGGCCCGCGATGAGTACGGTGAGACCATGACCCTGGCCGTGGGGCGCCGGTGGGCGCCTTCGCGGCCCGAGCGGACCGCGATGAGTACGGTGAGGCCATGACAAGGTGGTCGTGGGGCGCCGGTGGGCGCCTTCGCGGCCTGAGTACGGTGGCGCCATGACCTTGGCTGTTGCTGGCACGCTGATGCAGACACCGGCACCGGACCAGTTCACCGTCACCGATGCGGTCGTCGAGGTGGACGCCACCGGGGCCATCGTCGCCGTCCACGACCGTTCCACGCCTGAGGGAGCGGCTGCCGGACGGGCCGCGCTGGACGCCGCTGCCGAACGGGTGGAACTGGCGCCGGGCACGTTCCTGATGCCCGGCATGGTGGATCTTCATGTGCATGCGCCCCAGTGGCCCCAGCTCGGCACCGGCCTCGATCTGCCCTTGGAGCGGTGGCTGTTCGAGTACACCTTCCCACTGGAGGCCCGCTACGCCGACACCGGCTTCGCGGCGGCGGTGTGGGACGACCTGGTCCCGACCCTGCTCGCCCACGGTACGACCACCGCCGTCTATCACTCGTCGAACCATCTGGAGGCCACGACCGCGCTGGCCCGAACCTGCGCCCGCCACGGGCAACGGGCGCTCGTGGGCCGGGTCGCCATGGACCATCCGTCAGGAACCCCTGAGTGGTATCGCGATGCGACCGCGTCGGAGGGCGTGGACGCGTCGGCCGCGTCCATCGAAGCGGTGGAAGCGCTCGCGAGTCCGCTCGTGGAGCCGATCATCACTCCCCGCTTCGCGCCGGCCTGCACCGACGCACTCCTGGAGGGGCTCGGCGAACTGGCCGAGTCCACCGGCGCACGGACGCAGACCCACTGCGCCGAGTCGGACTGGCACTGCGGCTACGCCCTCGACCGGTTCGGCACCACCGATCCGGCCGCGCTCGACCGCTTCGGCCTGGTACGGCCCCGCACAGTGCTGGCCCACGCCGACCACCTCACCACCGACGACATGGCCCTCGTGTCGGGTCAGCGGGCGGGCGTGGCCCACTGCCCGCTGTCCAACGCGTACTTCGCCAACGCGGTGTTCCGCGTGCGGCGGGCGCTGGCCGCCAACGTCCGCGTGGGCCTGGGCACCGACATCGCCGGAGGGGCCCGTCCCGGACTGCTGGCAATGTGCCAGGACGCGGTGACCGTCTCCCGCATGCTCGAGGACGGCGTCGACCCGGCCCTCGGCGCGGCGGAGCGGGGCGTGCCGGCGTCGCGGATCGACACCGCGACCGCCTTCTGGCTGGCGACCGCGGGCGGCGCGGCGGTAGTCGACCTGCCGGTGGGGCTGATCGAGCCGGGCCGCCGCTTCGACGCCATCGCGGTGCGCGCCGACCGGCCCGGCGGAACCATCCGGCTGTGGGACGGCTTCGACGACGAGGCCCGCATCTTCGAGAAGGTCGTCCGCCTGGCCGCCGACGACGACATCAGCCACGTCTGGGTGGACGGAGCGAGCGTCAAACCATAGCCACGCCCGGCATCCGCCAGCGCCGACGGCCGAGCTCGAATGGGGTGCGAGTTCCTCGCGATGCGGCGCTGTGCTTCTCGCTCACCTCCACCGCGCTCATAGGTCGCTCGGGCACCGGCCCTCGCAGCGCACCTTGCGCCGTGGTCTGGCGACTCGTGCCAATCCGCTCGACCGCGGACGGCACTAGCTTCGAGCCATGACCGAGATCCTGACCACCCCCGATGGAACCGCGTTCGTCCGCACGCCGGACGAGCGCTTCGCCGCCATCGCCGACTACCCCTACGAGCCCCGGTACGCAACCGTGGACGGGCTGCGCATGGCCTACATCACGGCCGGGCCCGACGACTCCGGCGGCGGCGCGGCCACGATCCTACTGCTGCACGGCGAGCCGACCTGGGGCTACCTGTACCGCAAGATGATCCCGGTGCTGGCCAATGCCGGCCACCGGGTGATGGTCCCCGACCTGATCGGCTTCGGCCGCTCCGACAAGCCCGTCGAGCGCTCCGCCTACACCTACGCGGGCCACGTGGGCTGGATGAGCGACTTCCTGGACGCGACCGCGGCCGAGCGCGGCTCGGGGCCGCTGCACCTTTTCGGCCAGGACTGGGGCGGGCTCATCGGCCTGCGCCTCGCGGCCGAGAACCCCGACCTGATCGACCGGCTGATCCTGGCCAACACCGCGCTCCCGGTGGGCGAGTCCCCCGGGGCCGGCTTCGACTTCTGGCGCCAGTTCAGCCAGGACGTGCCGTTCCTGGACTGCGGCCGGCTGGTCGCCAACGCCACCGCCACCATGCTGAGCGAGGCCGCCGTCGAGGCCTACCGGGCGCCGTTCCCCGCTGAGACGCACTTGGCGGGGGCCCGCCAGTTCCCGCTTCTGGTGCCGGTGACGCCAGACGACCCGGCCGTTGGTGCCAACCGGGCCGCCTGGGAGGTCCTCAGCCAGTGGACCAAGCCGGTGCTCACCCTGTGGGCGCCCGGCGACCCGGTGCTGGGAGGACTGCAGCCCTTCATGGTCGAGCGCATCCCGGGTGCGGCCGGCCAGCCTCACGCCCAGTTCGAGCCGGCCGGCCACTTCATCCAGGAGGACCAGGGTCCAGCTCTGGCCGAAGCAATCAACGCCTGGCTCGCCGAGGGCTGACCGGCAGGGTCCCGAAGCCCACAACCCTGCGAGGGAGTCCTGTGCCGGCTCCTCGCTGCCCTGTCCGATCAGCACTGGCGGGGCTTGATCATGCCGAGTTCATGCTAGAATCATGCCATGGCCAACCTGCAAGTCAAGAACGTCCCGGAAGAGCTCCATGAACGTCTTCGGAGACATGCCCGCAGTCGCAACTGCTCGATGAGCGCAGCCGTGCTCGAGGCCATCGAACACGAGCTGGCCAGCTGGGAGTGGCGCGAGCGGCTTGCCAGCCACCCCACCACCGACCTCGGCATTGACGCGGCGACCCTCATCGCCGAGGAGCGCGATCTGCGCGAAGCGGAACTTGCGTGAGCCTCTACGTGGTCGATGCGTCGGTGGCGGTCGAGTACCTCCTGCGCACGCCCCTCGGGCTTTCGATCGCCGAGACCATCGAGGACGCCAGACTCGCGGCTCCCGACCTCATTGACGCCGAGGTCGTGTCGGGGCTTCGCCGTGCGGTTCACGCTGGGCGCCTCACCGACGAGCGAGCTGTCATGGCGATCGACGCTCTGACGCAGTGGCCCCTCAGGCGCATCGCGGGCCGAGCGCTGGCCCCCATGGCCTGGCCGCACCACCACAACATCACCGCGTACGACGCCTTCTATGTCGCGGCAGCGAGCGCGCTAGGAGCCCCGCTGCTCACCGCGGACGGCCGTCTCGCGAGAGCGCCGGGCCTCGGCATCACCATCCAGCACATCCGTATCTCCTGATTCGTGCCGTCTAGGTTGACCACAGCCGACTGGATGAGAGGCAACAGTGCCGGAGATCATCGAGGTGGAGGCCTACCGGAGGGCGATCTCGGCCACGGAGGGGCGGACGATCTCTCGCGTCCACGCTCCCGACGAGTGGTTCGCGAAGGGCGGCACCTCCACCGACGCTCTGCGCCTGGAGCTGACCGGGGCACGGGTCGACACGGTGCGACGCATCGGCAAGCTCGTGATCGTCGACACCGACGGGCCCCGGCTGGGACTGCGATTCGGAATGACCGGCAAGATCGTGGTGGACGGAGCCATGCCCATCGACCACCTGCTCTACGACAGCCCCCGCCACGAACCGGCCTGGGACCGGTTCGGGCTCCAGTTCGAGGGCGGGGGTGCCATGGTGCTGCGCGACCCCCGCCGGCTCGGCGGCGTGCAGCTCGACCCCGACGAGCAGGCACTGGGACCCGACGCGCTGTCCTTGACGCTGGGACAGCTGCGCAAGGCCCTGGCCGGCTCGACGGTGGCACTCAAGGCCCGGCTGCTGGACCAGCGCCGGGTGGCCGGACTCGGCAACCTGCTGGTCGACGAGGCGCTGTGGCGGGCCGGCCTGTCGCCCGTCCGGGAAGCCCGTTCCCTGGACGCCACCGAGGCGGCCCGGCTGCACCGCAACATCCGCCGCACGCTGAACGTTCTCGGCGAGCGGGGCGGATCCCACACCGGCGACCTCCAGCCGGGCCGGGTGCGGGGCGGCGGCTGCCCCCGGGACGGGGCGCCGCTGCGCCGCGACCAGGTCGGCGGCCGCACCACCTACTGGTGCCCCGCGCACCAAGGCTGACCCGACTGGGCCGTGCCGCGCGATCCCGACCTCGACTGGAACACCCACTGGTGCCCCGCGCACCAAGGCTGACCCGACTGGGCCGTGCCGCGCGATCCCGACCTCGACTGGAACACCCACTGGTGCCCCGCGCACCAAGGCTGACCCGACTCCTCCACCACGCTCGCCAGCAACCGCCGTCGTAGCCTGATCGGATGGCTGGTCCGCTGGCGCTGCGCTTCGTGTCGTCGTTCCCCCACGCCCGCCAGATGCCGGCCACGGTCGCCGAGGTCGCCCTGGTGGGACGGTCCAACGTGGGCAAGTCGTCGCTCCTGAACGCCCTCGCCCACCGCAAGCAACTGGCCCGCACCTCCAAGACCCCCGGCGCCACCCGGCTGCTCAACGGGTTCGAGCTCGGCGCGGAGGGATCGGGGCTCTGGGTGGTTGACCTGCCCGGCTACGGCTACGCCAAAGCGTCCAAGGCTGAACAGTCCCGCTGGAGCTCCATGGCAGCGGGCTACCTCGCCCACCGCGAGCCGCTGCGGGGCGTCCTGCACCTCATCGACGGCGAGATCGGCCCGACCAGCCTCGACCTGCAGACCGTCGAATGGCTCGACAGCCTCGACCTGCCCGTCAGCTATGTGGCCACCAAGGCCGACAAGGTGCGTCCCTCCCGTCGGGGCGCCCGCAAGGCCGAACTAGCGGCCAAGCTCGGCACCGACCGGGGCACCGTCCACTGGACCAGCGCCACCAAGGGCACCGGCATCGCTGAGCTGCGCACCCTCGTGCGGACGCTGTTGGAGGCATAGACATCCTCCCGAGCCGGAACTGGCAGCACAACACGCGCCATCCGTGCAAAACGCTGCCAAATCCCGCAGACGGCGTCCTCCGAGCCGGAACTGGCAGCACAATGCACGCCAGAGGGCCGCACTGCCTCCAATCACCGCCCGCGGTCAACCCGGCCACAGCACAACAAGACCCGTTACCGGACGACAACCGACAGATGAATGTCACAGTACGGTGCGAGTGTCCTTGCAATTCACGTACTGCGTGGTGGAATTTCAAGGATAGGATGGCCAAATGCCGCTGATCGACCGGCTGGTGGATGCCCAGAACCTGCTGAAGGCGATATCGCATTCTCCGGTGACGCTGCTCACCGGGCCCCGGCAGGTGGGGAAGTCCACCCTGGCCCGCCAGACAATTGCCTCGCCGGCTCCGGCGTTCTATGACCTCGAGGACCATCGCGACCTCGCCCGGCTGGCCGAGCCGACGCTGGCGCTGCGCGACACCGGCGACACGATCGTGATCGACGAGGCCCAGCGGATGCCCGGTCTGTTCCCGACGCTTCGAGTCCTCGTCGACGAGGACCGCCGACCGGGCCGCTTCGTCGTGCTCGGCAGCGCGTCGCCCGACCTCGTCGGCCTGGGCTCGGAGTCGTTGGCCGGTCGAGTGACTCTCGTCGAGTTGGGGGGCCTGCGGCTCTGCGACGTCGGCGCGCACCGTCTCGACGACCTCTGGCTGCGGGGCGGGCTGCCCGAGTCGTTCGTCGCCGCCACCGATGAGGCGTCGAACCGCTGGCGCGACGACTACATCTCGACCTTTCTCGAGCGCGACCTAGCCAATCTCGGCTTCCGATTCCCGGCCACGACGATGCGGAGATTCTGGACGATGCTGGCCCACTACCACGGGCAGACCTGGAACGGCGCTCGAATCGCCCGGTCGATCGACGTCTCAGAAACCACCGTGAGGCGATACATCGACGCCCTCACCGATGCCCTGGTCGTGCGCCAGCTTCCGCCGTGGTTCGCCAACATCTCGAAGCGGCAGGTCAAGTCGCCCCGGGTCTACATCCGGGACTCGGGCCTGCTGCACCGGCTGCTCGGCATCACCACCATGCTCGACCTCGAGCGCTCTCCCGCGCTCGGGGCCAGCTGGGAAGGAATGATCGTCGAGCAGCTCCTGACCAGGTTCGCCTCCGCCCATCCCACCTACTGGTCCACCCACGCCGGCGCCGAACTCGATCTGCGACTCGAGATCAACGGGCGAGTCCTCGGATTCGAGATCAAGCGCACTGCCCGGCCGGCGGTCTCCAAGTCGATGCACAGCGCCCTGGCCGACCTTGACCTCGACCACCTGCTCCTCGTACACGCCGGCCCCCACCGATTCCCTTTCGCCGACCGCATCACCGCCATGAGCGCAACCGAACTCCTGACCGGAGACGATCCGCTCGCTGCCCTCTAGTGTCCTGAGTCAGGAGTTCGTGGTGATGTAGGCGAGCTGGCCTACGGCTGCCGTTCCGATGCGCCGTCCCGGCCTTCCTCCCCCGAATTGGTGGCGATTGTGGGTATCCAGTGCCCCAATATGTCCCCAATCTCGCAGCAAGGGGCAAACCGGAGGTGACCAGTCCGCAAAATGGTCGAATACGCGGCGAATCAGCCGCTCAAGACACTAGGCGGAGGCGGCCAGGGAGGCGACCGCGGCGGGCAGGCCGTGGCCGTGGGGCAGCCCCAGCACTGTCATGGCGGTCTCCAGGCCGCCGAGCGCGCCCAGCAGCATCGGCTCGTTGAGGTCGCCGAGATGGCCCATGCGGAATGCCCGTCCCTCCATCTCGGTCATCATCCCCGACCCGACGCTGACCCTGAAGCGGTCCCGAGCCATGTCGATCAGCGGCCCGGCGGCGATGTCACCGGTGCGCACGCAGGTGATCGCCGCGGTGCGGTGCTTGGGCTCGGCGATGTTGATCTCCCACGGGCCGCCGCACGCCCACCCGTCCACCGCGGCATGGACCGCGGCGGCCCAGCGGCGGTGGCGGGCGATCGAGGCGTCGATCCCGCCGTTCTCGGCGAGCATGTCGAGGGCGGCCCTCAGGGCGAACATGTGCTGTATGGGCGGGGTGCCGCCGAAGCGCTTGTAGATGTGGCCCTCCTCGAAGCGGGGCTCCCACGCCAGATGGAACCTCGGGGTGGCCGCTGACCGGTTGCGCTCCAGAGCACGCTCACTCAGCGCGCAGAACGACAGCCCCGGCGGCATCATCAGACCCTTCTGGGAGGCCGCCACCACCACATCGATCCCCCAGTCGCGCATCCGCAGCGGCTCGATGCCCAGCGAGCACACCCCGTCCACCACGAACAGCGCCGGATGGCCGGCCGCGTCGATGGCGGCCCTCATCGCGGCCAAGTCGGCGACCGCCCCGGTCGACGTCTCGGTGTGGACGATGCACACGCTGCGGATCCGGTGGCCGGTGTCGGCGGCCAGGATGTCGGCGATCTCGGCCGGGTCGGTCGGACGCCGCATGTGGGGCTCGGTCGACACCACCTCGTAGCCGAGGTCGCGGGCCATCATCGCCCAGCGTCGCCCGAACAGCCCGCAGTCGGGAATGAGCACAGTGTCGCCGGGGTCGAGCGTGTTGGTGAGCGACGACTCCCAGGCGCCGTGGCCCACCGTGGTCAGCACCACGATCTCGTCGGCCCCGCCGAACACGTCGGGCAGCTCGGCCCACACACTGTCGGCCAGCGCGATGAAGTCGGGATCGGCGAAGTCGATGGCCGGACGGCGGAATGCTTCCAGCACCCGGTCGGGGATGTTGGTGGGACCGGGATTCTGGACGAAGTACCGGCCTCCCGCACCGCGCGGCCATGCAGTCACTGTCTAACCTCCGAGCGATGACGTGGGCTGCGGTGCTCAGTCCTCCAGCCGGCCGGCGAGGGACTCCACCGAGTCGATGAACTCCTCGATGATCTCATACACCACCTGCGCGCTGGTCTTGGTCTGGTTCATGGTGCCCACGATCTGGCCGACGAAATAGTTGGCCAGCTTCTCAGCCCCCGAGCCGGCGTGGTGCGAGGCCCGCTGGATGCGGCGCTGGGCGGCTCGGGTCAGCACCGGCTGCAGAGGCATCGGCAGCGGGTCGGGCGTGTCGTCCCGTTCCCACTCCTCGGTCCAGGCCGACTTGAGCATGCGGGCCGGCTTGCCGGTGAGGGATCGGGACCGCATCGTGTCCGACGATGTTGCGGCCAGCATCTTGTCCTTGACCACCGGGTGGGTCTCGGCCTCGGCGGTGGTCAGCCACACCGACCCGCACCACACGCCCTCGGCCCCCAGGGCCATGGCGGCGGCCATCTGGCGGCCCCGGCCGACGCCGCCCGCGCCGAGCACCGGGATGTCCACCGCATCGACGACCTCGGGGATGAGCACCATCGAGCCGACCTCGCCGGTGTGGCCTCCCGCCTCGTAACCCTGGGCGATGATGATGTCGGCACCGGCCGCGGCGTGGCGCTCGGCGTGCACCGCCCGGCCCGCCAGCGCGCCCACCAGCCTGCCGGCGCCCTTGGCCGCGTCGATCATCTGCGGCGGCGGAGGCCCGAGGGCGTTGGCCACGAACGCGGCCCGGTGGGACAGGGCGATCTCGAGCTGGGCGCCGGCGGTGTCGGCCGAGAACGGTGCGGCGTCCCCGAGGCTGCCGAAGGAGGTGAGCGAGTCCGAGCCGCCCTCGTCGGGCAGCGGCGGAACGTCGTAGCGGGCCAGGATCTCGTCCACGAACTCGATGTGGGTGGCCGGGATGAGGCGGCGCACATCGTCGAGCGTGTAGCCGCCGCCGGTGCCGCCAGCCTGCTTGGCCGCCATGATGACATCCACGCCGTAGGGCTTGTCGCCGACCTCGGCCTCGATCCAGTCCAGGTCGATCTCGAGCGACTCAGGAGAGTGGGCCACCGCGCCCAGCACCCCCATCCCCCCTGCCTTGGACACTGCGGCCACCACGTCGCGGCAGTGGCTGAAGGCCAGGACCGGGAACTCGATGCCCAGCATGTCGGTGATGCGCGTCTTCACGGCCTGGAGCCTACTTTCACCAGACGGCTCAGGGGCCGAGCGAACAGGCGGAACGACGCGGCCCGTACGCCGCGAGGCGGCGGCCCGAGCGGCCCGTGAGCGCAGCGAACAGCGGGATCGGCGCCAGCGCAACGCGAAGGGCTCGCACCTGTCCGCGCGCCTGGCACCTGCGGCTGCGGGCCCGCGCCGCCCCGCAGTCGGCGCACGCGATGGGCTCGCGCCTGTCCGCGCGCGCCCAGACCGGCCACGTCAACGCCCGCACCGACGTCGACGGCAACGCGAAGGGCACTCACCTGTCCGCGCGCGCCCCCAGACGGGCCACGTCAACGCCCGCACCGACGCCGACGGCGACGCGAAGGGCACTCACCTGTCCGCGCCCGTCCTTGCTGCCGGGCCAGGCCCCCGAACTGGCAGCGCGGGACGCTGGATCCGGTGCCGGCCGCTGCCAATCCGGCCGCGGGTCTCAGGCCCGGCGCGCCCGCGTCTCGCTCCATGTGAGGCCGGCCTCCACGTTGGGCTCGCGGGGCAGGCCCAGAACGTGCTCGGCCACGATGTTGCGCTGCACCGCGAAGGTGCCGCCCCCCAGCGTGAGCGCCGGCGAGAACAGCAGGCCGTAGTGCCAGATCGGGTCGACATCGGGGAAGTGGCCGCCGCCCCGGGGGAAGTTGACCTCGGTGGCGCCGGACTGCATCGACTTCGGGATCGCTCCGGCCGGCCCGGATCCGGTGAGCATCCCGGCCGCGCCCGCGGTGGCTGCGGCCAACTCCATGACCCGCCGGCCGTGGTCGTCGGACATGATCTTCTGGATCGACGCCTCCGGACCGGGGGTGCGCCCGGCCAGGCGGGCGCTGAGGGTGCGCAACTGGTTGAGGCGCAGCACCTCGGCCTCGCAGTACATCGAGGCCAAGCGGTCCCGCAGCACCGGGTCGGACACCCCGCCGCTGCCCCTCACGAGCTCGATCAGTTTCTGGGCGGTCGGCCCGAGGCTCCACAGCACCCCGCCCGAGGACAGCCCGACCCGCTCGTTGGCCAGCGTCACCTTGGCCAGTCGCCAGCCGTCGCCCTCGGCGCCCACCCGCAGGCTCGCCGGCAGCCGGACGTCGTCGAAGAACACATGGTTGAACGAGTGGGCCGTGGTCATGTCCACGATGGGCTGCATGGTCACGCCGGGAGCGTCCATGGGGCAGATGAAGTAGGAGATGCCCTTGTGCTTGGGCACGTCGGGGTCGGTGCGGGCGATGAGGATCCCGAACTTGCTGTGATGGGCGCCGCTGGACCAGATCTTGGAGCCGTTCACCACGTAGGTGTCGCCGTCGCGCACCGCCCGGGTGGACAGCGAGGCCAGGTCGGATCCGGAGTCGGGCTCGCTGAAGAGCTGGCACCAGTACTCCTCGCCGCTGAAGATCGGCCACAGGTAGCGGTCCTTCTGCTCGTCGGTGCCGGCCACGAGGATGGTGGGCGCGGCCCAGCCGATGCCGATCAGGTTCTCGGGACGCTTCACGCCCGCGGCGTTCAACTCCTCGTCGATCAGGAGCTGGTGCAGGCCGTCGGCCTCCAGCCCCCACGGCCGCGGCCAGTGGGGCACCACGTACCCGGCCTCGGCCAGCTGGCGGCCGGTGGGATTGGGGTGGTCGGCCAGCCAGCGTCGTACCGCGACCCGGCGAGGGTCGTCGTCAGCAGGAAGGTCGAAGTCCACCGGCCTCACTCTCGCCCCAACGACGCCGGCTCGCAACCGCGTGCAATCCCCCCGCGCGCCGACCTACGAGCCCGCCGCCAACCCGCCACCACCCCATCAGCACACACTCACACCGCCCGTGCAACCCCCCATGAAGTCGACCCACGAACCCGCCGCCAACCCGCCACCACCCCATCGACACACACTCACACCGCCTGTGCAATCCCCCCGAGCGGACCGATGTCCTAGCGGCCGGCGCCGCCCATAGGTCAGGCCCGACGAGCCTCCGCATCATCCGCGCCCGGCGGTCCGCCTCGATGGCATACTCAGTCACATGGTTCCCGATCCCGTGCTGGACCGGCTCGAGGCCTCCTTCGAGCGCCGGCGGGCCCGGATGCTCAGAACCCATGAGGGCAAGTGGGCCTTGATGATCTACCGCCGCGTCGGCGAGCCGACCGAGTTCTTCGACACCGCTCACGACGCGGTGACCGCCGGCTACCGGAAGGCGGCCGGCCAGAGGTTCCTCGTCAAACAAGTACTCAAGGAGGACAGGGTCATTCAGATGCCCTACAGGGTCGTGGTGGCCGACCATCGCTGACCGGCCCGATCATGCCCGAATCGAGGGCAGAATCGGTTCGCAGTCCGGAGGACTGGTCGAAGTCAAGCTTGAGGTGCAGCGGGACGAACTGGAGCGGCGCCGTCTTGAGACCATCGCGGTTCCGCTGCCGCTGTACGGGCGGGGCGTGATCGACACGGCCGCCGAGAAGTCCGGTGTCAGCGTGGCAACGGCACAGGCGATGCTCATCGACCCGATCGGGATGAACCGCGTCAGTACGCCGGGCGGTCCCATGCACCGGCCCGTCTACGCGATCACTCTCACGGTCGGCCCGAACCTGGATCGTCCTCCGGACCCGCTGGACCTAGAGGTCGTCGAGGTCGACATTGAAGGCGCGGCGATGCTGATCGGGCGCGACGTACTGGGGCTGGGAGAACTGGCGTGGCGCGGCGCCCGCCGCGAGTTCGAGCTCCACCTTCCAAGGAGTGGCCAGCCAGGCGGCTAGAGCCGGAGATCCGGCCACCGCGGAGCGCTTCGCCGAACTGGTCGCCTGAGCCCGCTGGCGGAACTGGCAGCAGAACGCACGCCATCCGTGCAAAACGCTGCCAATTCTGTAGGCGACCCGCCTCCCCAGCCGGAACTGGCAGCAGAACGCACGCCATCCGTGCAAAACGCTGCCAATTCGGGACGGGGCTGCGGCTAGCGGGAGCCGAGGGTGGCGTGGGGCAGGCTCTCGACCACGCCCTGAGGGGTGACGGCCATGAACTCGGCCAGCTCGGCGAACTCCGCGAGCGTGCCGGCGTCGGTGTAGCTCATAGCGCTGCGCAGGCCGGCCATCAGCTGGTGCACCAGCTTGGAGACCTCGCCCTTGTAGGGCACGGTGCCCTCGACCCCCTCAGGGGCCCGGTAGGACAGGTACTCCTCGTCGAGATCCTCGCCGCCGCGGTCGGCCCGGGCCTGGACCGCCTCGAAGCTGGCCATACCCCGGATGCGCTTCTGCAGCCCCTTGGGGCCCTGCTCAACCTCGCCGGGGCTCTCCTTGGTGCCGGCCAGCATGCTGCCGACCATCACGGTGGACGCACCCGCGGCCAGAGCCTTGGCGATGTCGCCGGAGGTGCGGATGCCGCCGTCGGCTATGACGGGCACGCCGATCGGGGCCACATCGGCTATAGCGGTGAGCTGGGGCACGCCGACACCGGCGACGGTGCGGGTAGTGCAGACCCCGCCCGGTCCGACTCCCACCTTCACCGCGTCGGCCCCGGCATCGGCCAGGTCGGCGGCGCCGTCGAACGTGGCGACGTTTCCGGCCACCACGTCGATGTCGGCGAAATGGTCCTTGAGGGAGCGCACCCCGTCGATGGCGTGGTCCGAGTGGCCGTGGGCGATGTCAAGCACCAGCGCGTCGGCGCCGGCGGCCACCAGAGCCTTGGCCCGCTCCAGCATGTCGCGGTCCGTGCCCACCGCGGCCCCGACGACCAGGCCGGCGCCGGCCTCCTTGACCATGTTGATCTGCTCGGCCTGGGCGTCGATCGGCATGAACCGGTGGACGATGCCGATCCCTCCGAGACGGGCCATGGCCACAGCCATCTCGTGCTCGCAGACAGTGTCCATGTTGGCGGCCACGACCGGGATTCCCAGCTCGATGCGACGCGACAGACGCGTGCACACCGACACGTCCTGGCGGGATCTGATCGACGACCGCCTGGGGACGATCAGGACGTCGTCGAAGGTGAGCCCCGTGCGGATCTGTCCCAGTCCCATGACGCTGTCAACCTACAGGACGCGGCAGGCCGGCAAGGCGCGCACCGGGCGAGGCAGGACGGGCGAGGCAGGGCGCGGCCGGCTCAGTCGACGGAGATCTGGGCCATCAGGCTGGCCCGCTGCTCGTCGAAGGTCTCGAGGTCGAGTTGGCCGTCGTCATAGCGGCGGTGCAGATCCTCCACCTTGGCCATGATCTCGTCGTTGCTGAGCGTCGGCGCCTGGGACGGGGCATCGCCGTCGCCGTCCTCTTGACGGCCGTGCTCCAAGTCGTACAGTTCGCCCCGGCCCAGGCGCTTCTGGCGCTTGGCCTCGGCCCGGGCCTTCTTGGCCATGTCACGCTGGCGCTTGGCGAAGCTGGATCGTCCGGTTGCCATTGAGATCAGCCTCCGTAGATCGCTGGCGGCCCTCCGGGAGGCGGGGGCCGCGGAACGAGCGTAACGAGTGAGCGGCGAATTCCATCCCCGGTCCCGCGGCCGACCGGCGACAAGGCGTCCTCAACTCGGCGCAGCCGCCGCGGCGTTGACCGGCGACTGGGCCGCCGCCAACAGCGTCGAGCTGTGCTACACCCCGACCTGCAGCTCTTGGGCCAACCCCATCGAGGCGCACTTCGGGCCACTGCGGGAGTTCGTGCTCAACAACTCCGACCACCGCAACCACACCGTGCTCACCCGCCGGCTGCACGCCCACCTGCGATGGCGCAACGCCAACGCCCGCGACCCCGACCTGCTCGCCGCGCAACGCCGAGAACGCGCCCGCACCAGAGCCCAACGAGACCGCCTATCTTGGCTTCGGGAGCACCGAGCGGTGTGGCCCGCTGTGCCCTTCGGGGAGCACGCAGGGCTTCTTGGCGCGGGGCATGGGCACGCCGCATGTCGCTGGCGGTTGCAGCGGCGCGAGCAGAGAACCCGACGGGGTGTCCTCGGTCGGAATCTGCGCGCTCAGCCGCAGCGATTCCTGCGACGACATGGCCTCCAACGCCTGCTCCTGTGTCGCGCGGTAACGCACGGCGACACTTGTGAACGCCAGATCTCCTAGAGGCGACTCAGTGACGACACCCTCGTCGAGAAGCCTGCCCTTGTAGGTGTGGACATGGGCGGAGGGCTTGCCCAGCCGGTCCCCTATCGACACCAGCGACGAGTTGGCCGTATCGGGCAGCATCGCGAACAGGAACCGCTTGTCCGCCGCCGAGAGCCTCGACCAGACTGGAGTGATCACCTTGTCTGCCACGTCGTCCTCCATCAGCGGGACGGCTGCGTCAACATGCGCTGCGGTGATTGGTCCCGGAGGACCGCCGCACGCTCTCCACAAATGCGCCCCGATCGACTGGACGGCGTACGCGAGCCCGCGGGTAGCCGATGCCGCACGCACGAGTTCTGGCCCGTCGATTTGCACATGGGCGTCTGCGAGGGGTCCCTCGATGGCAGCCATGGCATCGTCCAGGCTCAAATGCCCGACGGTGTTGTGGTCACAGCGTCGGAAGAAAGTGAACCCAGGCTGCTTCAACAAGGTGTGCTTCATCTGAGCCAGTCCGGTCCCGATGAAGGCGAGCCGCTTCTTGTTGCGTTCAGTCACACGCTGCAGCGAAGACGACAGGCTGCTGGCCTCGTCTTCGGGAAGATTGTGGAACTCGTCTACTGTCACCAGCACCCCGGCCCCGCCCTCAGCGACCGCCGCGTCGACCAATCCCTCCAACATGCGTCGCAGGGATCGCTTCCGGGCCGGCTGGTTCGTCCAGTTCACGCCAAGCACCTGCGCGATGTTGAGTCCCGTGAGTCGCCGCTTGGCATCTGGGGAGATGTCGTCGATGTGTTCCAGGCACCCCTCCTCGATCATGGACAGGACACTGTCCTCAGATCGCGGGTTCACGTTGGCGTCCACGCTGATAACACGCCATCCGGCGGACTCGGCCTCATGCTCGATCTCGTTCAACAGTGTCGTCTTGCCGGCCCCCCGAGGACCCATCATCAGCCGGACGAAGGAGTCATGGGACGGCCCTGCGGCCAGCGCCGCAGCCGCTGACGACAGGAGGGGCTCGCGTCCCGCCAGAACCGGAGGGCGCTGCCCGAACCCAGGAGTGAAGGGATGATCGATGCTCCCCAGCCTAGCCTATTGCGCGTCTATTGCGCGAATTTAGCATTTTTTGCAGGGGCGATCGAGCCCAACGACTGTGGCGGATCAGCCATCACCATCGACAAACGCCCCAGGCCGCCTGCACCACCACCGCAAGGGCCGCCAGACCCGCGGCCGCCACCAGCAGCCACTCCAGCGTGGCCAGGCCCGCCTCGCCGCGAGCATCGGTCGACCTGGCCGCGCCGCAGTATCACGATGCCCGCCTCGTCTGTCCAGCGAATCGGCTCCGAGCATATGGTTCACGTAGTGTTCACTGGTTGGTCGTTTGGCTTGGTGCATGATTTGGCCAGGGGCTACACTGACTTCGTGGATCTTGATCCGGGGGAACGGTCATAGACGGCATGGCACTGGCTCGCTATGCGGTTGAGGACTGCTCGGTGTTGGCGCGACTCGGTCTCCGACGGTGCGCTGCCGGCCCGCTTGATGAGCCGGCCCGCGCGGCGCGCAAGACCTGAGCCGACGAGCCTTCTCCGGGACCGAGCGGGCAGGCGGCAGTTCGTGAGGACATGGGTTGGAGCGCCGAGGGGGGGGGGCTGGTCTTGGCCGCTACTGTGGCCGTGCTGGTGGCAGCGGGCGCGTCGACGGCCTCGGCGCAGTCGTCCCCGCCTCAGATCAGCACGGCTGCTTCCTTGTCGGTGCCGGAGGGAGTCACCGCGGTAGCGACGCTGGCGGCGGTCGACAGCGACACCGCTGCGGTCGATCTGACCTGGTCGCTGGCGGGCGGCGCTGACCAGAGCCTCTTCGCGTTGACCGCGGCCGGGGTGTTGTCGTTCGGTTCGACGAGGGATTTCGAGGATCCCGGCGACTCGGACACCGACGGGGTCTACGAGGTCACGGTGAGCGTGAGCGACGGGACCGACTCCGACACGAAGACGCTGGAGGTGACGGTTGCCAACGTCATCGAGTTGACGAGCGTCTCGGGGCAGTCCGCGGTCAGCCACCCCGAGAACTGGCCGGGTCGCGTTGCGACCTATTCGGCGTCGTCGGCCGCGGACGCGCACGGAATCTCGTGGCGGCTGTCGGGAGACGACGCGTCGCGGTTCAGCATAGAAGACCCCGGCGGAGCGCTCCGGTTCAGCTTGGCGGCGCCCAGCGGTCGCCTGTTCTCACCGCCGCCGGACTACGAGACCCCTGCCGACGACGACACCGACGGCGTCTACGAGGTGACGGTGCATGCCGAGGCCGACGGCGGCGCGCAGTCGCTCAGCGTGCAGGTCACCGTCAGCGACAAGCCCGAGCCGGGCACGCTGACGCTGTCGCCGACGCGGCCGGGCCTCGGCGACACCCTGACTGCGGCGCTGGAGGATCCTGACGGGGTCACCGGCGCCGCCACCTACAAGTGGGAGCGCTCGGTGGGCCGCGGCGGCTGGGAGACGCTGGCCGGCACCGCGTCCACCCACACGGCCGCCGTGGCCGACGCCGGGCGCTTCCTGCGGGTCACAGCCACCTACACGGACGGTCACGCCGGCGGCAACAGCGCGACGGCCGAGACCAAACAGGTCGTCACTGCGGAACTGCTGAGCGCGCTGTCGGTGTCGACCGCCGCCTCCGCCTCTCCGAGCCGCGCGCTGAAGCCCTCCTTCGATCCGGCGGTCCTGCACTACAGCATCGGCTGCGCCGCCGGCGGCGACACCATGGCCATCACCCCGACAGCGGCAGCGGGCGTGCGGCTCTCCGTCGACGGCACTCAGGTCGCCGGCGGCGCAACCCATGAGGTCGCCGTCCGCGACCACAGCGAGGTCCGCATCACGCTGGCAAGCTCGAGCGGCGCCGCCACCGACTACTTCGTGCGATGCACGCTGAACGCCCTGCTCGAGGCCTCCGTCGAGACCGCATCGGGCGCAGCCGGCGTCATCGAGGACCTGATCCTGTTGGGGGAGTGCGGCCGGGTGGCCATCATCGACCCGAACGGCGCCACCAGGTGGTACTGGAGCGGCAATAGGAACTGCGGGTACTTCCGCGTGTTCTGGGTCCCCTCCGTCGGTGAGTACCGGTACATCTATGCCGCGGCGGACTCGGACGGCCGGATCCACTGGACCGTCCTCGACGACAGCCTCGAGGAGGTGCACGACGTCGCGATGGTGTCGCCGGTGAAGACCACCGACTATCACGACGCTGCGATCCTCGACGACGGCAACTACCTGCTCATCGCCTACGAGCCGACCACGCGCGACCTCAGCCACCTGACATTCACCGACACCGACAGCGACGATCCCTTCGGTACCGAAGAGGAGGTCAGGGACTCCGTCATACAGATCCGCACCCCGCCCGCGCAGGACGGGACGGGCGGCGTGTCGCAGTTCCTGTGGAACTCCTATGACGCGATCCCGTTGGAGGACTGCAAGCCTAAATTCGTCAGCTTTCGAGGCGGGGACTATGCGCACGTCAACACGGTGCAGTTCATCGACGGCGACATCGTGGCGTCATTCCGGGGCTGCAATCAGGTGCTGCGAATCGATCCCGACTCGGCGGAGCCCCACAAGGTCGTGTGGCGCCTGGGCCTCTCCAACTTGAGCGACGAGCAGTGGGAGGCTGCGGGCAAGGGCCCGGCGCCGCTGAGGTTCATCGGCGATCGCGAGGGGCAGTTCTGCGGCCAGCACGGGTCTGCGCTGCTGCCCGGCGAGCGCCTCCTGCTGTTCGACAACGGCGTGGAGTGCATGCCCGACGCCTGGACCGACGAACTGCTCGTGGAGAGGACCGGCGCCTACAGCCGCGCCGTGGAGTACGCGCTGGACCACGACAACGGCGAGGCGGTCTTCGTGCGGGACCACTCCCTGGGAGGCACACGCTCACGGGTCGGGCAGTTCAGGGGTCACGTCGAAGCGCTCGACAACGGGGACTGGCTGGTCAGCTGGGGCGGCTGGATACCCAACTTCGGCGGCAACTGGCCGCAATCGTCGGCGCCCAACAAGTCCGTCACCCAGGTCGATCCCGACACCGGCCTGGAGAAGTTCTCGATCAGCAGCCGGACCGGCGGGTCGCCCTCGCCGCGGCCCCTGCCGCTGTCGCCGGCGGTGCTGGCGGCCGCGGCGCCGCCGCTGGAGGCCACCATCGTCGCCGGCGCCGGCACCTCGGTCGGTCACAGCGGCGCCTCGGACCGGCCCACCGTGACAGTGGCGTTCAACCGGCCGGTGGCGGACTTCACCGAGACCGCCTCCGTGTCGGTCGCCGGAGCGTCGGTCGAGTCGATCGAGCCGCGGCTCGAGGCCGGCTCGCGGGCGCACGCCTACAAGTTCACCCTGGCGCCCGACAGCGACACAGCCGATGTCTCCTTCAGCCTTCTCGCCGACCAGGCCTGCGACAGCAGCCCCGCCGGGGTGTGCGCGCCCGACGGCGCCAAGCTGACCGTCGTTCCCGCCGCGGCCCACACCATCGCGCGTCCCAACCGCGCGCCCGAATTCCCCTCCGGCAGCGTCTCCCGCAGCATCGCGGAGAACACCCCGGCGGCGACCGGCATCGGCGCGGCCGTCGCGGCCACAGACGCCGACAGCGACACGCTGACGTACTCGATGTCGGGCACCGACGCCGACGCGTTCGCACTCGACACATCCACGGGGCAGCTGTCCACTCGCGACCCGCTGGACCACGAGGCCAAGGCCACCTACACCCTCACACTGTCGGTCACCGACAACAAGGCAGTCGACAGCAGTCTCGACGCCAGCATCGACGACACCGCCACCGTCACCGTCACCGTCACCGACGTCGACGAAGGCCCCTTCGCGTCCGACGACACGGCCACCACCGCGAGGAACGTCCCCGTAGTGATCGACGTCCTCGCCAACGACCACGACCCCGAGAACGACCCCTTGACCTTGACACTGCTCCAGGCCCCCGACCACGGCACGGCGGTCGTCAACGGCGACAACACCGTCACCTACACCCCCGACCTCAACTTCCACGGCAGCGACACCTTCACCTATCAGGCATCCACAGCCGACGACTCCGCGCAGGCCAGCGTCTCGATCACAATCAGACCGCCTCCGCCGCCACCTCCGCCTCCACCGCCGCCGCCTCCGCCTCCACCGCCTCCACCGCCTCCTCCGCCACCTCCGCCGGAGGATCCCCCGCCGCGGGATCCGGTCGAGGAGTTCTCCGATCTCGACCGGGGCGGGGAGCACACGGCCGCGCTCGTCGACCTGGCCGCGCAGGGAGTAATGGCCCGCACCGGCTGCGGCAGCGGCCGCCTGTGCCCCCGGGAGCCCATAATGCGCTGGGAGGTGGCAGTGTGGCTCGTACGGGTAATCGACGGCCAAGACCCCTTCCCCACCGCCGTCAGGTCCCGCTTCGACGACGTGAGCGATGTGTGGTGGGCCGGCCACGTCGAGCGGGTCGCAGATCTCGGCATCACCGTCGGATGCACCGGACAGCCGCCCCGATACTGCCCCGACGAACCCACGAGCCGCGCTCAGATGGCCTCCTTCCTGGTGCGGGCCTTCGACTTGGCCGACGCGCCGCCAACCGGCTTCAACGACACCGTTGGCAGCGTCCACGAGTCCGACATCGACGCCCTGTTCGCCGCGGGCATCACCGCGGGCTGCTCCACCGACCCGCTCAGGTTCTGCTCCCAGCAGCCCACCAGCCGGGCCCAGATGGCCAGATTCGTCATCCGAGCCCTGGCACACGAGGAATCCGGCTAGGAACCGCCCACGCCTCCAGACGGCCGGTGCCAAGCTCCTGAAATGCCGTCGGTCTCGGCCCGGGCAGCGACCGCGGCCCGCAGTTCCGGGTCGATGCGCACGGGCACCACTTCAGCCGGACCCGAGCCCATGGCGGGCCGGCCTCGGCGGCGCATGCGCAGCGCTGTGATGTCGTAGTCGCTGGTCCTCGGCGACGGCGCCGAGACCGGCCTCCGCGAGGATGCGGCCGGACGCGGTCCTCCTTGTAGTCACGGCGAATCGCCTCGGGTTGCCAGGAGCGCGTGGAACCTCGGGGCAGCGGCTCTGTACCGTTGTGTGCTACAGCAACCAGCGGGCTCTCTTCACCACACCCTCAGCGGATCTGTACCGACGCCACAGCTGGCAGATCTTCCGCGTGCCGTTGAAGACCTGGGCATAGTCCCCGACGACCGCCTCCACACCGCCGACAGCCTCGATATACGATCGCGCCCGCGAGCACGGGAGCCAGCCCAATGAACCAAGCGGTCGCCGACGACAGCCCGCCCGACATCTACTCGCCGGACGTCTATGTGGACGGCCCACCGCACGACGCCTTCTCGAGGCTGCGCCGTGAGCGGCCCGTGTGCTGGCAGGACGTGCCGGGTCAAGCCGGCTACTGGGCGGTGCTGCGCCACGCCGATGTGGTCCATGTGGCCCGCCATCCCGAGCTGTTCTCGGCCTCGGAGGGCGGGGTGGTGATCGAGGACCTCGAACCGGCGAGCCTCGAAGCCATGCGCGACATGCTCCTGGCCATGGACCCTCCCCGCCACACCGCCTATCGCAAGCCGGTCTCGCCGGAGTTCAAGGCCCGGGTCATCGGGCGGTTGGAGGAGCGCATCCGGGCCATCACCGCCGGCATCCTGGACCCGGTCCACGCCCGGGTCGCCTCGCCGGCCGGGGTGGAGGTGGAGTTCGCCCACGACGTGTGCGCCCAGCTGCCCAGCGCGGTGGTGGGCGAACTGCTGGGTCTCCCCCGCGAGGACTGGGCCACGATCCATGCCCTGGCCGAGCGCAACTCCGGCGGCCAGGACCCCGACATAGCCGATCCGTCGGAGCGAGGCTCCTCCAGCGTGGAGATGGCCATGTACGCGATGGGCTTCGCCGCTCGCCGGCGCACGATGCCGCTGCAAGAGGACCTCACCGACGTGCTGCTCGGCAGCCCCTTCGACGGCCGCATGATGACCGACGTGGACTTCGGCCGCTTCTTCGTGCAGCTGGTCACCGCCGGCAACGACACCACCCGCACCATGCTGTCCAGCGGGCTGCTCGCCCTGCTGCAGCACCCCGAACAGCTGGCCGAGGTGCGCCGGCGGCCGGAGTCGATACCGGGCATGGTCGAGGAGGTGCTGCGCTGGGCCAACCCGCTGCACTACTTCCGGCGCACCGCGGTGACCGACACCGAGATCTCCGGTCAGCCGATCGCGGCGGGCGACAAGGTGGCGATGGTCTACACCTCGGCCAACCGCGACGAGGCCGTGTTCGACGACCCCCAGTCGTTCGACATGACCCGCAGTCCCAACCCGCACCTGTCGTTCGGGATCGGCGCCCACTTCTGCCTGGGGGTGCACCTGGCCCGGCTCGAGGGCCGGGTGTTCTTCGAGGAGCTGCTGGCCCGCTTCGGAACAGTCGAGCTGGCGGGTGAGCCGATGCGCCAGCGCTCCAACCTGAACAACGCGCTGAAGTCGCTGCCCGTGAGCCTCGCCTGAGCGCCGCCCTCAAATCCGCTGCCACCCCTGGGCGCCCCTCCCGAACCGGAACTGGCAGCAAAACGCACGCCACCCGTGCAAAACGCTGCCAAACCCCTCGGCGGCCCCCTCCCGAACCGGAACTGGCAGCAAACGCACGCCACCCGTGCAAAACGCTGCCAAATCCCTCGGTGGCCCCCTTCCCGAACCGGAACTGGCAGCAGAACGCACGCCATCCGTGCAAAACGCTGCCAAACCCCCTCGTCGGGGTCAGTCGGCGAGGCTGATGCCTCCGCCGACGGGCACGGTGGCGCCGGTGAGGTAGGACCCGGCCCGCGAGGCCAGATAGACCGCGGCGCCGGCCATGTCGTCGGGCTGGCCGATACGACCCAACGGCACATGGCCCGCGAGGGCGGCCCGGGCGTCGGGGTCGTCGAGGATGAACGCCATCATCTTCGAGTCGAACGGGCCCGGGGCGATGGCATTGACGGTGATGTGGTCGCGGGCGAGCCGCTTGGCGAGATGGCGGGTGAGGTGGATGATCCCCGCCTTCGACGCCGAGTAGGAGTAGGTCTCCATGTCGGGCACCTTCAGCCCGTCGACCGATGCGACGTTGATCACGCGGGCCGGCGCCTCGGAACGGGCGGCGGACCGCAGAAGCCCCAGGAGCCCCTGGGTGAGGAGGAACGGTCCCCGCAGGTTGGTGTCGATCACCTTGTTCCAGCCGTCCAGGGGGAACTCGTCCAGCCGAGCGCCCCAACTGGCCCCGGCGTTGTTGACGAGGATGTCCAGCGAGTCCAGCCGCTCGCTCACCGCTGCTGCCAGCGCCTGGCAGCCCTCCGGCGTGGACAGGTCGGCCTGCACGGCCTCGCACGGACCCTGAGCCGACAGCTCCCCGGCAGCCGCGGCGAGCTGTTCGGCCTTGCGGGCCGAGATGATGACCCTGCAGCCCGCGTCGAGCAGGCCGCCGGCGATCATGCGGCCGATGCCCCTGCTGCCGCCGGTGACCACCGCGGTCTTGCCGTCCAGCCCGAACAGTTCGGTCAATCGGTCGATGTCCATCGGCATGGTCGGCGATCCTCCGGGTCGGGCTCGGGCGCGCGGCAGAGCCGCCATCATTGCAGGCGCGAGCGATTCCCAGACACTCTGGGCGTGGACGGCGTGATCGCGGGCCGCCCCGCGGAGGCCGCGGCCGCCCTGGCCGACACGATGGGCGAGAGCTAGCCCGCGGAAACGGCCCCGATCCGAACCTACGCCTCCACAACGCGGGTGCCGGCCAGATAGTCGTGCCAGCCCCGTCGATCACGGCTCCATATCGCCGACAGGCGGACCACGAGCCACAACGCCGGCGCCAGCAACTGAGTGACTTGCCCCAGCCCCAGCCCAAGCTCTGTGCCTGTTCCCGACGCCTCTTGAAGGCCCACCAGGATCAGAATCGAGAGGACCTGTCCGATCCAGAAGGCGGCCACGGGAAGGAACCAGCGGCCGATGGCCCGGCCCCACCCGGGCGGACTGTCGCTGTCGAGGCGCACCACCTTGATGGCCGCGACCCTCTTGCCGATCGTCTGCCCCCTGACGGCGACCATCGCAACCTCGTAGACCGGGATCGCCAGCAGTATCGCCCCCGCAGCCATCAACCCACCGACGGCCGAGGCCGGCAACGGCCCGCTGTCACCCCAGATGCTGAACGACTCGGTGAGCCACTCCCACAGCGAGAGCACGACGACCACAGCAGCGACAATGGCTGCGGCGGCCTTCAGGGCAGTGTCGAGCACCCTGGCCGCAACCCGGCTGCCGAAGGACGCCAACTCAGCGGGGACAGCCGCCTGGGGCACGGGCGGCGCATCGAGCGCGGCGCTCGCGCCGTGAGCCGGGCGCGGCGCAGGCAACGGCTCGGGGGCGGAGGGCGGAGGCGGCAGCGGGCCCGGCGGAGGAGGGAGCGAAGGCTCCGGCGGGAGGGGAGCAGGGGGGAGAGGTTCCTGTGGAGGAGGCGGGGGATCCCCTGTGCCACTGCCGGCCATGGAGGGTCAATCTAGTCACGGCCGTCATCCTTGCGACCAGCGGAGTCAGGCAGGACGCCACCCGCACTGCCGCGATGACGCGCCGTCGTCCTTGCGACGAGCGGGGCCAGGGCTCCTGATCGAACTTCCGGCGGTTGTGGGGAATAGTTCCCCTTAACCGCCGGAAGTTGGTCGGCGAAGCCTGCCTGCTGGTCAGCGGCGGCGGGCCATCTCGAAGCAGGCCACCGCGGCCGCGGCCGCCACGTTGAGCGATCCCAGCGCCCCGTGCACCGGGATCGACGCCAGCACGTCGCAGCGCTGGGCGACGAGACGCGACAGGCCCCTACCCTCGGAGCCGAGGACCAGGGCCACCGCCTCGCCGGCCAGCTCGAGTTCGTGGAGGGGCCGGGGCCCTGCCGCGTCGAGCCCGACCGTCCACACGTCGTGGCTGCTCAGGGTTCGCAGCGCGGACGGAATGCCGGGCACGACCGCGAACCTCAGATGCTCCACCGCCCCCGCGGCCGCCTTGGCCACCGTCGGCGTGATCCGGGCGGAGCGGTGGCGGGGCAGCACCACCCCGGTGACCCCCGCGCACTCGGCGGTGCGGAGGACGGCGCCGAAATTGCCCGGATCGGTGATCCCGTCGAGCGCCAGCAGGAACGGCGCACCCACACCCCGGGCATCGCGGCCGGCGGAGTCCGCGCCGCGTTGCTCGACCAGGTCGGCCAAGTCGGTCTCGGGAAGCGGATCAGCCAGAGCGACAACGCCCTGGGGCGCCTCGGTCCGGGCGGTGGAGTCCAGTTCGGTGCGGCTGACCTCGCGGACCGCGGCCCGCTGCTCGCGGGCCAACTCGACGATGTGCTCGACGATGGGGGCCGGATCCAGGCCCCGGGCCAGCATCACTGTACGGGTCCTTCGCCGGCCGGCCAGAAGCAGCTCGCGAACCGCTTGACGCCCCTCCACCTGCGTGCCGCCCAGACCGCCTCGCTCTCGTTCCGCGGACTTGGCGGCACGCGGCCGGGGGCCCGGCCCGCCTGAACTCGACCGTGGCTTCGGCCCGGGTCTCGGGCGGCGCGACCGGTTAGGACGGCCCACCGCAGCCCGTGCCTTCTCTGCGGCCGCTCACTGCCACATTCCGCCAATCACCGCGGCCGCCACCAGCACAGTCCCCAATCACCGCAGCCGCTCACCCGCAACCGCCCACCACTCACCGCAGCCGCCCACCACTCACCGCAGCCGCTCACCAGCACAGTCCACCACTCACCGCAGCCGCTCACCCGCGCCGACGCCATCCGAACTCTCGCTGCGCCGGGCCACCAGGGCGACCGCCCACGCGGCCACGCCCTCGCCGCGGCCGAGGGCGCCCACGCCCTCGCTGCGTCGGGCCGTGACGTTGATCGGCGCGCCGGCTGCGGCACTGAGCCGGTCCTGCATGGCGTCGCGGTGGGGAGCGATCCGGGGAGCGTCGATCACGACGCTGCACGACACGTTGACGGGATCCCATCCGGCGTCGCGCACCGCATGAGCGGCCAGTCGAAGCAGCTCGATGCTGTCGGCTCCAGCCCAGGCCGGGTCGGTGTCGCTGAAGAGCTGCCCGATGTCTCCGAGCCCGGCGGCCGCCAACAACGCCTCGATGCAGGCGTGAGCGACGACGTCGGCGTCGGAATGTCCGTCGAGGCCCCGCTGACCCTCGAACCGGACACCGCCGAGAACCAGCGACCGGTCCGGATCGTCGCTGTAGCGGTGGATGTCGAAGCCCTGGCCCACGCGCATGCCATGGTCAGCCACGGTCGCCTCCGGCACGGCCGCAACCGGCACGGCCGCCTCCGACACGGTCGCAACCGTCGCCGGCGCTCAACAGCACCTCGGCCACGGCAAGGTCGTGGGGTTCGGTGATCTTGAGGTTGAGGCTGTCGCCCGCAACCATCGTCACCGTCGCGCCGGCCGCCTCAACCAGGGTGGCGTCGTCGGTGGCGTCTGCTCCTGCGGCGTGCGCAGCCCGCAGCACATCGGCCCGGAAGGCCTGCGGCGTCTGCACGGCCACGAACTCGCTGCGGTCGGCGACACCGCCGCTGCGGCGCCGGATCGTGTCGGTCAGGTCGATCACGGGAACGGCTGCGTCGGCGCCGTCTCGCACGGCCTGGATCACCCGCCTGAACACGCCGTCGCCGGCGAGCGGCCGGGCTCCGTCGTGAACCAGCACGATCCCGGCGTCGCCGGGAACACGGCTCAGACCGCATCTGACCGAGTCGGAGCGCAGCACCCCGCCGGCCACCACCACCACCTCGCCGCCGCATCCAGAGGGGACCGGAGACGGCGACCAGGCGTCGTCGCCGACGGTCCGGGCCTCCGGGAGTACGACCACCACCCCCTGGCAAGCGCGGGCGACCCCGTGCACAGCCCAGTCGATCACGCACCGACCACCGAGCGGCTGGAACTGCTTGGCGCCCCCGAAACGGTTGCCCTCGCCGGCCGCCACCACAATCGCCCAGACACCGGTCCCCGCCGCGTCGTTTGGCTCATGATCAGTTGTGCTCACCGCCACTAGTGTGGGCCGTTGCCATGTCCGACACCACCCCCGCCATTTTCGAGGCTGCCATCGCGGCCTCTCCCGCCTCGCTGCGGGAGGCTCTGCGAGAGACGATTCTCTTCGCTGAGCTCGACGACGGGCAGCTGGATCACATCGCGGCCGCGGGCGTGGTGCAGTCGTTTCAGCGGGGCGTCGTCCTGTTCGAGGAGGGAGCCGAGCCCGGCGAGTGCTACCTGGTGCTGTCGGGACGGGTCGCTATCGCCCAAGAGTCCGGCGACGGGCGAAAGTCGCTGCTGGCGGTGCTCGGTCCCGGCGAGCTGTTCGGCGAGATGGGCTTCCTAGACGGGTCGAACCGCTCAGCTCAGGCTCGGGCCCTGGAGGAGTCGAGGGTCCTGATGGTCCCCTACGAGGAGTTGCGGCACCTGTACGAGAACACACCCTCGGCGCTGTGGAGCGCGGTCCAGCTCCTGGCCAGAAGGTTGCGGACCATGGACCAGGCACTGTCGGACACGGTGTTCCTCGATGTGATGGGCCGCACTGCCAAGCGCCTGCTCGACATGGCCGGCGACAGCGACGAGTTCGAGATGCCCCTCACCCAGGAGGAGTTGGCCGCGATGGTGGGCGCCAGCCGGGAGCGGGTCAACAAGGCCATCCACGCCTTCGTCAAGCTCGGCTGGATCACCCACGACCACCGCAACTACAAGATCACCAACCGCCGCAACCTGGAGATCCGCGCCCGCTGACCGCAACACGAACATCGCCAGCTGACAGCCCGGAGGCATTCCGATGACCGATGCGAGCCAAGCCTCTCAACCAGAACTGTGGCCCGACGGCGGAGTCGGCGACCGGCATGCAGAGCAGGCTCAACACGCGGCCCAACCTGCCGTCGACATGGCGCCTCGCGGCGTCGACGACTCCAGCGACAAGCAAGCAGCGCTGTCCCGGATGGACCGTGCCGATGATCATGAGGCGAACCTCGACAGCGGGACCGAGGGCGGGCAAGTAGTGAGGGCTCAGGATCCTGAGCGCTCATCGCAGGTGGTTGCCGGCGTCAGACCCCGCGCCGTCGACGACACTGGACATGAGCGCGCTGCGCGGGCACGGGGCTCAATGCTCTGGGCGGCCTACGGGGACGCACTCGGCTTCGTCAGCGAACTTGTGGACCGCAGGGGACTCGAACGGCGGACTCGGGGCGCGCCGCTCGATCACCTCATGGAGTGGAAGAGACGGATCGGCGGCAGGCGGGGCGTCGACGTGTCGCTTCCCGCCGGGTGCTGGTCCGACGACACTCAGCTACGAATGGCCGTCAGCCGTTCGATCGGCGGCCACGGCTTCGACGTCGAGACGTTCGGCCGCGTCGAACTGCCCGTCTGGCTCTCGTACGCGCTCGGCGGCGGCCGGGCCTCCAAGGCTGCGGCCAAGAACCTCGGGAAGCCATCGACCCTGTGGTACGCCAACACCTTCGCCGGCTGGGCGAAGGCTGGCGGCAACGGTGCGGCCATGCGCATCCACCCCCACGTCTGGGCCTCGCCGGACCTGGACGGAGGCTACATGCTCGATGTGATCGCGGACAGCGTCTGCACCCACGGACACCCCCGGGCCATCGTCGGCGCCTGCTTCCATGCGGCAACCCTTGCCCACTGCCTAGGTACCGGCACGATTCCCGACTCCGACACATGCGTGGACATCGCCGACCATGTCGGCAACGCGCTCCATCTGATCAAGGATCACCCGACTCTGGGGCCGACATGGAGCGGCCTATGGGAGCGAGAGACCGGAGAACGGCTCAGTGATGCTTGGCATCTCACCGTCGATGAACTGCGCGGCGCCATCAAGAACGCCGTAGACGGCGTAGAGGCCACCGACAGCCTCGACGCCACCTACGCGGGGATCGTCAGCCGTCTAGGCCTGAGCGCCCGAGAGCAACAGGGCAGCGGGATCCTCACAACCGTCGCTGCCGCGGTGCTGGCAGCAACTGCGTCCAAAGCGCACGAGGGTGTGGTATCCGCGGCAAACGCCATCGGCACCGACACGGACACGATCGCCAGCATGGCCGGAGCCTTGCTAGGCGCCTGCGACGAAGCTGGGGACCCTCCTGAGCAACCCCTCGACAGCCCCTACCTCGAGAGCGAAGCCGATCGTCTAGTCGCGGTCTCAAGGGGAGAGCAAGCCGACGACCACTCCTACCCCGACCTCCTCACTTGGTCTGCACCCGCGACCCAGGCAGATGCCCTGGTGAGCGACAACGGCGACCTAGCGGTCGAAGGTCTTGGACCTGCAAAGCGGCTGCAAGAAGAAGCCATCTACACGGCCCGCCGGGACTTCGCCTGGGAATGGGTACGAACCAACTTCGGCCAGACGCTGCTGATCAAGCGCCGGCCCGAGGTCAGGCGGAGAGCCTCCCACAATGACCCGGCGCCACCAGCTGCTCCCGCGCGTAGGCCTCACTCCCGACGAGCACCGGAACATCGAAGTCGGGAGGATGCAACCCCTGAGGCTCGCCGTCCCGAATCCGGCCGTCGAACGTTAGATCGGGCCGTCCTCGACGCGAGGAAGAAGATCTCCGATGATGCGGCCCTGGGATCAATCGTGCGAGATGTCGCCCGCGAGGGATCACTCGGCGACCTTCTCAATTTCTTGAGGATCATTCGCGACGACTTGCGCCGTTAAGCAATCAAATCAGGCAGAACCTTTCCCGGCAGAACCTTCCCGCAGGGCCACACGGGCTGGATGACCGAGTCTCCCTTGTCGGCGCGCCGTGGACGCCCGGCGGCGAAGCTCGCCTACAAAACTATGTGACAGCCAACCTCATGTCAATACGCTTCTGACCATTCATACATGAGAGGAACCGGATCACCGCTACATCATCACCCACCGGCTCCCGGCGGGCGACACGATGATCTACTCAACGGCCACCCGTAAACCGCTGGCAGCACCTCGGCGCCGGGACCACCCGCTTCGTCCACGTCTCCGCCTCCGGCTAGCCCCCGGCAGGCCGTGACCTGCCGGCGGTGGTTGGCCACCTGACCGCGCCCGTTCCGCACGGCGCGTGCAACCGTGGAAGTGCTGCCGATGGTCAACCGGTGATCGTTGGGCAGACGCCGAGCCTCTCGCACGGACGCTGTGTCCACATTGCTGAGGCTCCGCGGCGCAGTGCTTGAACCCGACGCATCAACACACGCGAGTCGCCGTCATGCACTGAATGACTTGCGCCCTCACGACTAGTCGACTGTGAAGGGACCGGTCGTCAAGATATAGGCACGACCGCGATGCCGTCGGGGGCTCGGTGTCGAGGACCAGGCTGGCGAGCCGTTACGGGTGCACATCCGCCAGCGTGCGCGGAGACCGGGCTGCGGGCTTGCGGCGGGCTGTTTGCCGCTTCATGGCGAGGTCCCTGTCACCGAGCGAACGATGTCGATCACCACCGTGACTAGCACCAGGCCGGACACAGCCAGAAAGGCGATGTTGATGGCCTGTAACCGCGCCGCGACCGCCGGGTCCGCGTCGTCGGTCGTGTCCTTCGGCAGGCGGATACCCCTCCACGGCGGTGTCCAGGGCACGGCGTCCGGCCACATGTAAGAGAAAATCCGCGAAGACAGCAGGCTGAACGGCATGAACAGCATGAAGCTGTAAAGGAGGTTGGCCCCCAGGACTGCTACAGCGGTCCAATAGGCTGCGATCGCGGCCCCATGTGCAACTAGGAACGTGACGATGGCATGCCGTCGTGTCATGGCCCCGGCAACTCTATGTGCAACGGCTGCCGCTGTGCGCAGACATGGCCAAGGTGGTCTTGATCTTGAGGCACTGGCCCAGCGCTTTGACACTGCAAGCGAAGAGCGCCACGACCACCAACATCCCGGCAATCACGTTCCCGATCATGGTCAACGCCCAAAATGGAGCGCCTGCCATCATGTAGATCAGCGAGTTGTACGCGGCGTAGCAGATCATCCCCGTCTCGGCTACATCGAAGTAGATCGTGCCGGTAACCCACCCCCAGACGAACTCGGGGTCGGCGACGACCGGGTAGAGGGCCTCGTCGGCAGTAGCAACTGACTGAACGATGGTTCGGCCCTCAACCGTGTACGAAGTCTCCACGACGGTGCCGTCGGCGGCGCGCGCCCACGGCGCTTTGAACGCCCCTATCGTGAACCCGTCGGCGTCGACGACATCGATCGATCCGTCGTCGTCGAGTTCGAGCGTCGCGCCGCCGGGCAGCGATACGTCGAATCTCAACTGATGCAGGCTCGTCACCGCCGCCAACTCGGCGGACACGGCAAACCCTGTTGAGTCGGTCTGGATCGTCAGGTCCACGCCGCCGGTGATGTCGTCTATGGTCGTGGTGCCGTCGGCGTTGCTCTTGCGCTCTCTGCCCGTCAGGCCGACCATGTCGACGGCGACGGACAACCCTGCGAGGGTGCTAGAGACGGCCCGGGTACCGGTGCCGACGTTTGTTACGGGCCCGACGGTGGTCAAAGGCGACAGATCAGGCGTCTCGGCCGGCGCCGATTCGTCGACGGTGCCGATGTCTTGGTCCATGGGCCCCGGGAGCAGGCCGTCGTCTGCGGCGGCAGGCGCCAAGCCTGTAGCCGCGACTGCGACCACGACGGCGACCAAGAAAATGATCTTGCCCTTGTATCTCAACCTGAGTCGACTTCGCTTGCCAGCCCGCAGGCCGTGCTTCGCTTGCTGTGCCATATGTCCTCCTTCGCGTGCGCCGAAGCCACTGTGACTCCGCTTGGTTGGCGTTGTGCGTGTGCACGTCCAGCGTGGGCGGCGTTGTGTGGGACATGTGTGTCAAGTTGTGAAGCGAATGTCCCAGATTGCTGGGACATGTGTGCCAACGTTGGCGAACTCCACCGGTGGATGCGACAGATCGGCCGATATGTTTCGGGTCCTGTGGCTGTTGCAGCGTCGAGCGGCGACGAGTTGACGAGGGCGCATCTGGCCTGCGGGCGCATCGTCGGCGGGGCGCGCGCCATCACGGACGCCCACCGCTTCGGGGTGCCGGAGGGGCCTCACTACAGGCTGTGGGAAGCGGAGTACCACTCCGAGGCTGTGCGCGTCTATGGCGAGTCGCTGCCTGCTCCTTACCAGCGCGACATCGCCTCGTTGTTCCACCACAGCGCCGACACGATGGCCACACAGGCCATCCAGGCGGAGTTGGCCGAGGACTGGGTGATCGTCGCTGGCTACATGCGAAACGCGAGTGCCGCGATCATGGGCTGGCTCTCATCTGAGCGGGCTGGGGCGGCTACGCCGGACGTGGGTGAGTCGCCTGTGATCGATGACCGCACCCCGATGGTGATCCGCTTCGACCGCTTGGCCGCGCTGGCCTCCCGCGAGGGAGCCTGCCGCCTTGAACGAGCCGCCGACGCGGTGCAGCGACATATGGGCGCACCGTCGATGCAGGCGCTCGACGACGCTCAGCAGCGGCTGCTCGAGGGGGTCGCGTCGGGTGCCGCGATCGTCGATCTGGCCGACGAGTTCGGCTACTCGCGAAGCTCCATGTACCGGGAGTTGTCCAAGCTGTGGAAGGCTCTCGGAGTGTCCGACCGAGGCGAGGCGATGCGCAAGGCCGCGGCCGAAGGCCTCCTCGACTGATGGCCCGGCAGGCGCCAAGGCTTGAGCGCAGGCTTCAGCCACCGGTCGCTGATGAACAATGTGTCGACGAAGAGGGGCTCGATAGAGGCGATCGTGGTGGCGTCGACCATTGCCAGCGTGTTCTTGCGGACCTCGCCGCCGACCACGATGACATCTCGGCGGGTCAGGGCTTGAGCGCGGTCAGCGGCAGACCGCGGTCTTGT
Organism: Acidimicrobiaceae bacterium; assembly: GCA_026710865.1. GTDB lineage: Bacteria > Actinomycetota > Acidimicrobiia > Acidimicrobiales > Aldehydirespiratoraceae > Aldehydirespirator. The sequence continues at coordinate 36,323 of JAPOQG010000221.1, forward strand.
CGTCGGTCTGGTAGCCGGGGCCCGAGGGCGGTCACGACGAAGAGGCGGGCGGGATCGCCGCGCCGGGTCGTGTCCACCCGGGAGCGGGCGGAGGGCAGCGACTGCATGGCCTTGGCTACGCCTCCAATTTTCGGAGAGATCACACACTCCATGATTCGAGAACTCTGAACTCCACGCCCGGTCGGAGCCTGGCAGTTCCGAACCTTGCCGGTCCGGCCGGGGGTCAGGGCTCGATCAGGCCCGTCGGCCGCGGCCCGTCATCACGGGCGTCTGCTAGTGTTCTGAGCCCTCAGGCCAATCAGCAACGAGGATGTGCGTCTAGTCGCATGGATGGCGGTGCAGCCCCAGCGGTCCTAAGTGGCAAGCAGCATGGCAGCGAGTGAGCCCTGTTCGCTGCCTACGAAGCCATACCGTTCGCTATCTGCTGGAGCGTCCGAGGCGGATCCGAGTCGTCCAGCAGAACCCAGTAGTCCCAACCGTCGGAGCGCTCATCGCCGTCGGCTCGTGCCGCTCGCAGCGGCGAGTCGTAGACGCGCCCGTCTAGCTCGATGAGGGCATCGGGCGTGATCTCGGCGATTGTGTTATCACGCTCCGGATTGGCAGGAATGAGCATGTTTCCCGCCTTGAGCACTCCGCTGGCGACCAGTTCACTGAGCGAGGGGGGCGTGGTCGCTTCCGGCTCGGCAGCGGCGCGGCTCGCTGTGATGGTGCTCGGCTTGTAGTGGGGGTCGGACAACCGTCGGAAGCCCTCTTCTGTGACTCGCGCCATGGTGTGTCGGCGCTTGTCGAGGAACTCTTCGTACTTCATGGATTCCCAACCGTCCGGCAGCGCGTGCCAGAACTGCTGGTTGATGAGCACCTCGCCGGTGAGTTTGCGGGCTGCGGCCAGTTCGGGCCAGTAGTCGCTTGGTGGCCGATCCCCGATGATCTTGTTGGTCGCTGAGTCCGTTGGGGCATAGTTGGCTACCTGATTGATGCTCCTCGTCGTCGTGATCTCCTCTCTCTTCAGGTGCGCCCTCGGGAACAAGTGATGCGTCTCCACGCCCGTGGCCGTGCCCGCGGAGGGGTCCATCCAGTCCCTCACCTTCTCGTTGATGGCGAACAGGTCTGCGTCGAGGACGTTGAGGGCGGCGACGTACGCCTTGTACGCGGGTGCTCCAGTAGTCGACGTGATGAAGTCGTCGGGCAGCCGTATCTCCCAGAAGTCTGGAGTGAGCACCGTTGCTATCACGCCGTCGACTATCGCGATGAAGTCTTGCGGGTTGGTTGACTTGCTGTCGTTGAAGCGAGCGAGGTCTTCCTCCATGGTGCTCTCGGGCGAGTTCGTGTAGCGGCCCGTGGTCTGTGCCATGAAGAACCACCTCGCCATGAGGCTGCTCAACGTCGCCTTGTCCACATTGAATCTTGTCGAGCCGATCAGCCACAGGGCGTAGGTGTAGATCACGGTGTTGTTGGACGTGATCATCTTCTTTGACCGAAAGCCGGCCTTCGCCAACACATGGAGGAAGCCGTCCCAGTGCGATGGCTTCAACACCTCGCTCTGCGCCGCCTTCAGGCGATCAAGCTCCCTGTCGCGCTGCTCCTCGTCGATACGCCTAGTCCGCTGGTCGCGTCCGCGCAGAGCGCTGTAGGCGTTCCGAAGGCGGGCGCGGCCCTGGCCGACCGCTACAACCGCTCTGAGCATTCTCCCCGGCTCCGGCTCGATGTAGTGGTTCTTCGGCGTCCACGAGACTTGCTCGCCGTCCTGCGCGGACGCAGTCTCGACAGTGAGCCTGGCGTGGCGCGAGAAGCGCTCCAGCGCTTCGCGGCCCTCGTCCCAGAAGACACTGAACCAGGTCAGGATGAAGTCCGCCTGGGTCAGGTTGACCCCCTCGGAGTTGATCCTCACGAACACGTCGGCGACCTGTTCCCGCTCGGCGTCGGGCTGAATCTCGACCACCGTGAACAGGTAGTCCCTGATGCCATGGAGTCGAACGAATACGGCTTCGAGCTCCTCCTCGTCAGCCTCGCTGAGTTCATGCTCCTCTTGGTATCGGCCGATGAACGCCTTTCTTGCCTGGAACGGGCTCTTGAACACGGCGGAGATGTCTGGGATCCAGTCGCGGCTCTTCTTCAGCGCGGCGCTCTGCACCTCGAACTGCTCGGTGAACGGGTTGAACGCGATCTTGATGGCCGCACTTCGGTAGTCGTCATCGACGACCGGCTCGCCTGTCATGACGGCGTACAGGCTCGTCAGGCGCTGCTGTCCGTCGACGATCTTGGCCGTCGCAGTCTTGGTCTTCACTTCCGAGCCGATCGTTCGACCGTCATCGCCAGCGGAGTTCCAGAACATCAATTCTCCAACCGGGTAGCCGCGATAGATCGAGTCCACCAGGTCGCGCACCTTGACCTTCTCCCACACGAAGGGCCGCTGGATGTCCGGCAGGCGCAAAGCGCCAGACTGCACCGCCGCAACAAGATCCTGCACCGTCCAGGGCACGGGCTTGAACATGTCGCTCATCGCGGAGCCTCTGGTGTCATCGCTTGTGGCACAGGTTCGGGATTGCGCCAGATGGAGCCGGCTGCCCTTCGGTGGGTTCGTGTGCTCATGGCATCCAGATCGGGCGCGGCATCGGGATCGGCGCTGCATGCCGACGCGACGAGAATGACGGCTGCGAGGGCTGCGAGGACGGCACTCGACTTGGTCCGGCGCACAGCAGCCGAGCCCTTGTCGGAGCGGCCATGCGCAGGTCTTGCGCGGTTGCGGCGGCCACAACGGATGGTGCGCTGAGAACCGTTCAAGTCAGGCTCCTTGACTGTGACGACATGCCACCTGAACATTACTTGGCAGCCGCGACACTGGACGTCACTAGCGGCAGACATGCCTCTACACGCCTCGGCCCGGCGGCGGGTGCCCACTGCGCCACAGGGGACGCGTGAGGGCGTGGCGATCTGTGTGCAGTTTTCCGTCCATATGACAGGTTTCTGCACACAGATGGCAGCACGGCTACCTCGCGGCTGGCACAATGGCTGGAGGGGCCGCTATGCCGCGCGACTTGGCCGCATGCCAATACACCATGAGCTAGCGACTCGGAACACTAGGCCGATAGGAGTTGGTCGACGGCGGCTTCGGGGGTGATCTCGCCTCGCTCCACGGCCTGCTCTAGGTCGGCCCGGCGGTCGGCAACGCCGGGACGTGACTCGAACTGCTCGAGCAGGCCGCGCTCTAGCAGCACCTGCATCCAGGCCAGGCGGCCCCGGGCCCGGCGGCGAGCCAGGCCGCCGGACGCTTCGAGCAGGCGGCGGTGCTCGGCGATGCACTCCCACAGCTCGTCCACTCCCGCTCCGGTCGCCGCCGAGACCGTCATCACTGGGGTCGGCCCGTCCTCGCTCGTCGGGGCCAGCAGGGGCAGGGCCCGGCGGAGCTCGGCCGCGGCCAGGCGGGCCGCCTGCTCGTTGGCGCCGTCGGCCTTGTTGACCGCGAGCACGTCCGCCAGTTCCAGCAGGCCCCGCTTGACCGCCTGCAGCTCGTCGCCCGCGCCGGCCAGCGTCAGCACACAGAGGCAGTCGACCGACGCATGCACGGCCGCCTCGGACTGGCCGACGCCGACGGTCTCCACCAGCACCACGTCGTAGCCGGCCGCCTCCAGGACCGTGATCGCGTTGGGGGTCGTGCTGGTGACACCGCCGAGCGTTCCGGCCGAAGGCGAGGGTCGGATGAAGGCGCGGTCGTCGGCGGCCAGCCGGGCCATGCGGGTCTTGTCGCCCAGGATCGACCCGCCCGTGATCGTGCTCGAGGGGTCGACCGCCAGCACGCCGACCCGGTGGCCGGCGCCTGTCAGCCGGGCGCCCAGGGTGTCGATCAGCGTCGACTTGCCCGAACCGGGCACGCCGCTGATACCCACCCGGTGGGCTCCCCCGGCATGCGGCAGCAGCGCCGAGAGCAGCTCCTGGGCGAGACGGCGGTCGTCGGGCCGGGTCGACTCCACCAGGGTGATGGCCCGCCCCAACGCCGTGCGGTCACCCGCCAGCACGCCGGCGACCAACTCGTCCATGCCTAGAGGTGCTCCAGCAGTCCGGCGGCAGCCTCGGATATCACAGTCCCGGGCTGGTACACAGCCAGCGCGCCCGCCGCCAGCAATTCGTCGACGTCGGCATCGGGGACGACCCCGCCGACGACTATGGCAATGTCGCTGCGTCCGAGCCGCTCCAGCGCGTCGCGCAACTCCGGCACCAGAGTCATGTGTCCCGCGGCCAGCGAGGACACCCCGACCACATGCACATCAGCCTCGACGGCCTGGCGGGCCACTTCTGCCGGCGTGGCGAACAGCGGACCCACGTCCACGTCGAAGCCGAGATCGGCGAAGGCGGTGGCGATCACCTTCTGGCCCCGGTCGTGGCCGTCCTGGCCGACCTTGGCCACCAGGATGCGGGGCCGCCGCCCGCGCCGGGCCGCGAACTCGTCCACCCGGCCCCGGACGTCATCGACCCCGCCGGCCTCGATGCCGTCGCCCGAATCCGGGCCGCGGGCCTCGTTGCGGTACACGCCCTGCACCGCTCTGATCTCGGCCACATGACGACCGTAGACGGTTTCGAGCGCGTCGCTGATCTCTCCGACGGTCGCGTGGGCCCGGGCGGCGTCGATCGACAGTTCCAGCAGGTTCCCCTCGCCGGTGCGGGCGGCCGCCGTCAGGGCGTCCAGGGCGGCCCGGAGAGAGGCCTCGTCCCGCTCCGCCCGCAGCTGCTCCAGCCGTGCGATCTGGCGGCGGCGGACCTCGGCGTTGTCGATGCGGCGGACCTCCACCGGTGCGCCCGCTCCGTCGGAGACCCGGTGGCGGTTCACGCCGATCACGGCCTGGCGGCCCGAGTCGATGCGGGCCTGGGTGCGAGCCGCGGCCTCCTCGATGCGGAGCTTGGGCAGGCCGGTAGAGATGGCCGCGGCCATCCCGCCCAGCTCCTCGACCTCGCAGATGTGGGTCCAGGCCCGCTCGGCCAGCAGCTTGGTGAGCCGCTCCACGTGGTAGCTGCCGCCCCAGGGGTCCACGGTGCGGGTGACGCCCGACTCGTGCTGGAGGAACAGCTGGGTGTTGCGGGCGATGCGGGCCGAGAAGTCGGTGGGCAGGGCCAGCGCCTCGTCGAAGGCGTTGGTGTGCAGCGACTGGGTGTGGCCCTGGACCGCGGCCATGGCCTCGACGCAGGTGCGGACCACGTTGTTGTAGGGATCCTGGGCGGTGAGGCTCCAGCCGCTGGTCTGGCAGTGGGTCCGCAGGCACAGCGAGCGGGGATCGCTGGGCTTGAACCGGCTCATGAGCCGGGCCCACAGCAGGCGGGCGGCCCGCAGCTTGGCCACCTCCATGAAGAAGTTCATGCCCACACACCAGAAGAAGCTGAGCCGGGGCGCGAACTCGTCGATGCCCAGCCCCGCGGCCAGGCCTGCCCGGGCGTACTCCACGCCGTCGGCGAGGGTGTAGGCCAGCTCGATGTCGAGGGTGGCTCCGGCCTCCTGCATGTGGTAGCCCGACACCGAGACCGAGTTGAACCTCCGCATCCGCTCGGCGGTGAAGGCGATGATGTCGGCCACGATCCGCATCGACGGCGCCGGCGGGTAGATGAACGTGTTGCGGACCATGAACTCCTTGAGCACGTCGTTCTGGATGGTTCCGGCGAGCTGCTCGGGCCTCACGCCCTGCTCCTCGGCGGCCACCACGTAGAGCGCCAGCACCGGCAGCACCGCGCCGTTCATGGTCATCGACACCGTCATCTGATCCAGCGGGATCCCGTCGAACAGGATCCGCATGTCGAGGATCGAGTCGATGGCCACCCCGGCCATGCCCACGTCGCCCGCCACCCTCGGATTGTCGGAGTCGTAGCCCCTATGGGTGGGCAGGTCGAAAGCCACCGACAGGCCCCGCTGGCCCGCGGCCAGGTTGCGGCGGTAGAAGGCGTTGGACTCCTCGGCGGTCGAGAATCCCGCGTACTGGCGGATCGTCCAGGGCCGGGTCACGTACATGGTGGGATAGGGGCCGCGCACGAACGGGGGCAGGCCCGGGTAGCTGCTGACGAAGTCGGCGCCCTCGAGGTCGGCCGGACCGGCCAGCGGCACCACGTCGATGCCCTCGGGGGTCTCGAACACCGGACCGTCCGGGAGTGATGGGGCCGGGCGGGCAACAGCGTCGCCGTCGCGAAGCTCGACCCGCGAGAAGTCTGGGATCGTGGTCACGGCCCGGCCGAGTCTACCTGGCAGCCCACAGAGCCAAGAACGGCCTCTCCCGCTGCCAATCCCCCAACCCGCACGCGTCCCGCACGAACTGGCAGCCCACAGAGCCAAGAACGGCCTCTCCCGCTGCGAATCCCCCGATCAGGCCAGCAGGTCGGTCAGGTCCATCACTATGAGGACGGTCAGCAGCACGATGATCCCGCCGTTCAGGGCGGTGATCGCCCATCGCCAGCGGTGACCGGCCCGCTGGAAGCGCCGGATGCTCAGCAGGTTGAACACGATGGCCACCGCGCCGATGGCGAGGCCCAGACCCGAGCCCACCCCCGAGGCGATGCCCGCTGCGGGCAGCAGCCACGGGAACAGAACGTAGGCCAGGAAGCAGCGGAATCCCGACACGACCACCGAGGCGCTGAAGACCCGCTCGGCCGGGCGCTCGGCGGGACCGTTGGGACGGGAGACGGCTGGATCGGCGGCCGCGGTCATCGCCCTAGCGTGCCATGCGCCGAGCACGGCGCCACCGCGCCGCGCCCGACTTCGTCGATCGGTCGCCGAGAGCACCGAGAACCCGCCCGCCCCGGCAACGCCGAGAACCCCGGCAACGCCGAGAACCCGCCCGCGCCGGCAACGCCGAGAACCCCGAGAGCGCCGAGAACCCGCCCGCGCCGGCAACGCCGAGAACCCGGGCGCGCCTACGGGCGCCGGGCTAACCCAGTGCGGCCAAGACGGCGTCGGTGTCGGTGACGGTGGAGACGTTCTGCAGGGCGTAGTCGACCGCCACCCGGTGCCACTCGCCGTCGAAGGAGCCGGATGCGTCCTCCGGGAAGACGACGTAGTAACCGAGGTCGGCGCCGGTGCGGGCCGTGTGCGACATGGCCATGTTGGTGAGCACCCCGCTGAGGATCAGCGTGTCGCGGCCGAAGCCCTTGAGCATGGTGTCGAGCCGGGTGTCGTGGAAGGCGCTCATGCGCATCTTCTCGATGATGAAGTCGCCTTCCTTGGGAGCCGTGGCCGGCGACGGCTCCGCTCCCCATGTGCCGCGGTCGAGGCTGCCAGAGGACGCCACCGCCTCGAACAGGCCGGCGTTCACCTTGAAGCCGGGCGAGCCCGGTTCCACGATGAACCACACGTGCAGCACCGGGATGCCGAGCCCGCGGCACCGGTCCGCGAGGCGGTTGATGTTGGCTTCGAGATTCTGCTCCGCGTGGTGGGCGCGGGACTCCGGCGTCGAGAACGCACCGCCCTCGGTGAGGGACGCGTTCTGCATGTCCTGGATGATCAGGGCACAGCGTCCAGGGTCCAGTTCCAATGCCATGGGGCCTCCTTCGAGGTTCGAGGGTGGACTCGGGAAGTTCGGGTGGCGGATGTTCGGGTGGTGGATGCGGGCGCGGCTCGGCGTGTGGGCGCCCTCAGGCCCCCATGAAAGCCTCGCGGTGGGGGCCGACGATGGTCGGCAGCGCCCGCACGGTGGTGGACGAAGCGAAGAACAGGGTGTGGAAGTCGCGTCCTCCCCAGTGCAGGTTGGCCACCACCTCGTCGATCTCGACGGTGCCCAGGTGGTTGGCGTCGGCGTCGAACACCCACACGCCGCCGGGGCCCGTCACCCAGATGTTGCCCTGCTCGTCGCACTTCATGC
>JAPOQG010000139.1 GCA_026710865.1 Acidimicrobiaceae bacterium
CTTCCCCATGCTGATCGACCTGTACCTCCAGGGCCGGCTCGACCTCGACGGCTTCGTGTCGGAGACGATCGACCTCGGCGACGTGGAGGAGGCCTTCCACAAGATGGAGCGGGGCGAGGTGCTGCGCTCCGTCGTCGTGCTGTAGGCGGGCGAGCGAGGCGGGGACCGGGACCATGCCCATCGAGCTGGTGACGACCGACGGCATATTCGCCCTCGACGGCGGCGAGTGGGAGGTCACCAACAACATCTGGCTGGTGGGCGACGACCGCGAGGTGCTCATCTTCGACGCGGCCCACGACCACGAGCCCATCGCCGCGGCAGTGGCCGGCCGCCGGGTGGCGGCCATCGTGTGCACCCACGGCCACAACGACCACATCAACGCGGCGGTCGCGCTGCGCGACGCGGTGGACGCGCCGGTGCTGATACACCCCGACGACCGGATGCTGTGGGATGCAGTCCATCCCGGCGACTCCCCCGACCGCGACCTGGAGCCGGGTTCGGTGCTGGCCGCGGGCGGCCATGAGTTGGGCGTGGTCCACACTCCGGGCCACTCGCCGGGCTGCTGCTGCTTCCACGATGCCGCCGACGGCCGGGTGCTGTCGGGCGACACCCTGTTCTGCGGCGGGCCGGGCGCCACCGGCCGCAGCTTCAGCGACGAGCCCACCATCCTGCGCAGCATCCGCGACCGCCTGCTCACCCTGCCCGCCGACACGGTCGTGCACACCGGCCACGGCGACAGCACCACCATCGGCGACGAGACCGAGCGAGTCCTCGACCGCATCTCCGAGCTCGGCCTGGGATGAGTGGAGAGCAGTACCACGGGTAGGAGGATCGCCATAGGGGTCGGGCTTGCGCTCTGGTGCGCAGCGTGCGGCGGCACAAACGGCGCAACCGAGGCTGAGCCGATCGTGGAGCCCGAGCCGGTTGCGGAGGTTGAGCCGGTCGTCGAGCCTGAGCCGATCGCGGAGGTTGAGCCGGTCGTGGAGGTTGAGCGGGTTGGGGAGGCTGAGCCGGTCGTCGAGCCTGAGCGGGTTGGGGAGGTTGAGCGGGTTGGGGAGGCTGAGCCGGTCGTCGAGCCTGAGCGGGTTGGGGAGGTTGAGCGGGTTGGGGAGGTTGAGCGGGTTGGGGAGGTTGAGCGGGTTGGGGAGGTTGAGCGGGTCGTGGAGGTTGAGCGGGTTGGGGAGGTTGAGCGGGCCGTCGTGTCCGAGCCGGTGGCCACGGCTGAGTCGGTCGCAGAGCCTGCCGGCGAGTCGGGCCTCCAGCCGGTGAGCGAGGCCCAGATCCGCGGCCTTTTGGCGGAGTTCGTCGACGGCGGGCGGCAGAGCGTCGGCGTGGTCGCGGCCGTGACCACGGAGGAGGGGCGCGCGGTCGTCGGGTACGGGCGTCTCAGTGCCGACGATCCGACCCCGCCCGGCGCCGACACCGTGTTCGAGATCGGCTCCGTCACGAAGGTGTTCACGTCGACTCTGCTGGCCGACCTGGTCGTGCGGGGGGATCTGGGGCTCGACACTCCGGTGCAGACCCTGCTCGGCGCCGCGGCCCGGATGCCGACCCGCGACGGAGCGGAGATAACGGTGGGACATTTGGCCACCCACAACTCGGGACTGCCCCGCCTGCCCGACAACTTGGACCCGGCCGACGACACCAACCCGTACGCGGACTACGACACCGAGCGTCTCCATGCCTTCCTGTCATCGCACGAACTGCGCCGGGACATAGGCGAGGCGGTCGAGTACTCGAACTTCGGCTACGGCCTGCTGGGCCATGCGCTCGCCCTCCGGGCGGGCACCGACTACGAGACTCTGGTGACCGAGCGGATCCTCGAGCCGCTGCAGATGCACGACACCGTCATCGAGCTGACGCCATCGCTGCGGGAGCGCCTGGCCCCCGGGCACGACGGGCGGCTGCGTCCGGCCGCAAACTGGGACTTCACCGCCCTAGCCGGAGCAGGAGCGCTTCGGTCCACCGTGGACGACATGCTGACGTTCGTCGATGCCAACATGGGGCTGCGAGAGTCGCCGCTGGGCGCCGCAATGGAGTTCGCCCATGCCCCGCAGGTGCCGGACCCGACGCTGGGCATGGACCTCGGGCTCGGGTGGGTCATCGCGGTCGAGGGCGATCGCCGGTTCGTGTGGCACAACGGCGCCACCGGTGGCTACAGCTCGTTCGTCGGCTTCGACCCTGAGGCCCGTGAGGGGGTGGTTGTGCTGTCGAACTCTGCGAACCTCGTCGATAGTGTGGCCTACCGCCTGTTCACCCGCGACTTCGGCGGGTGAGTTCGGTCGAGAACAATGGCGGCGGTGAGCAGCGACATGAGTGACATCGGCACGGTCATGGCGGAACTGGAGGCTGCGGGGACGGCTCAGAACCGCAAGGTGTATGCCCGCCACGGTGCGGCCGAGCCCATGTTCGGGGTCAGCTACGCCGACCTCGGCAAGATCGCCAAGCCGATCAAGACTGACCATCACCTGGCTCAGCAGCTGTGGGACAGC
>JAPOQG010000400.1 GCA_026710865.1 Acidimicrobiaceae bacterium
CACGTCGTACGGATGCCGGTAAACTGTCCGCATGTCGGACACAGGATCTGCAGTCGCTGAGAGGAGAACCATGAGCCAAGCAGCCGTCCAGAGGCTTCATCACAACGCCTACGTCACCAAGGACCAGGAGGCCACCCGGGCGTTCTACGAGGACATCCTGGGATTCCCCCTGATCGCCACCTGGTCGGAGGCCGACGAGCTGTTCGGCGCGGTGCGGGTCTACTGCCACACGTTCTTCGGCCTGGCCGACGGCAGCGCGCTGGCGTTCTTCCAGTTCGCCGACGAGGAGGACCAGGCGCTGTTCGACCCCGATCTCGTGCCGTCGCCGTTCCGCCACATCGCTCTGAAGGTCGACGACGACACCCAGGCCGACCTCGAGCGGCGCGTGGAGGAGTCCGGTTGGGATCCCGAGGGGGGCAGCTTCGTGCTGGAGCACGGCTACTGCCGCTCGTTCTACACCCACGACCCCAACGGACTGCTGGTCGAGTTCACTGTGGACGCCCCCGACGCGGAGGAGATCGCGGCGGCGCGGGCCGCCGACGCCCACGAGACTCTGCGGCGCTGGCTGGCGGGCGACCACACCAGCAACAACACCTACCGCTAACCGGCTGCAGACGCCTCGGAGATCGGCAGCATGGCCAGATTGGACCACTCGCGTGTCACCGCGGCCGCGGTGTCCAGCAGTGCGGGGAGGTACTCCCCCGTGAGGTGCCCGATCGACGTCTCGGCCGCGTACACGGTCACGTTCATGGCGGCCGCGATGCGGGACCGGTCATCGCGGACCGGCGCCGCGATCGATCGGATGCCCACGGTGAGGAGCTCGTCGGACATGGCCCATCCCCGCTCGCGCACCCGCGCCAGATCCTCTTCCAGTTCGGAGCGTGACGGCACCACCCGCGGGATGATGCCGGACGTCGAGGGCTGCTCGAGAACCCCGTCGAGGGCCTCCGGGTCCAACTCCGACAGCAGCACCCGGCCCATCGAGGTGGCGACCGCGGGGAAGCGGGTGCCGATGCTGACCGACAGCGCGATGATCTTGGCCACGGGGACGCGGGCCGTGTACACGATGTCGCTCCCGTCGAGCTGCGACATCGAACTCGACTCGTGCGTCCTGGCCACCAGGGCCACCAGATGGGGGCGGGCGACATCCCACAGGCCCTGGGCCGCGATGGCGGCCGTGCCGATCTCGAGGACCTTGGTCGTCAGTGAGTACGCGCCGCCCACGGAGCGGACGTACCCGAGCTGCTCGAGGGTCATCAAAAGCCGCCTGGCGGTGGGCCTGGCCAGCCCGGTGCGGGAGGCCGCCTCGCTGACCGTCAACTCGATGGCGGTGGGACCGAACGCCTTGAGCACGTCGAGTCCCCGGGCCAGCGCCTCCACGAACTCGCGGCCCCGCCCCTGCTCGCGGCGCGGGCTCATGACAGCCGTCCGATCGGCGACCCGGACATGACACCACCGGCCCCGACGCCCGAGGCGTCAGCGACCGGCACGCCGGCTGGGACTGCCCCGCTCGACGGGATACTCGTCGCCGACCTGTCCAGGGTGCTGGCCGGGCCGTACTGCACGATGCTCCTCGCCGACCTGGGGGCGACGGTCATCAAGGTGGAGAGCGCGGCGGGCGACGACACCCGGGCCTGGACGCCCCCGGAGAAGGACGGCATATCGACTTACTTTATGTCCATCAACCGGAACAAGCGGTCGATCGTCCTGGACTTCCGCGACCCCGCCGACGTGGCGCTGGTCCACGAGTTGTTCCGGCGCGCCGACGTGGCCATCGAGAACTTCAAGCCGGGAGCGCTGGCCAAGTTCGGACTCGACTACGAGAGTGCCCGGGCCGTCAACCCCGCTCTCGTCTACGCCTCGATCAGCGGCTTCGGCACGGCCGAGGGTGCTTCGCTGCCCGGTTACGACCTGGTGGTACAGGCGGTGTCGGGGCTGATGAGCCTCACCGGCGACCGCGACGGCCCCGCCTACCGGGCCGGCATATCGGTGTTCGACGTCATGACCGGGCTTCATGCCGCCATCGGGATCCTGGCCGCCCTCCACCACCGCAGCCTGACCGGCCGGGGCCAGCTGGTGGAGCTGAACCTGCTGTCGTCGGCGCTGTCGGGCCTCGTCAACCAGACCGGCGCCTATACCGCTTCGGGGACGGTGCCCCATCGCATGGGCAATGCCCACCCGAGCGTCTACCCCTACGAAGTGATCCCGGCCAAGGACCGCGACATGATCATCACCGCCGCCAACGACCGGCAGTTCAAGTCCCTGTGCGAGGTCCTGGGCATCGCAGAGCTGGCCGACGACGAGCGATTCAAGCTCAACGCCGACCGCACCCGCAACCGGGACCAGATGCACTCGCTGCTGATGGAGCGGGTGGCGCAATGGAACGCCGACGACCTCTTCATCGCCCTCAACGAGGCCGGCGTGCCGTGCGGACCCATCAACTCCATCCGCGAGGGAATCGAGCTGGCCGAACGCCTGGGCCTCGAACCGCGGGTGACTCTCGGCGCCGACGGCCGGGCCGTCGACCTCGTGCGCAACCCGATCGGGTTCAGCAACGCCTCGCTGCGCTACGAGCACCCGCCCCCCGAGCTGGGAGAGCACAGCAACGACCTTCGGGACTGGCTGTCAGCGCCACAGCCCGACAGCCAGAGGCAATGACCGGAACCACCTACCGCACCGGCCTCGGCACGTCCGATGCGGACAGCATCACCGTGCTGGGCCACAGCCTCGCCGACGACCTGCTGGGTCGGGTGTCCTTCGGCGAGCTCGCATTCTGGCTGATGGCCAAGCACCGCCCGACGCCGCAGCAGCGCAACATGTTCGAAGCGGTGCTGGTCGCGCTGGCCGATCACGGCTTCACCCCCACCGCCATCGCCGCCCGGGTGACGCTGCTGAGCGCGCCCGAGTCGATCCAGGGCGCGCTGGCGGCGGGGCTGCTCGGAGGCGGTGACCGCTTCCTCGGCGTGACCGAGAACGCGGCCCGGTTCCTGCAGGCCGCACTCGAGGGCTGTGACCCGCTGCCCACCGATGCGAGCGGCTGGGACGATCTCGCCACCGAGGTCGTGGCCCGTACCCGGGCCGAGGGCCGGTTCGTGCCGGGACTCGGCCACCCCGTCCACAAGGACGGCGACCCCCGCACGCCGGCTCTCTTCGGACTGGCCCGCGACAACGACCTGTTCGGCCCCCACCTCGAGCTGTTCGCAGCCATCGGCCGGGCCCATCCGGCGGTGCTGGGCCGCACGCTCCCCCTCAACGGCGCCGGCGCCTGCGGCGCGGTGCTGGGCGACGTCGGCCTGCCGCTGGGCGTTGCCCGCGGGGTGGCCCTGCTGGCCCGCTGTGCCGGGCTGTTGGGCCATCTGGCCGAGGAGCTCGACGACCCGATCGCCAACGACATCTACATGGAGGTGGACCGCAACATCGACTACCGGCCTCCTGCGGCGGTCGATCCGGCCGGCTGACCTGCGGCGCCCGCCATTCCGCGCTTGCCCCTACCCGCAGCCGGGCACCGCGGCGGGCTGATCGAGGTCGGACACCGAGAGCAGCGCCGCGAGCGGGCCCGCCCGGGTGGCGTAGGCCACCCCGCCACCGCCGCGGCGTGAGGCGCCCCAGGCGACGCCCACTGCGGTGGTCTGGCCGTCCACGCCGGCCACCAGCGCGGCGCCGGAGTCACCCACCTCGGTCTGGGCGGCGAGGAGCCATGACTGCCGCTCGATGCGCTCGTCGCCGTTCACGACTTCGGTCCGCACCGTGACCGGACGGTCGATGCGGAACGGCGTCGGGTCCGGGGAGCCCTCGGCCTCCCAGGCCAGCACCGCGCCGACGGTGCCGTCGGGAACCGCCTCGCTCAAGGGCAGCGGCCGCAGGCCGGCACCCTCGACCCGCAGCACGGCCAAGTCGTTCACGGGATCGAAGGCCACCAGCACCGCAGCGAGCTCCCGGCCGTCGTGCAGCTCGACCGTGGGCTCCTCCATGCCGACCATGAGATGGGCGATGGTCACCACGAGGTCGCCGTCGGCCGCCGCGAAACCGCTGCCCTCGCGCACGATCCCGCGGCACGCCGGACCGTACACCCGCACCGACGACTCCACCGCCGCGGCCAGCTCCGCGGCCGGCAGACCGTGGGCGACCGGCACCGGGCCCGGGTCGGGAGGGTCGTCGAGCGGGGGCCTGACAGACGAGGTCGGCGCGGCCGTCTCCGGGTCGGCGGGCGTCTGCGGTCGAGGATCACCCGACGCCGCGGTCCCACCGTCGAGCAGTGCGACTATGACGACGGCCGCGCCCGCGACGGCAGCCGCGATGGCCGCCCCGGCTCCGAGGAGGCGCGGCAGCCGCCCCGGTGTCACAGCCCGGTCAGCCGGCTGACGGTGAGGAAGCCGGTGTGGGCCACCATCCGGTGGTTGGGGCGGACCGCGTCACCTTCCACATGCCAGCCCCGCTGGAGGACCTCGACCGTCTCGTGGAGGTCGAACGGAGAGTCCTCCAGGGCCTGGCGCAGTCTCTGGACCTGCACGATGCTCGGGGTGTAGGCGAGCAGGATCCCACCGGCCCGCAGCGCCGAGGAGGCGTGGGGCACCACCTGCCAGGGTTCGGGCAGGTCCAGCACCACCCGGTCGAGCCCGGTCTCGTCGATGCCCTCATACACGTCGCGCAGCTCGGTGCGGTAGCGCTCCAGCGCCTCGGTCCCGCAGAAGCGCTCCACGTTGGCCCTGGCCCGGGCACAGAAGTCCTCGCGCCGCTCGTACCCGGTCACCACCGCGCCGGCCCGCAGCAGCGCCATCGACAGCGCACCGGAGCCGACCCCGGCCTCGAGCACCCGAGCCCCGGGGAATATGTCGGCCAGCATCAGGATGGGGCCGATGTCCTTGGGGTAGATCACCTGAGCGCCCCGGGGCATCTTGAGCACCGCGTCGGCCAGCGTCGGCCGCAGCGCCAGGAAGTAGGTGCCCCGCGTGGACCGCAGCCTGGTCCCCTCGGGCGCTCCGATGATGTCGTCGTGGGGGATTACGCCTGTGTGGGTGTGGAACTCGCGGCCGGCGGCCAGGTCGAACAGGTAGCGGCGCTTCTTGCGGTCGATGAGCAGGGCCGGTTCGCCCGGCTCGAACGGCCGCCCGGTCATCGTCGGGCGCGGTCGGTCAGTCGCACCGGCGCCGGCCCGGCGGCGCGCGCCGCCAGGCGGCAGAAGGCGCACACGCCGGCGTCGGTGGGCGACCCGCAGCGCTCGCACGGCGCCAACCCGACCCGGTCGCGCTCGACCTCGGCCCGGAAGCGGTCCGAGGCCCGATCCAGGAAGCCGAAGTAGAAGTCGTGCTTGGCGCCGGGCGACGCGACCTCTATGTCGTTGAGCGCGGCCTTGTAGGCCAGGTGCTTGTTGCCGGCCGCCATCGGGCATTCCTCGACGATGTAGTCGATCCCCCGCAGCAGGCAGTAGGCCGCGGTCTCCCGCTCGCCCAGCCGGATCAGCGGCTTGATCTTGCGGGGGAAGCCGTCGCGGGCCGCCAGGACCGGCAGCTGCCGCCCCAGGTACTCGGTCTGCCACCGCAGGGTGTTGCCCATCAGCACGGCCGCCTCGTCGTCGAGGTTGTGACCGGTGGCGAGGGCGTCATAGCCGCCGCGGCGGGCCGCATCGTCGAAGAGGTGCCTCTTGGACAGACCGCAGGCCGAGCACGGTGCCCTCTTGGCCGCCCGAGCGCCGCCGGGAATGTCGAAGCCGTGGGCCTCGGGCAGGTCGACGGTGTGGAGGGTCAGGCCCCGACCCTCGGCGTAGCGGCGGGCGCAGCGGGCGGAGTCCTCGCTGTAGTCGCCGATGCCGAGCCCGAGGTAGAAGCCGTCGGCGGCATAGCCGAGCTCGGTGAGAAGGTCCCACACCGCCAGGCTGTCCTTGCCTCCCGACACCGCCACCAGCACCCGGTCGCCGTCGGCCAGCATGTCGAAGCGGCGGATGGCCTTGGCCACCTGGTCCCGGCACAGGCGCAGGAAGTGCTCGGCGCAGAAGTTGGCGTTGTGGCGGCGCACGTCGATCACGGCCGGCCCGCGGCACACCCGGCACTTCACGGCGCCGCTCCGGGCCGTCCGTCGCCGGCGCCGCCGGAGATCACGCTGCGCACCTCCACCTCGGAGCGGTCCGGGAGCATCCGGTCGCCCGGCACCAGCTCACCGTCGCAGATCACCAGGTGCGATTCCCGGTTCAGGCCGAGGCGGTCGAGCAGGGCCCGCACCGACACCGGTCCCTGCACCTCCAGTTCCCTGGCCGGGTTGCGCAGCACGACCCGCATCCGAGCTGTGTGCCTTCCCGGGCTCAGCCGTCGTCGGGTTCGACGTTGCGGATCTCGATCCCGGTGGACGGCTCCAGCTGCTCCGACAGCACCGTGATCGGCTCCCGGGGTCCTGCCGCCCGCCGCACCAGCTTGACCGCGCTGGTCGCGACGAACGCCGCGAACCAGAACCGCGAGCTGCCGAGCAGGCCCCGGCGCAACGCCTGGCGGCTGATCCAGGCTGCCGCCGTCCGACCGCCGGCCGGGCCCACCGGTCAGATCCGCCTTACCTCGACGACCGTACTGCGGAGCCGGCCGGCCCTGCGCCCCAGCAGGTAGGCGACGCCGATCAGGACACCGGCGGCTGCGGCCGCTCCGTAGGCCGCCCTGACGAGCAGCGGCTGGGTCTCGCGGTCGATGTCGGCCTGGAGGTCGCGCAGCGCCTCCTCCAGCGAGTCGCGGGTGACCCGCTCGGCCTCCCCGTTCGCGGCGCTCATCGCAGGCCCGCCCCAGCGACCCACGCGGATCCCGGCCTCATCGCAGGCCCCTCTTGCCGACCTGGCGCAGCAGCAGTGCGATCACCGCGCCCAGCGCCGCCACCACGATCAGGTACGGGATCCACGAGAGACTCTCGGCGAAGACGGTCCCGGTCTCGGTCTGCAGGGCCCGCAGCAGCGACAGCAGCAGCAGGACCACCCCCACGACGAGCGCCAGGCTCCCGGCGAGGCCCATCGAGACCCACCGGCCGGCGCCCTGGAGCGGGCCGAGCAACTCCTGGCGGACGTACGCCTTCACCAGGTCCGCGACTTCTGCTACGCCCTGCCTGCGTGCCAAGGGTGGGTCCTCCGCGTTCGGTGGACTCCTGACGCTACCCGCTGCCGAACTCGATCCGAGCCCGCAGCAACTCCGTTGCGTCGGTCACCAGGCGGTGGGCCGCCGTGAGCCGCTCGGTGGCTGTGGGGGTGCTCAACACCTCGAAGCGGTCGAGCGGTCCCAGCGGAGCCAGGGCCGCGGCCCGGAAGGAGGCCAGGGCCGGGTCCCGGCCCAGCTCGACGGGACGGGGCGGCCCGTCCTCGGCTTGGGCCGGATGCCCGCCCTGGAGGCGGAAGGCCAGTCTGCGGGCCTCGGTGACGAGTCCGGCGAGCTCGTCGATGAGCGCCGGCTCCCCGGCCACGGCCGGCTCGGGCTGGTCGGGCTCGGGCTCGTCGGGCCAGTCCTCGGTCTCGGCCCAGGGGTGCGGGTCGTCGACCAGCCAGCGCCGGACCCGGATGCGGCGCTCCCCCAGAGCCATCACCAGCAGCCGCCCGTCGGCTGCGCGGCGGGCCTCGACCACGCGGGCCATGGTGGCGACATCGCACCGCACGTCGGAGCCGCCGACCTCGCTGCCCCGCTCGATCAGCACCACCCCCATCTGCTGGTCGCCCTCGATGACGGTCTCGAGCATGGCCAGGTAGCGGGGCTCGAAGACCTGCAGCGGCAGCGGCGACCCGGGCAGCAGCACCGACTGGAGCGCGAACATCGGGGTGGCCACGTCGACTGCTCGGGGCTATCGGCCGTCGGCCGGCTCGGCGGTCGGGGCGACCACCGGCCGCCTCGCCGGCGCCGGATGCAGCGCGACGTCTGCTGAGGACGGGCCGTAGGGATGGCCGGCCGCGGCTGCGATGAGACTCCGCTGCAGGCTGTTGCAGAGTCCAAGGTTGATGATGCCCTCGCGGTTGGCGATCAGCGCGAACGTGAGCACGTCGCCGTTGCGGGCGACGGTGACCCCGGCCAGGGCCGAGACATCGTTGAGGGTCCCGGTCTTGGCCCGCACCGTGCGGGACAGGGAGTCCTGCCCGTCGAAGCCGGTGCCGTCCGCGGTCGCCGGATCGAGGCCGGCGTCGCAGTCGCGCAGGGTCCCGCTCTCCCCCACCACGGCCAGGCCCTCGACCAGGGGCGAGCCCGGACCGGCCTGGAGCAGCAGTTCGACGAGGAGGTCGCACGTGAGCCGGTTGTGGATCGACAGACCCGAGCCGTCGGCGATCACGATCCCAGCGGTCTGGACGCCCAGCAGCCGCTCCAGCACGTCCTGCACGCCCTGGACCGCCTCGGCCCGGGCCGATCCCGACAGCCGCCGGCCGATCTCCTTGAGCAGCATCTCTGCGGTGGTGTTGTCGGAGTTGCGCAGCATGCGACCGACGATCTCCTCCATCGGCGGCGACTCGACGGTGGCCAGCGAGCGGAGCTCCGACAACGGGGGCGCGATCCCCTTGGCGGCGTCGGAGGACACCCCGACTCCCCGAGCCTCGATCAGCCCGTCCAGTGCCTGGGCGGCATGGAGGGCGGGATCCTGTGCCCTCACGTTCTGGCCCCGGCCGGCGAAGTCGGCCGAGGGCGGGAAGGAGACGTAGCCGTCGTTGAGCAGCAGCGCGGAGAGCGGGCCGACCTGGTTGTTGTTGACGTAGGACCGCTTCCAGACGGGACTGGCGCCGGGATCGAGGACCTGGGTGGCGTAGTCCCGCTCCGCCTCGGGGAAGCGGGACTCGTCGGCCACGACGCCCCCCTCGATGGTGAGGATGCCCTGCTCTCGCAGGGCCGCGGCCGCTTCGACCGCCAACTCGGTGAAGTCGGTGTGGACGATGGGCTGGTCGAAGCGCCTCACGTAGGCGAGCGTCGACAGCACCGGGTCGCCCCCTCCCATCAGGTAGACGTCGCCGGCGAGCACGCCGTCGGCCGCCGTGCTCAGCGCGTCGGCGCGAACGAGCAGCTCGGTCGTGTAGGTCGCCTTCGGGCCCGCGATCTCAAGGATCGCGGCCGCGGTGACGATCTTCATCAGCGAGGCCGGGACCATGAGCTCGTCGGCCCGCTCGGTCACTACGGGCTCCGCGCCGCGGTAGGCGGCCAGGCACGTCTGCGGCGGAGCGCTCGGCTGCTCGACCACGCCGGAGAGACGCTCGAGCAGGCGGGTCCGGGTCACGGGCGCCGATACCCATCCCGGCGTGCGGCGCACGCTGAGCATCGGCGTGGTCACGACCATGCCGGGAGGATCGGTCTCGGTGATCCATCCCGGGTCCGAGGAGGCGTCGGTACGCCGAGCCTGGACGTACGACCCGACCGCGGTGGTCGCCAGGGCGGCCAGCAGGATCGACACCAGTATCCGACGCATCGCTGAGAATGGTACGCCGCCGGCACCGGCGGGCGGGGCCGGGTACAGGCTCGGCGAAGTCCTCCTACACTGCCGCTGAATCCGCTCGTGCCCCTGGGAGCCGACTATGGACATCGTGGCCGCCCTGTTCATCGACGAAATCCAGCTCCGCGAGGCGCCGGGGCCGTCCACCCGCATCGACCTGACCGGGGTGCAGTTCTCGGCGGCGGCCCCCACCGAGCTGCCCCTGGTCTGGGCTCCCCATCTGGTGGTGATCGTGCGCTGCGCCCCGGACGAGCCGGGCATGGGCGCGCTGGAGGTGGCGTACTTCCGGGGCGACGAGCGCATCGCCCGCAACGTGCAGCCCCTGCAGGTGGAGCCGGGCAAGTTCAACTACCGGCTGGTGCGGGCCGAGCTGGAGTTCGCCGACTACGGCACTGTCGAGGCCCGGGCCCGCATCGACGCCGGACCGATCACGGTGGTGCCCTACACCCTCCTGCCTCCCGCTTCATGAACGGCGGCGGGGGCCGCTCGACGGGTCGTTCCCACATGTCTGCGCGTGTTCTATGGTGAGCCGGCAGCAGCCGGGGAGCGCCGGGCGGGAGGGTCTGTGACTTCCATCGAGAGGCTCGGCATCAACGTCGTCAAGGCGCTGGCCATGGACGCGCCCCACGCGGCCCGGTCGGGCCACCAGGGCACCGCCATGTCCCTCGCCCCGTTGGCCCACGTGCTGTGGACCCGGATCATGGCCTACGACGCCCAGCGCCCCGACTGGCCCGACCGCGACCGGTTCGTGCTGTCGGCAGGCCACGCCTCGATCCTGCAGTACGCCATGCTGTACCTCACCGGCCACGGTCTGGAACTGGACGACCTGAGGAACTTCCGGCAGTGGGGATCGCCCACGCCGGGCCACCCGGAGGCAGGCTGCACACCGGGCGTGGAGGTCACCACCGGACCGCTGGGACAGGGC
Source organism: Acidimicrobiaceae bacterium (assembly GCA_026710865.1). Classification (GTDB taxonomy): domain Bacteria; phylum Actinomycetota; class Acidimicrobiia; order Acidimicrobiales; family Aldehydirespiratoraceae; genus Aldehydirespirator. The sequence continues at coordinate 10,346 of JAPOQG010000400.1, forward strand.
CTGGCCAACGCGGTGGGCATGGCCATAGCCGAGAGCCAGATGCGCGACCGCTTCGGCGCCGGGATCTGCGACCACCGCGTGTTCGTGATCGCCGGCGACGGCGACCTGTCCGAGGGCGTCAGCCACGAGGCGGCCTCCCTGGCCGGGCACCTGGGCCTGGGACGTCTGGTGGTCGTCTACGACGACAACCTGGTGACCATCGACGGGGTCACCGACCTCGCCCTCTCCGACGACGCCGCGGCCCGCTTCCGCTCCTACGGCTGGCACACCGTCGAGCTCGGCGAGGCCGCCGAGGACCCGGACGCGCTGGAGGCCGGCCTGCGCCAAGCCACCGCAACCCAGGACCGCCCGTCGGTGGTGGTGGTCCGATCGGAAATCGCCGCGCCCGCGCCCCAGACGGCAGGCACGCCCGCCGGGCACGGGTACGCCATCTTCGACGAGGAGATCGCGGCCACCAAGGCCGCGCTGGGACTGCCGGCCGGCGAGACCTTCCACGTGCCCTCCGAGGTGCTCGACTACTACCGGAGCGCGGGCCTGGCGGGCCAGGCGGAGCGCTTCGCCTGGGAGGAGCGCGCCGCCGCCTTCGGCGGCGACCGGGCCGGCCTGGAGGCCTGCCTGGCCGCGACCGGCCGTCCCGGCTGGGAAGAGGCTCTGCCCACCTTCGAGCCGGGCCGGTCGGTGGCCACCCGCAAGGCCTCCAACGCCACCATCCAGGCCCTCCTGCCGGAGGTTCCCGGGCTGACCGGCGGCGGTGCCGACCTCACCGGCAACACCGGCACAGTCATCGGTGACGGCGGCGTGTTCTCGGCCCAGAACCCAGGGGGCCGCCAGATCTACTTCGGGGTGCGCGAGCACGCCATGGGTGCGGTCGCCAACGGCATGGCGCTGCACGGCGGAGCCGTCCCGGTGGTGGGCACGTTCCTGGTGTTCGCCGACTACATGCGGCCCGCGGTACGGCTCGCCGCCCTTTCGGAGGCCAAGGTCGTCTTCGTCTGGACCCACGACTCGGTCGGCGTGGGCGAGGACGGCCCCACCCACCAGCCCGTGGAGCAGGTGGCCTCGCTGCGAGCCATACCGGGTCTGCGGGTGATCCGCCCGGCCGACGCCACCGAGACGGTCGGCGCCTGGCAGGTGGCGGTGGGCTCCGACGGGCCGACGGCGCTGATCCTGACCCGCCAGGGGGTTCCCGTGCTGGAGGGCACCAGAGCCGAGGCCGTGGCCGCGGGGGGCTATGCCATCGCCGATCCCGACGACGCCGGCCTGACGCTGGTGGGCACGGGCAGCGAGGTGTCGGTCTGCTGTGACGCCGCAGCCCTGCTGGCCGCCGACGGAGTCTCGGCCCGGGTGGTGTCGCTGCCGTCATGGGAGCTGTTCGCCGAGCGGCCCTGCAGCGAGCAGGCCCGGGTGCTGAGGCCCGACCTGCCGTCGCTGGCGGTGGAGGCGGGCAGCACCATGGGGTGGAGCCGCTGGACCGACGACGCGGTGGGCATCGATCGCTTCGGCGCTTCGGCACCCGGCGCGGTGGTCATGGAGAAGCTCGGCATATCGGCCCCCAATGTGGCCGGCAGGGCGCGGGCCCTGCTCGACGGCTCGCTGTCGCGGGCCGCGCTGTGAGACCGACCAGGAGGCCGTCGAAATGACCGCGACCACCAGATTGCACGACCTCTACACCCGGTGCGGTCAGAGCCCCTGGCTCGACAACATCCGGCGGGGCTGGATCACCGGCGGGGATCTTCAGCACTTCGTGGAGCGGGGCGTGAGAGGCCTGACCTCGAACCCGTCGATCTTCCAGAAGGCGATCGCCTCGGGCGCCGACTACGACGACGAGTTCCGGTCGGCGATCGCCGACGGGCTCGACGTCGAGTCCTCCTACTGGCGCCTGGTCACCTCCGACATCGCCGCGGCGGCCGAGATCCTGCGTCCCGTCTACGACGAGTCCTCCGGACTCGACGGGTTCGTGTCGGTGGAGGTCGCCCCCGACCTGGCCCGTGACGCCGCAGCCACCGAGGCCGCGGCCCGCAACCTGCACGAGCGGCTGGCCGTTCCCAACCTCTACGTGAAGATCCCCGGCACCGCCGAGGGCTTGGAGCCCATCTCCAGCATGATCGCAGAGGGACGCAGCATCAACGTCACGTTGATCTTCAGCGTCGACCGCTACCTCGAGGTCGCCGAGGCCTACATCTCGGGCCTCGAGCGGGCCCGGGGCGACCTGTCGAGGGTGTCCAGCGTGGCCTCGTTCTTCGTTTCGAGGATCGACACCGAGGTGGACCGCCGCCTCGACGCCATCGGCTCGGACGAGGCGCTGGAGTTGAGGGGCCGCACCGCCATCGCCTGCGCCAAGGTGGCGTACTCGCACTTCCAGCGGCTCCACGCGGGACCGCGCTGGGAGGCCCTGGCGGCGCGGGGCGCCCGACCCCAGAGACTGCTGTGGGCCAGCACGTCGACCAAGAACCCGGCGTACCCGGACACGCTCTATGTGGACGGCCTGGTCGGCCCCGACACGGTGAACACCCTCCCGGACGCCACACTGGAGGCATTCGAGGACCACGGCTCGGTCGAGTCCACCCTCACCGACGGGCTCGACGAGGCCGTCGAGGGGCTCGAGAGGCTCGCGGCCGTGGGCGTGGATCTCCCGTCGGTCACGGCCCAGCTCGAGGAAGAGGGCGTGGCCGCGTTCACCAAGAGCTTCGACGAGCTGCTCGAGGTGCTGGTTGACAAGGCCGACTCGCTCCGACCCGCAAGCCCCCGGTAGCCGTCCCCACCAGGGGACGCACACCTCCGCGGGCGCGGCGGCCGCGTCCCGCGGCCCGAGAGAGGGCCGCCTGCAGCAGCTGGAGGACGAGGGCGTCCACATCATCCGCGAGGTGGCCGCCCAGTTCCGCAACCCGGTCATGCTCTACTCGATCGGCAAGGACAGCTCGGTGATGCTGCACCTGGCCCGAAAGGCCTTCTGGCCGGGCCCGGTCCCGTTCCCGCTGCTGCATGTGGACACCACCTGGAAGTTCCGCGAGATGATCTCGTTCCGGGACCGCATGGCCCGCGAGATCGGCTTCGATCTGGTGGTGCACACCAACGCCGATGGCGTGGCGGCCCGGATCAACCCCTTCGACCACGGATCGTCGCACTACACCGACGTGATGAAGACCCAGGCGCTGAAGCAGGCGCTCGCCGCCGGGGGCTACGACGCCGCCTTCGGCGGGGCCCGGCGCGACGAGGAGCCGTCGCGAGCCAAGGAGCGCGTGTTCAGCTTCCGCGACCGGCACCACCGCTGGGACCCGAAGAATCAGCGGCCCGAGCTGTGGAACCACTACAACGGCCGGGTGGCCGCGGGCGAGAGCATCCGGGTGTTCCCGCTGAGCAACTGGACCGAACTCGACGTGTGGCACTACATCGCGGCCGAGCAGATCGAGGTGGTGCCGCTGTACCTGGCCGCGCCCCGCCCGGTGGTGGAACGCGACGGGACCCTGCTGATGGTCGACGACGAGCGATTCCGGTTCGAGGCGGGCGAGCAGCCCGAGATGCGCTCGGTGCGGTTCAGGACGCTGGGGTGCTACCCGCTCACCGGAGCGGTCGAGTCGCAGGCGGCGACGCTCGACGGGGTCATCGCCGAGATGGAGCGGGCCACCCGATCCGAGCGCGAGGGACGGGTGATCGACCACGACCGCTCCGGCTCCATGGAGGAGAAGAAGCGGGAGGGCTACTTCTGATGGCGCTCGAGGGCACCGGGCCGCAGCGGGACCTTCTGCGCCTGCTCACCTGCGGCTCGGTGGACGACGGCAAGTCCACGCTCATCGGCCGGCTCCTGCACGACTCGCATCAACTGCACGACGACCGCCTCGCGGCGGTGCACAAGGAGTCGGCCGTCTCCGGCCACGCCGGCCGCCACGTCGATCTGGCCCTGCTGGCCGACAGCCTGATGGCCGAGCGGGAGCAGGGCATCACCATCGACGTCGCCTACCTGTACTTCTCCACCTCAGAGCGCAGCTTCATCATCGCCGACGCTCCCGGTCACGAGCAGTACACCCGCAACATGGCCACCGGCGCCTCCACCGCCGACCTGGCCGTGATCCTGGTGGACGCGGTGCGGGGCGTGACCACCCAGACCCGCCGGCACAGCTCGATCGCGGGCCTGATGGGGATCTCCGCCGCGGTGGCAGCGGTCAACAAGATGGACCTCGTCGGCTACGACGAGGGCCGCTTCCGGTCGATCGCGGCCGAGGTGTCGGCCATGGCCGGGGCGCTGGGCCTGGCCGAGCCGGTGTGCATCCCGGTGTCGGCCCTGCACGGCGACGGCGTGGTGGAGCCCGGCGCGAACCTGGGCTGGTACGACGGCCCGTGCCTGTTGGACCACCTCGAGCACGCGGACATGGACTCCCGTCCGGCTGCCGGAGCGTCGGGGTTCGCGGGCGGCCGGATGCGGCTGCCGGTGCAGCTCGTCATCCGGCCCGACCACCGGTTCCGCGGCTTCGCCGGGACGGTCTGCGAGGGGACCCTGCGGGCGGGCGACAGGGTCCGGGTCGAGCCGTCGGGCCGGACGACCGCCATCGAGCGGATCGTGACCTTCGACGGCGACCTCGAGGAGGCTCCGACCGGCCGGACCGTGGTGGTCACCACCACCGAGGAGATCGACATCGGCCGGGGCGACGTGATCGTCGATCCGGCCCACCCGCCCCAGCGGGGCCGTCTGGTGACGGCCACCATGGTGTGGATGTCGGAGGCCGACCTGGTGGTGGGACGCGAGTACCTGCTGGCGCAGGGGGGCCAGACGATGAGATGCCGGGTGTCGGAGGTGATGGGCCGGCTGGACCTCGACGCCCTCGAATCGGTGCCGGCCGCCGCCGTGAGGCTCAACGACATCGCCACGGTGACGGTGCGCACCGACACCGAGCTGATCTTCGACCCCTACACCCAGAACCGGACCACGGGCTCGTTCATCCTGATCGAGCCGTCCAGCAACGCCACGGTGGCCGCGTGCATGATCGAGGCCGCGGCCCCGGCGGCGGCCTGGGAGGCGGTGCCGGGTGCGACCCTCGAGCGCCAGCGCAGCTCCATCAGCGGCGCGGAGCGGGCGGCGCGCCTGGGGCAGCGGCCGGTCACGGTGCTGCTGACCGGGCTCACCGGCGCGGGCAAGTCGACGATCGCCTCGGCCCTCGAGCGCGAGCTGTTCGAGCGGGGCCGCACCACGGTGCGCCTCGACGGCGAGAACATGCGCCTGGGCGTCAGCCGGGACCTGGGATTCTCCAGCCGGGACCGCTCCGAGAACGTGCGCCGCACAGCCGAGCTGGCCCGGCTCGTGAACGACCAGGGCCTCATCGCCGTCGCGGCGCTGGTCGCGCCCAGCGCCGCGGTCCGGGAACGGGCCCGTGAGCTGATCGGCGCCGAACGGTTCGTGGAGGTGTTCCTGGACCCCCCGCTGGAGGTCTGCCGGTCGCGGGATCACGCCGGGCTGTACGAGGCGGCCGACCGGGGCGAGATCAGGCAGTTCCCGGGGGTGTCCGCCCCCTACGACAAGCCCGCCGACGCCGACTTGGTGCTGGACACGTCCCGCCTCGATGTCGGCTCCTGCGTCCGGGCCATCGTGACGTGGCTCGAAGCCGGGGGGTTCATCGGTGCCGGCGAGGGACTGGAAGCGTGACCGGCGAGTCCGCGGTGGTGTGGAGCGCAGCGACGGTCACCGACGACGACCGGGCGGGCCTGCTGGGCCACGGCGCGGTGACGGTCTGGCTCACCGGCCTGCCCGGTTCGGGAAAGTCGACGCTGGCCCACGCCGCGGCGGCGATGCTCGCAGCCGAGGGCGTGCTGGCCTACGTGCTCGACGGCGACAACCTGCGCTTCGGCCTCAACTCCGATCTGGGCTTCTCGCCCGCGGACCGGGCCGAGAACATCCGCCGGGCCGGCGAGATGGCCGCATTGCTGCGCGACGCGGGCGTCGTGGTGCTGGCCTCGTTCATCTCGCCCTACCGCCGGGATCGGGACCGCGCCCGCAGCCTGCACCCCGAAGGAGCGTTCGTGGAGGTCTTCGTGGACGCGCCGCTGGAGGTGTGCGA
>JAPOQG010000219.1 GCA_026710865.1 Acidimicrobiaceae bacterium
AGTTCATGGAGCTGGCCAACGACGTGCACACCGGCATCGTGCCGCCACTGGCCATGGCCACCGTGCGCTCCCAGTACGTCCGCCCCGGCCATTCCTCAAGAGAGGCCGAGCCGGAAGGGAGCGGTTCGTGAGCCGCTTCCGAATGCTCCGAGGGGCACGATGAGACTCGGAATAGCGTACCGGATGCACTTCCGCTACTCGGAGGCGGTGACCGAGTCGCAGAACGAGGTGCGGGTGCGGCCCGTCGACGACGAGCACCAGCGAGTGCTGTCATACCGGTTGACGTCACGGCCTCGAGTCCAGGTCCTCCCGGTTCCCGACTACTGGGGCACGACCGTCGAGCATCTCGGCGTCCGCACGCCTCACACCGAGTTGGAGCTGGTGGCCGAATCCACCGTCGAGACCCGGCCACGCCCGGCACCGGTGGAGACTGTCGCGGTCGCGAAGCTCGCCGATGCCGGCTTCAGGACGGCGCACCTCGAGTTCCTGGGACCGTCCCGGCACGTGCACACCGAACGCGGCGACGCCGTGGCGCAGCGGGCCGAATCAGCGGTCGCCGGCGCGTCGTCGGTGCAGCGGATGGTCGAAGCGGTGATCGCCGACGTCCGGGGGATCCTGGCCTACCGGCAGGGCGCCACCGACATAGGAGTCACGCTGGCGGAACTGCTCGAGGGCGGGGCGGGCGTTTGCCAGGACTTCGCCCATCTCGCGACCGGGATGCTGCGAAGCACAGGAGTTCCGGCCCGCTACGTGTCCGGATACCTGTTCGCCGCCGACGAGACCGCGCTGGACGCGGCGACAGCGGACGTGGTGAGCGTGCAGACCCACGCTTGGATCGAGGCGGCCCTGCCCGGGTGGGGCTGGTGGGCTCTCGACCCGACCAACGGAGGCGAAGTCGGCGAGCGCCACGTGGTCATCGGCCGCGGCCGCGACTACGGCGACGTGCCGCCGGTGCGGGGCGCGTTCACCGGCTCGGGAACCGTGGAGGTGGATGCCGAGGTGATGATAGGCCGGCACACCGACGGGCAGTTCTTGAACCCGGTGGACTTGGCGGGCCCGGCGCGGGCTGAGGCAGCCTCGCCACCGGCGGAGAACTGGCGGCATCAGCAGAGCCAGCAACAGCAGTGATCCGCCCGGATCCATCCATCGGTGCCGACGGTGGATGTGACCGCCGACGCGGCCGCCCGGGCCGAAGCGCTGTACCGGGATCCACCCATCAGTGCCTACTGCTGCGCCTGTGACCCTCCGCCGCGGGCCCAGAACTGGAACGCCAGCGCGATCGAGCTGTAGGCGAAGTAGGCGGCGCCGATCGGCATCACCGAGCCGTCGATGGCCCGGTCGGTGAACGACGCCAGCAGCGACCCCAGCATCCAGGTGCTGGCCCCGAGCACGGACGCCGCCGTGCCCGCCATGGCTCCCATCGGCTCCAGCGCCAGGCTTGATCCGGAGGGGAACACCGCCACATGAATGGCGTTGCAGAGGCTGAACAGCACTAGCCATAGGCCGAATGGCGGCAGGCCGTCGCTCGCTACGGTGACCGCGAACAGCGCGACCGAGGATGCCGCGAAGCCGCAGCCGGCCCCGAGCGCCAGCTGGCGGGCGTGCACGCGGTGCAGCAGCCGGTTGCTGGTCAAGGCCACAGCCGCCGCGATCAGCGCCGAGACCGTGAAGTACGGCACGAACCATTCCGGGCGGTCGTACACGTCGCCGAATATCAACTCGGTGCTGCCCAGGTAGGACAGGAACGCCCCGAAGCCGAAGGTGACCATCAGCGTGTAGCCGAGCGAGACGCGGTTGGACACCACGTGGCGGAAGCCCTCCAGCACCCGTCGCAGTTGCAGCGACCGGCGGTGTGCAGGGTCGAGGGTCTCGTCGAGTCGCAGCAACCACGTCAACGCCGCCATGGAGGTGATCAAGCCGAAGGCCATCACCCATCGCCAGGAGCCGATGACCACCAGGACCTCGCCCAGCACCGGCGCGATGATCGGCGCGATGAAGAAGACCGTCTGGATGAGCGTCATCACCCGGGCCATGGCCGTCCCGGCGAAGCGGTCGCGCACGATGGCCTGCGTCAGGACCCGGGGTCCGGCTGCCGCCAGCCCCCAAACGAACCGGGCTCCGTAGAGAACGCCGAGCGACGGGGCCAGCGCCGCCGTCAGGGCGGCTGCCGCGTAGAGCAGCAGGCCGCCGGCCAGCACGGGCTTGCGCCCCACCGCGTCGGCGATGGGTCCGTAGAACAGGTGTCCTACCCCGGCGCCCATGAGGTAGAGGGTCACGGTGAGCGACAGCCGGGTGGAGTCGTGATCGAGGCCGAACGCGGGACGCATCTGCTCGAAGGCGGGCAGCATGATGTCGATGGCCAGAGCGGTGAGGCCCGTCAACATCCCCATCAGCAGCACGAACTCCCTCTCGCCCATGCGACGCAGCGGTGTGCTCACGACGACGCTCCGCTCCGGGCCCAGAGCTGGCACGCCAGCGCGATCAGGCTGTAGCCGAAGTAGGAGATGCTGATCGGCGTGACGGTGTCGTCGATGGCCCGGTCGGGGATGAACTCTCTACGCCCCATGCGGTCTTCGGGACTGCGCAAGGCGGCGAGTCTGTCCCACACGCCGCCTCCACCCGGCAGCGGCTGGCGCGGACCCCGGCTGTCGCGGACCCCTTGGCTGGCGCAGTCATCGCACGCGCGCCTGCGGGTTAGGGTGCGGCACAGCGACAGACACGCCGAACCCGCAAGGAGATCCGATGCCGGACACGGCAACACCACCGAGACCCAACCTCCACGGGCGGCTGGGCGACCCCGACATGACGCTGGCCACCGACCCGCGCTCGGACCCCCGCATGGTGGCGGTGCTGGAGCCGATGGGCCTGGCCGGGCGGGCCGACCCGGTCTCCCTCACCGCTGACTCCTCGCTCGAGGACATCCGGGCCCTGGCCGCGCTGGGCGAGCCCGGCTTCCAGCAGCTCTTCGACGGCCTGTTCGACGTGCTCCCGGCGGTCGAGGGCGTGGAGTCGAGCACCGAGGCCATCGCCGGCGTCGACGGCAACGACATAACCCTGTACATCCATCGCCCGGCCGGCGACACCGGCCCGTGCCCGGGGATCCTGCACATCCACGGCGGGGGCATGGTGATCCTCTCCGCGGCGGACCTCAACTACCGGCGCTGGCGCGACGAGCTGGCCGCACGGGAGATGGTCGTCGTGGGGGTGGAGTTCCGCAACGCCGCCGGCGCGCTCGGCAGCCATCCCTTCCCGGCGGCCCTCAACGACTGCACTTCGGCGCTGGAATGGATGCACGCCCGCAAGGACGAGCTCGGCGTGTCGAAGCTGGTGGTGTCGGGCGAGTCCGGCGGCGGGAACCTCACGCTGGCCACCGCCCTCAAGGCCCACCGGGACGGCCGCCTGGGAATGATCGACGGGGTGTTCGCCCAGTGCCCGTACATCTCGGGCACGTATGCGAGCCCGCCGCCGGAGCTGCCGTCGCTGCACGAGAACGGCGGCTACTTCCTGGCTGGCGACCTCATGGGGTACTTCGTGGAGGCCTACGACCCGGGCGGAGCGAACCTGACCAACCCGCTGGCCTGGCCCTGGCACGCCTCCGTGGACGACCTGCGGGGCATGCCGCCCCATGTGGTCTCGGTGAACGAGCTCGACCCGCTGCGAGACGAGGGGCTCGACTACTACCGCAAGCTGGTGCGGGCGGGCGTGCCCACCTACTGCCGCACCGTCAACGGCACCTGCCACGCGGGCGACCTGCTGATGCCGGGCGCCATGCCGGACGTCTACGCCGCCTCGGCACGCGATCTCGCCACCTTCGCCCACACGCTCTGCTGAACCGGCCCCCCCGGTGCTCCGGGTGTGAATTGGCAGCGTTTTGCACGGATGGCGAGCATTCTGCTGCCAGTTCGCGGGGCTAGCCGCGGCCGGGTGTGAATTGGCAGCGTTTTGCACGGATGGCGAGCATTCTGCTGCCAGTTCGCGTGGCTGGGCGCGGCCGGGTGCGAATTGGCAGCGTTGTGCACGGATGGCGAGCATTCTGCTGCCAGTTCGCGGGGCTAGCCGCGGCCGACCCGGGCCCGGGCCTCCGCAGGCGTCTCGGCCGCCCCGGCGCGGGCCAGGGCCTCCTTGCGGACGAGCTTGACGGGCACGCCGACGGCGTCGCCGGGCGGCAGCATGTCGGCGGTGTAGTGGGCGATCTGCTGGCGGGCGGCCACCTTGTCGCCGTCCATGTCGAGGTTGCGGGCGTTGGTGCCCCTGGGCGGCACGATGGTCCTGCCGTCGCGCCACTCCAGGTCCCACCACCACTTCTTGATGGGATTGATCGAGCCGTTGCCGACCTTGTCGTCGAGCCGGGCCAGCCAGCGGCGGGTGAACGGCAGCTTGATGGCGGCCCACAGCAGTGCCCTGTCGGCCAGGACCCCCTCGATGTTGAACGGGCAGGTCTTCATGCACCGGCCGCAGGCCGAGCCCCGCAGGTTGCCCAGCCGGTACTTGGTGCACCTCTCCACGTCGGGCTTCCACATCTCGGCCCCGTTGAACATCACCTTGTCGCCGAAGGGGATGGCCGCGCAGGGGCACTCCCGGGCGCACTTGGTGCACTTGGAGCAGAAGTCCTGCAGCCCGAAGTCGATGTGGCGGTCGGGGGTGACCGGCATGTCGGTGGTCACCACCACCGACTTGAACCTCGGTCCCACGAACGGGTTGAGCACCAGCTCGCCGATGCGGCTCAGCTCTCCCAGTCCCGCGTGCAGCACCAGGGGGATGTGCAGCACGTCGGAGTCGCTGTTGGTGTGGCTGCGGGCGCCGTAGCCGAGGGAGCGGATGTGCTCGGCGATGATGCCCGCGATCTGCGCTCCCCGCATGTAGGCCCGCATCGACTGGGCGCCGCTCACCCAGTCGTCGCCGCTGGCGCCCTCCATGGTCTCGTATCCCTGGTCGAGCAGGATCACCAGAGCGTTGCTGTGGTACGGGTCCACCACGGAGCCGTCCTCGCGGTGCGAGTACCAGGCGTAGGCGGGCACCCGGCACACTCCGGCCATGTCGCCGCCCAGGTGGTGGGCGAGCGCTTTGAGCGCTTCCGCGTTGCGGCCGGGGTCGCTGGTGCCGGGATCGGCCCCGGGCGAGACCCCACCGTCCTGGTAGGGGACCATGGCGTCGATCTGATGCATATAGGCCTGCGCCTGGGGCGTCTTCCAGGCGAACACCTCCACGTCGGCGAGGAACTTGGGGCCCATGTCGCCGTTGGCGGCACGCGGGAAGCCGCCGGCCCGCACCGGCACTCTGGGCACCTCGTCCTCGATGATCAGCGTGGTGGGATCGTCGACCCGCTTGATGCGCTCCATCGGGTACCGGCCCATGTGCAGAGCCCGGTGGTCGCCGTTGAGACGGCCGATGCCGGCCCTGGTGCCGCCCCGGCCCAGCAACCAGCCCGGACCGTGGGTGCTGCGCAGCGCGGCCAGCGGGCCGCGGCGGGACAGCGGGCGGTCGGGGGTCAGCTCCCAGTCGGTGCTCACCACCGACAGCGCGAACCCTTCCTTCAGGTAGGGGGCTCTCAGCTCCGACCCTCTCACTTCCACGATCCCCGCCTGCAGCGCAACCCGGTCGAGGTCGAGGTCGGTGCGGCCGGGCGTGTGGGCCACCGCGTCGTGGCCGAGCTTGCGGATGTAGGACGCGGTGATCACCGCCAGTTCGGCCGCCCGGAGGTCGGCGTTGGTCTGGCGGGTGCCGTCGATCCAGTCGTCGCCCGGACATTCCTTCGAGAGCTTGCGGCTGAAGGCGATGAGGGCCACTACCGCGTACCGATGGTCGCGTCGCTCGCCGGTCCAGGCATCGTCGCCGATCAGCCCGCAGCCGACCATGTCGGCATCGAGGAAGTAGAGCCCGGCCTTGAGGTTGTTGGCGACCTCGAGGGGATCCGACGGGGTCGGCGCCTCGGGCGCGACATCGGCGTGGCGCTGACCGTCGAACATGTCGAGGTACCGCCGGTAGGCGGGCGCGGCCGATCGGGGACCGGGTGACTCGGCCTCCGCCGGCCGGGGAGGCAGCGGCCTCGCGGCCGAGCCCGGGGGCGGAGCGTCGGCTGCGTCGAGGCG
>JAPOQG010000401.1 GCA_026710865.1 Acidimicrobiaceae bacterium
GAGCCGCTTGCCGTAGCCGATGATCGCGGCGATGCGCTCGGCGTCGACCTCGCCGCCGCTAATGCGGACCGCGGCCTCGATCATCGACAGGGTGAACGACTTCACGCCGTAGCCGAAGCGGGGCAGGTTCTGCATCTGCACGTCGTGGAGGCGCTCGGCGACCACTTGGACGTCGGCCCAGGGTGACAGCAGCTCCTCGTACTGCCGCTGCACGTCCTGGAACAGGTCCTCGTTGTGCCACAGCGTGTCGTCGGCGTCGAAGGCGACGGTGAGCGGATGGTGGTCGTCCCCGGTCACGCCAGCGATCCTAAGAGGCCGAGCGAACGACCGGCGACAACGAGGCCCGTACGGCGCGAGGCCGTGGTCAGTGTCTTCTGGACTTGGCGGCCCGTGAGCGCAGCGAACAGGAGCGGGAAGGACACCGCTGCGACGCCACGGACTCTCACCTGTCCACGGCGGCCTGAGCGGCGGTCGGCCGGGAGCTGTCGATCGAGAACTCGGTGGCCATCAGCGGCGACACCGTGTACTTCGCCAACTCGGGCGGCCTGGTCCAGGGCTGGGACATCTCCGGGCTGCGGAACGACCCGCCGCGGCGCCTGAACGGGTGTTCCGCTTCTGGACCGGCGACGACACCGACGCCTCGCTGGTGATCGACGCCGAGGGCATGATCTACGCCGGCGTCGAGTACCAGAGGGGCACGGCCCGCTCCCACGAGGTGGGTCAGATCATCAAGCTCGACCCGAGCCGGCCCAACGATCCGCTGGTGTGGGGCGTGGATGTGCGGGGCGTCCTGGACGGATCGGGGGTGTGGGCCACTCCCGGGCTGCACCGCGACCTGCTGATCGTGCCCACCCACACCGGCCACGTCTACGGGGTGGACACCGCCACCGGGGCGGTGCGCTGGACCAAGAAGCTGCCCGGCCCCACCTGGCCCAGCCCCGTCATCGTCGACGACGTGTGGATCCAGGGAGATTGCGGGGGCAAGCTCTACGCCTTCGACGTGAGCGACACCACCGTGGAACTGACCCAGCTGTGGAACGTCCAGCTGGGCGCCTGCATCGAGTCCACCCCGGCGGTGTGGGACGGCCTCATCGTGATCGGCACCAAAGGCGGCTACATCCACGCCCTCCGCTAGCCGAGCTCGACTAGAACAACAGTCACAACACAAGCCAACAAGACAAACCAATAACAACAGTCACAACACAAGCCAACAGTCACAACACAAGCCAACACTTGCAGTTACAATCCAATTTGGACTGCTTTCCATCAATCGAGGCTCCGCCAGTGCGACTAGGCAACCCCTTCGCTCCAACCTTCGGGGTTGAACCCCCCATTGCTGGCCGGTCGAGATGGCATCCTCGCCGACATCACCGGGGCTTGGGAGGCGGGATCCACACATCCCGGCTGCACGACGTTGCTGCTCGGACGGCGAGGATCAGGCAAGACCGTGATCCTGGAGGCTCTGCGAAAGCGGGCGCACGCTCGCGGCTGGCTGACGGTCCCAGAGGCCGCCGTGAGTCCAGGTCTGCTGAACCGGCTCGGCCACAAGGCCTTGGTGCTGTTGAACGATCAGGCCCACGAGTTGTCGATTGACTTGACACGGACCCTGCGGGCGGCAGGCATAGGCCTAGGGTCCGACTACGAGCCCGATGCCGACTTGTCCCGCCGGGTCGGCAACGTGCTGAGTGCCCTCGCCGCCCATCTTCAACCCAGTGGGGCCAGCCTCGTGATCACGGTAGACGAACTGCACGCCGGCGACACCGATGAACTCAGGATGCTCGGCATCGTGGTTCAGGACATCACTCGCATCGCCCGGCTCCCGATGGCCTTCGTCGGCGCAGGGCTGCCGGTTCTCGAGAATACCCTCCTCGCGGACACGCATGTCACCTTCCTCCAGCGCTGCACCCGCCACGAGGTCGGCTTCCTCGACCATGCTGCTGCGTGGTCCGCGCTCTCCGAGCCGATCCGGGAGCGCGGCGGACGACTGGCGCCCAACGCCGCCGAGCATGGCGTGGCCGTGTCCCAGGGGTATCCGTTCATGGTCCAGTTGATTGGCTTCCACGCTTGGGAGGCAGCCCCCGATCCGACATCGGCCGTAGACCTGAACGACATGCGGGCCGGCGCAGAGGAAGCTCGCCGCCAGGTCGGCCAACTCGTCATTGCGCCAATGTGGCGCGACCTTTCCGAAGGCTCCCAGCGCTTCCTGGCGGCGATGGCCCTCGACGACGGCCCTTCCCGCCCAACCGATTTGACTGCACGGCTTGGCGTGAGCAGCGGGTACGTCAGCGTCTATCAGAGCCGGCTCCGAACGGCCGGGATGATCGCTCCCGCCGGCAACCGGCGGCTCGACTTCGCCATCGGCGCGGCCCGGCAGTGGATCAGGGGGTTGGACGAGTACCCGCTCCTGTGCGAGACCCTGAAGCTCACCGACCGACCGCCCGCCCGTCGGACCCAGGCCTTCTTGGTGGTGCCGCAACCTCAGCCGGAGGCAAGGAAGTCCTGAGCCGCGACGAGTAACGTGGCGGCTTGGCCCCGGCTGACTCTGTCCCGCGGACAGAAGTGGGGCGGGGCGCCCTCGCAGGGGCTCATGATCCCAGCTTCGACCACGGCGGCGATGGCGTCATGGAAGGCTGAGCCGACGGTGTCGGGGAACCCGACCGCCTCCTCGGTGGAGAGGTTGAGGGCCCGGGTGAGGAGGGCGGCCATATGGGCTCGCTTGAGGCTGGCGTCCGGACAGAATCGCAGAGGATTCCGAGCACATCCGTCCGTGATGCCCAACCCGGCGAAGCGCTCGACATGGGCCGCCCACCATGACTCGGGATCCACGTCCGCGAAGCGGGAGGCTGTCAGCGCTCCAGGCTCGGCGTGGCCGAGGACGCGCAGCAGCCACACCGCGACGGTTGCCCGGTCGATGGGTGCGTCCGGGCACATGCGGGTCTCGGCGCATTCGGTGCCCTCGAGCACGCCGGTGGTGGCTAGATCCGCCAGCGCCTCGGCGTGAGCGTGGCCGAAGGTGTCATCGAACGATGTGCATACCGGTACGGGAACCTCCGAAATGCTGTCGAACCAGGCCGTTGCGGATCGAAGAGACCGAGACAGGCACAGCCTTGTGCCGGTGACCCGGAGCTCTCCGAGCTCTGACAGGTCGGTGATGCCGGCGGGAAGGCTGTCGCTCAGGTCATTGCCCGAGAGGTCCAGACGAGCGAGTTCGCTCAGGTCGTCGAGCTCCTCGGGGATCGTGCCTGTCAGGCCGTTGCCGAATCTGCCGCCCAGTACGAGTCCGGTCACGCGTCCGGACTCGCTCGTGGACACGCCGTGCCATCGGGCTAGAGGCAAGTCCGTCTTCCAGCCGTAGGCATTGAACCAA
This sequence comes from Acidimicrobiaceae bacterium, assembly GCA_026710865.1. Classification (GTDB taxonomy): domain Bacteria; phylum Actinomycetota; class Acidimicrobiia; order Acidimicrobiales; family Aldehydirespiratoraceae; genus Aldehydirespirator. The sequence goes on from JAPOQG010000401.1 coordinate 3,368, forward strand.
TCGTGGCCTCCGGTGGCATCGAACAGAGCCTCGAGCGCTTCCCGGTCGCCCGGATGAACGGCGTCGTTCGGAGCAAGGTCACGATAGGTGTACCGGGCGGCTGCGTTCATGACCCCTCTGCGGATGCTGTTGCAGGATCCCAGAGAGATGATCGAAGGACGGTTGGCGATGACTGCGAACGTGAGCACCTCGCCGTCGGCCGCCACTGAGACTCCGGCCAGGGCGGTCGAGGCGCCGAGCGTTCCTGTCTTGGCCCGTATGGCCTCGTTCCGGTCCTGACCGGCAACCGCGGGCCGACACGCTCTCAACGTTCCCCTCTCACCGGCCACTGCGAGACCCCTCACCAGAGGCGAGCCCGGACCGGCCTGGCTCAACAACTCGACCATGGCGGCGCAAGTGAGGCGGTTGTGGTACGACAAGCCGGAGCCATCGGCAACGACGAGTCCTTCCGCTAGCGGGCCGAGCTTCTGCCTCATGATCTCCTGCACGCTCGAGACTGCAGTCGAGCGAGCCGAGCCCGCGGTTCTGCGGCCCACCTCCTTCAGCAGCATCTCGGCGGTCGTGTTGTCGGATCGGCTCAGCATGCGCAGCAGGACCTCCGACAACGGCGGCGACTCGATCGAGCCCAGAGATGCACGCTCGGCCGGGGACGGAGCCGGGCCGCTCGCGGGCCTCCTCGTGATCACCATCCCCCGGGCTTCGAGCACATCATCGAACACCGACGCGGCGTGCTGAGCAGGGTCCGCAGCCCTCACATTGCCCCGCCGGCCAGCACTCGACACCGACCAGGAATAGGACCGGTAGCCGTCGTTCAGCAGGAGGCCCGACAGTTGACCGACAGTGTTGAGCGTCACGTAGGAGCGTTTCCAGACTGCATCTGGGAGCGTTCCTCCGGTCGGTGGCTGGGGGTAATGACCGGTGTAGTCGCGCTCCTTGTCGGGGAACCAGTAATCGTCGCCCACCAACCGGCCCTCGATTCTTGTGATGCCGTGGGCGGTGAGGGCGGCGAACACCCGGTCGCCGAGCTTCGTGATGTCGGTGTGGGCAACCGGCTCGGGGAACCGCTCGATGTAGCGCGGCGTTGACAGCACCGGATCGCCTCCGCCGACGAGGTAGACGTCTCCTCGCAACACCCCGTCGTCGACGGACGCCAAGACATCGGCGCGAACGAACACTTCGGTCTTGTAGACCTCGTTCGGGGCCATGACCTCCAAGGCGGCCGCCGCGGTCACGATCTTCATCAGCGACGCCGGCAGGAGGCCCTCGTCCGGCTTCGACTCGAATACCGTCTCGTCATCGACCTGCACGGCCAGACAGGTCGAGTCAGGAGTCACCCTAAGAGCGATCACCCCGGCGAGATCTCGCCTCAGCCGCTCCTCGGCCTCGGTCGACACGAGCGACAGCTCTGCCTCGGACCGCTCGCCCCCCTCTACTTTGTTGAGCGGTCCCGGCGTGGCAGTGTCGGGGCTGGTTGCTTGCCCTGGCGGGTAAAGCTGCCCCCCCCCCCCCGGCGGCGGCGGCGGCCGGGTGGAGGACTCCGAGGCCAACGGCAAGCGACGCGGCCAGCCGCATCACCCACGTTATGGCCCGTACAGACCTCATTGCCGTTGCCTTGCCCTCCAGTCAGAACGATGGGATGAACTCCGATGCCGGCTGAGGCTCGACGGCCGACCGATCCCGGCTAGTCCGTGCCCGCACCAGCGCTGTGTGGCTCAAGGTTGCAGCCGAAGGCCGTGCACACCCCCAGCGGAATGGGTTCTGTCTCGGCGTACACATGGATCACCCCGGAGTATGCCGATACCCAGACCTCGCCATTGAAGGAGTCGTAGGTGATCCCTATGGGACGAGCGGAGGTGTCGAAGCTCTGGAGCTCCGAGAAGTCGCTGGTGCGGATCTTGGTCATCGTGTCCGACCCGTAGTTCACAACGTACAGCGCGGTTCCGTCGTCAGAGAGGTCCATGGAGCGCGGCTTTGCCCCGGTGTGGGCGCGCCGCAGCTCCTGTCCTGTGTCAGCGTCGAGGGCCGCTACGGCATCGTCTCCGCTGAGCGCCACGTACAGGACCTCGTCGTGGGGACTCAGCAGCAGGTGACGGGGGAAGCGACCGACGTCTCGCAGATAGGACACCGCACCGGCCTCGCCTCCGGCGCCGGCCTCGCCCTCAGGCCTCGGCCGTGAGCCGCTCGAGGAGACCTCCGACAGGTCGATGACCGCGATGTCGTTCCAGCCCATGACCGCGACGTAGGCGAGACTGCTGTCGCTCGTGACCGCGATACCCCGCGGGTGACGGCCGACGTCTATCTCGGCCAGGGTCTCGTGGGTCTGAAGATCGATCACGGACACGTCGAAGCTGCACCAGTTCGACACCAGCAGCAGCCGGTCATCGGGTGTCACGGCCAGGAACTTCGGCACGAGGCCGACCGGGTACAGCCGATCGATCTCCAGGGCGCGAGTGTCGATGCGGTACACGAAGCTCGGCTGGCCCCGGTCCTTCTCGCGGGAGTCGCTTCCGGCGTTCGGGGCGAAGCCAGGTCCGTACATGCGGTAGTTTGACACGTAGGCGTGCGACCCGTCGGAATTGAACGCAGCCTCCACTGGCGCTCCCTGGTAGTCGCCAGCCGGCACATCGTACCCGAACGCGCTGAGGTCGACGGTGTCCGGCAGCGTGGCCAGGAGCTGCTTGTCCGAGTCGAAGACTGAGATCGTGTGACGGTACATCATGTTCTGTGCAAAGTACAGCCCTGTTCCAGACGCCACCACGGACTTCGGCGCGAGTTGCCCACCGATGGTGACTACCGGCTCCAGCGCCGTCTGATCGGTGGGCCACCAGAGCTCGTCGATAAGCCCGGCCGTGGGCTCCTCAGGTATCGGCGGAGCCGTCGCGGACGGACCCGTCGCGGGCGGACCCGTCGCGGGCGGAGCCGTTGTGGTGGGCGCGAGACTGCCGACGGCGACCACGGTGGTCGTCCCCTCAGCTGCGATCGATGACTCCTGCGAGACTCTGCCGGGCGCGCACCCCGCGACCAGCACCGCCAGCGCCAGGGTGGCACGCAGGCCTGCAGTTCGACTCCTCCCCGCCATCTGCAACTCTCGTCCTTGGGAGTCCCTGCGTCCGATCCGGGGCGGTCGTGTCACATTCCGCTCGAACCTCGAGTTGGACAGTCCTTGCGATCAGTCTATCGGGGGAGACCGTCGTCCTCCGGAGTGCCTGGCGGCGCGTCCGCCTGCCCGGAGCAGTCGCAGCCCCAGCAGGCCAGGGTGTCGTCGGCGCGCCGACCACAGCCATGCGAGGAGCCGGACGGCTTCGTCCGCGTATCGAATACCCCCAACCGTCCTGTAGGCCCTCGTGCGGCAAGGACCATGTGGGATCAACGGTGTGCCGATATCGCCTTCCAGATTCTTTGGGGGGTGGCGGGCATGTCTATGTGGTCGATGCCTAGGTGGGCGACGGCGTCGTGGATGGCGTTGAGGACGGCGGGGCCGGCGCCGATGGTGCCCGACTCGCCTATGCCTTTGGCTCCGAGGGGGTTGAGGGGGGTGGGCGTCTCCATGGCGACGAGGTCGAAGCTGGGCAGGTCCGGGGCCGAGACGGCCGGGTAGTCGACGAGGTTCGTGGCCAGCGGGTTGCCGTCGTCGTCGTACACCATCTCTTCGAGCAGCACCTGCGCGGCGCCCTGGGCGATGCCTCCGTGGATCTGGCCCTCGGCGATCAGCGGGTTGATGAGCGTGCCCGCGTCGTCGCAGGCGACGAGGCGCCGCAGCGTCGTCTCGCCGGTGACGGAGTCCACCTCGACCTCGGCGACGTGGCAGCCGAAGGCGTAGGTGTTGGTGTCCTGCACGAAGTCCGAGACGGCCGCGAGCGGGGCTTCGGAGGTCTGGGCCGCTTCGGCCGCGATATCGGCCCAGCGGAGATGGGGCTGCGGCGACCCGACCACATGGAAGGCCCCGGTCGCGGTGTCGAGCACCACGTCGGCCTCGGCGGCCTCCAGGCGGGCCGCGGCCCGGTCGCGGGCCATCTCCACCAGGTGGCGGGCCGCGGTCAGCACGGCTGAGCCGGCCAGTTGGGCGGAGCGGGAGGCCGCCGTCAGGCCGCTGGTGGCGATCTCGGCCGTGTCGCCGGATACGACGCTGATCCGGTCCAGCGGCACGCCGGTGGTGTCGGCCGCGATCATTGCCCAGCAGGTGGCGTGGCCCTGCCCGAAGGCGGTGGCTCCGGAGCGCACCACCAGCGACCCGTCGGCGGCGAGCTCGATCTCGCCCAGTTCGCTGACGCCCATCGAGGTGCTCTCCACGAACGAGGCGATGCCGATGCCCAACAGCACCGGGTCCCTGCCGGCGCGGCGGCGGGCCTGCTCGGCGCGCAGGTCGTCGTACCGGGCCGCCTCCAACGTGCGCTCCAAGGCCTCGCCGAAGTCGCCGGAGTCGTAGATGCTGCCTGCCGGGTTGGTGTACGGGAACCGCTCGGCA
>JAPOQG010000402.1 GCA_026710865.1 Acidimicrobiaceae bacterium
GATCGTCGCCGTCGGTGCCGACCTGCCCGGTGAGGCGGCCCGCACCATCGACGCCGCCGGCCGGATCGTCACCCCCGGCTTCGTGGACGTTCACACCCATTACGACGGCCAGGCCACCTGGGACGACCTGCTCGAGCCCAGCTCCGGCCACGGCGTCACCACCGTCGTCATGGGCAACTGCGGCGTCGGCTTCGCGCCGGTGCGCCCCGGCACCGAGGAATGGCTGATCCAGCTGATGGAGGGTGTCGAGGACATCCCGGGTGCGGCCCTCTCGGAGGGCATCGACTGGAACTGGGAGAGCTTCGGCGAGTACCTCGACGCCCTCGACGATCGCCGCTGGGCCATCGACGTGGGCACCCAGGTGCCCCACGGCGCGGTCCGGGCCTACGTGATGGGGGAGCGCGGTGCCCGCAACGAGCCCGCCGGTCCCGACGAGATCGCCCGCATGGAGCGCATCGTGGCCGACGCGGTGTCCGCCGGAGCGCTGGGCGTGTCGACGTCGCGCACCCTGGCCCACAGGGCGATGGACGGCGAGCCGGTGCCGGGAACGTTCGCGGCCGAGGACGAGCTGTTCGGCCTGGGCCGCGGCCTGCGGGCCGGCGGGGGCGGCGTGTTCGAGTTGGCCCCGGTGGGGTCCGCGGGCGAGGACATCGTCAAGCCCCGCTCGGAGGTGGAGTGGATGAGACGGCTGTCGGCCGAGATCGGCCAGCCGGTCAGCTTCGCCCTGTTGCAGGTGCCGGCTGCGCCCGACCTGTGGCGCGAGCTGATGGACGTGTCGCTTCAGGCCGCGGAGGAGGGCGCTCAGCTGTATCCGCAGGTGGCGGGCCGTCCCTTCGGCCTGCTGGTGGGCTGGCAGACAAGCCACCCCTTCATGCTTCGCCCGACCTATCGCTCCATCGAGCACCTCGACATCTCCGAGCGCGCCGAGCGCCTGCGCGACCCGGCCGTGCGGGCTGCCATCTGTTCGGAGGCCGACGGCGAGCGCCGCGGCGGTATGCAGGAGGGCGTCGGCGTGCTGGTCTCCAAGATGCTCGATCAGATGTACGTGCTCGGCGACCCCCCCGACTACGAGCCGAGCCCGGACCGGTCGGTCGGGGCCATCGCGGCCGCGGCCGGCGTCGATGCGGCCGAGGCCGCCTACGACGCCTTCTGCGCCGAGGACGGCCGGGCCCTGCTGATGGTGCCGATGTTCAACTACGTGGACGGCAACCATGACGTGATCCGCGAGCAGCTCACCCACTCCCGGGCGGTGGTGGGCCTCTCCGACGGAGGCGCCCACTGCGGGCTGATATGCGATGCGTCCATGCCCACGACCATGATCAGCCACTGGACTCGGGACCGCAGCCGGGGCCGGCAGCTGCCGCTGGAGTGGGTGGTCCGCAAGCAGTCCCGCGACACCGCCGCGCTGTTCGGCCTGCACGACCGGGGCGTGGTCGAGGCGGGCAAGCGAGCAGACATCAACGTGATCGACCACTCCGCCGTCAAGCTCCGCACGCCCCGACTCGTGCACGACCTGCCCGCCGGAGGGAGGCGCCTGCTGCAGCACGCCGACGGCTACACCGCCACCGTCGTCGCCGGGCAGCAGACGCGCGACGCAGGCATGGACACGGGTGCCCGTCCCGGCCGGCTGGTGCGCGGTCGTCGAGTCGCCTGAGAGGCTGCCACGGCCTGCCCGGGCCGCTTCCGCCGAAATTGATGCGACTATTGGGCCTATAAGGTCAGAATCAGCATCAATCTCGACGGGGGAGTATGGCTGTGGGCTGCTGCGACGGGCGGGTAGTGATCGTCACCGGAGCGGGACGGGGCCTGGGCCGGGCCCATGCCCTGGCGTTCGCGGCCGAAGGCGCCCATGTGCTGGTGAACGACCTCGGCGCCGAAGGCGGCGGCTCGCAGCCCGGCCCCGACGATGCCGCCACCGCAGTCGCGCAGGAGATCAACGCCGCGGGCGGATCCGCCGCCGTCAACCACGCCGACGTGGCCGACTGGGAGCAGGCGGGGGCCATGGTGGCCCAGGCCGTCGACACCTGGGGCCGTCTCGACACGCTGGTCTGCAACGCCGGATTCCTGCGCGACCGGATGCTGGTCAACATGAGCGAGCAGGAGTGGGACGCGGTCGTGCGGGTGCATCTCAAAGGCCATTTCGCACCGGCGCGCCACGCGGTGGGCCATTGGCGGGAGCGGCAGAAGGCCTCCGGCGGCGAGCCCCCGGTCGCCCGGATCGTCAACACGTCGTCGGGAGCGGGCCTGATGGGATCGATCGGCCAGGGCAACTATGTCGCGGCCAAGGGCGCGATCGCGTCGCTGACGATCCAGCAGGCCGCGGAGTGGGGCCGTTACGGCGTTCTCGCCAATGCGATCGCGCCCGATGCCCGCACCCGGATGACGGCAGTGATCCCCGGTTACCCCGAGCAGCCCGCCGACGGATGGGATCCGAAGGCGCCCGAGAACGTCTCCCCGCTCGTCGTGTGGCTCGGCAGCGCGGCCTGCGACGTGACCGGCAGGGTGTTCGAGTGCACCGCAGGCCAGCTCAACGTGTGCGACGGATGGCAGCACGGACCGGTCGTGTCGGTGGGGGAGCGCGCGATGACAGTGGCCGAGGCGGGCGTTCTGGCACACCGGTCTGCAGGCGCTGAGCAGCCTCCGGCACCGGTGTACGGCACCCGTTAACCGGGATTCAACCCAGCCTTCGAGAAATATTCAAAAGAAATATTGACAAGAATGTGACAAACCCGTGACGATGGTGTAACCTGACTGACAGGAACCGGGTCTGAAGAAAAGGATTCGACAGAACCGGATCCGCAATCCCCCCCTCCAGGGACCGTGCGGAGCCCGCCAGTTGCAGCTGGCGGGCTCCGGCGCGTTCGGGCCGGCGGGCTCCGCGGTGTTTGCGGGCTCCGGCGGGTTGTACGATCCGGCTATGAGTAGTCCCATTCTCGATGCCCAGACCTTCTGGGAGCTGCTCGATAGACGAGTGGCGGCCACCCCCGATCGCATGATGCTGGTGGACGAGGCCGGCCGAGTCATGACCTTCGCCGGATTCAAGGATCAGGCCGAGCGGGTGGCGGCCGGTCTGCTGGCCATGGGTGTCACGCAGGGCACGCCGGTGACATGGGTGCTGCCGACCCGCATCGAGACGGTGCTGTTGAGCTTCGCCCTCAGCCGGCTCGGGGCGGTCCAGAACCCGATCATCCACATCTACCGCAAGCGCGAGGTCGGGTTCTGCGTCCGCCAGACCGGAGCGAGGCTGATCGTTCATCCCGGAATCTGGGCCGGATGCGACTACGGCGCCATGGTCGGCGAGGTCGTGGCGGGACTCGACCACGAGTGCCGGGTCCTGGTCGGCTACGACACCCTGCCCGAGGGCGATCCCGCCACCCTGGGTCCACCGCCCGGTGCCGGAGACGCCGGCACCGTCCGCTGGCTGTACTACACCTCGGGGACCACCTCGGATCCCAAGGGCGTGAAGCACACGGACGCGTCGCTGATCGCCGGCGGGACAGGGCTGGCGCGGGCCCTCGGAATGAGCGCCGAGGACGTCGGGTCCA
>JAPOQG010000404.1 GCA_026710865.1 Acidimicrobiaceae bacterium
GGTCCGAACCCGGGATAGGGGCCTAGAGACCCGGCGAGTCGGCGCGGTGTGGATCAGGGGTTGGCGCCGGCGCGGATCAGGCGTCGGCGGCTGGCGTCGATGGCGATGGCGGCCATCAGGGCGCAGGCCGCCATGGTCAGGAACCCTGCCGCGTAGGAGACGTGCTCCACCAGCAGACCGAAAGCGAACGGGCCGGCCACCCCGCCGACGTTGAGTCCGCCGAAGGTCATGCCGGAGGCCGCGCCGGGGGAGTCCCGGTAGGCCCGGATCACCGAGTGCAGCATCAGGCCGCTCCAGCCCCATCCGACCCCGAGGGCGAAGATCGCCCCCAGGGGCACCAGCACCGTCGAGCCGGTGGCCGCGGCCACGTATCCCGCGGTGCTGGCACCGAGCAGCACCGAGACGATCCGCAGATGGCCGGACTCGAAGCGGTCGGCCAGGTATCCCGCCGCGATCCTGGTTGCGACCGGCGCGCTGCTCGCCACCGCCAGCAGGTTCCCGGCCGTGCCCTCCCGCAGGCCGGCGTCGATCGCGGCGGACACGAAGAACGCGGCCATGGACGTGGTCGCAGCCGAGCCGAGCCCCGCGGCCAGCCCGATCAGGTTCAACGGCCCGTAGTCGATCTCGCTCAGGCCCCGGGCCGCGCCCGCCGTCTTTACGTTGGGGCCGGACCTGGTCCCGTAGGCCGGCGCCAGCACGAATCCCGCCAACGGCATGGCGATGGCGATCCCGAAGGCCCAGCGCCATCCGAGTGTGAGCCCGACTGCCGGAACGGCCAGGCCGGCCAGCACCACCGCCAACGGAGCCGCGGCCGCCAGCACCCCGAAGCCGGCGCCGTGACGGTGGGCCGGGACGCCCTGGGCCACCATGGTCGAGCACCCGGGGCCGGCGATGGCCAGCCCGATCGCGCCGATCGCCAGCGCGGCCAGCAGCACCCAGTACGAGCTCACGACGGTGGCCAGCACCAGCAGTGCCGCGGCGCAGAGGATGTTCGCGGCCCGCAACGACCGCCGCGGCCCGAGCCGGTCGGCCAGGGTTCCGGCGTGCGGCGACGTCGCCGCGGCCAGCAGGAAGAAGAAGGCCACCGCGGAGCCCAGGCCGGCCGCGCCGAAGCTCAGGTCATCGCCCATCAGCGGCGCCAGCGCGCCCACCGCGAACGCGGGGAACAGGGCCGCCGTCTGCGACGAGACCGACGACGCGAGGGAGAAGGCCGGCCGTGCGCCCCCGCGGCCGGGTGGACGGTCGGGCGCAGCGGTCACGGGCCGCAGCCGGACCGGGGCGCCGTGATGGGAGCTGTGTCTCGCAACTGCCGACCGGCCGATTCAGGGGTTGGCGCCGGCGCGGATGAGGCGTCGGCGGCCGGCGTCGGCGGCCAGGGCGGCCAGCAGGGCGCAGGCCGCGATCGTCAGGAAGCCCGCGGTGTAGGAGACCCGGTCGGCCAGCAGGCCGAACGCGAACGGTCCGACAACCCCGCCCACGTTGAGCCCTCCCGAGGTCATGCCGGTGGCTGCGCCGGGGGAGTCCCGGTAGGCCCGGATCACCGAATGGACCATCAGGCCGCTCCAGGCCCATCCGACCCCCAGCGCGAACATCGCCCCCGCGGGGACCAGCACCTTCGAGCCGGTGGCCGCGGCCAGATAGCCGAGAGTGCTGGTGCCCAGCAGCAGCGACACGACCCGCAGGTGGCCCGACTCGAAGCGGTCGGCCAGGTATCCCGCCGCGATCCGGGTGGCGATGGGCAGCCCGCTGGCCACCGCCAGCAGCCCTCCGGCGAGGCCCTCGGCCAGGCCGGCATCCGTCGCGGCCGACACGAAGAACGCGGCCATGGTGGTGGCCGCGGCCGAGCCCAGCGCGGCGGCCAGCCCGATCAGGTTCAACGGCCCGTAGTCGATCTTGCTCAGGCCCCGGGCCGCGCCCTCGGTCCTGACCACGTGCCCCGGCCGGGCCCGGTACGGAGGGGCTGTCAGCAGGCCGGTCAGCGGCACGACGACCGCGAAGCCGAAGGCCCAGCGCCACCCCAGCGTGCTGCCGATGGCGGGCACGGCAAGACCGGCCAGGAACACCGACAGCGGGACCGCGGCGGCCTGGATCCCGAAGAACAGGCCGTGCCGCCGGATGTCGGTGCCCCGGGCCACCATCGTCTTGGTGCCGGGTCCGGCGATGGTGAGCCCGATGGCGCCGATTCCCAGCGCTGCGAGCAGCACCCAGTAGGACTGCACCACGAGCGCGGCCACCAGCAGCGCCGAGCAGCTGCAGAGGTTGGCCACCCGCAGGGACCGCTGCGGGCCGAGCCGGTCGGTGAGCGTTCCGGCGTGGGGGGAGGTCACCGCGGCCAGCAGGAAGAAGAAGGCCACTGCCGAGCCCAGGCCGGCCTCGGAGAACCCCAGATCGTCGCCCATCGGGAGGGCCAGAGCGCCCACCGCGAACGCCGGGAACATCGCCGCGGTCTGCGACGACACCGAGGAGACGAGCGAGGCGACCGGCCGGGTCGGTTCGCCGCCGGCTGTCCCGGTCACCGAAGCGCTCTTGGATGCGGTGTGCCGATGGCGTCGCGGCCGGCCGTGCTCATGTCGATGGATCGCGCCCAGAGGTTGTGCCGCCTCGCGGTGCAGCGTTGTGTCTCCCGCTCCAGCTCGCTGCACTCACGGGCCGCCCACACAAGGGCGACACTGCCCACGGCCTCGCTCGGCGCCTTGCTGATTTCCGGCATCGGCGCCGACTATTCGCTCGGCCTCTGGCGGCCGGAGCCGAAGTTGTCGCGCAGCACGGTCCCGGCCTCGGCGATGGCGCCCAGGTCGGTGGCGTCGTGCACGTTGAAGATCAGCCCGTCGAGGCCGGCGTCGAACAGTGCCGCCACCTGCTCGCACACGCTGTCGCGGTCGCCCTCCAGCGCATACCCCCGGTACTTCTCCATGCTCATGTTGCGCGTCTCGCGCAGCTCCGCGCCGAGACGGGCGGCGTCGGCGGCGGTGTCGGCCATGACCAGCGCGCCCAGGCGGGTCTTGGAAATCTCGGCCGGATCGCGGCCGGCCTTCTCGCAGTGGGCCTCGAGCACGTCGAGCTTGTGGCGCACCCCGGCCGGGTCGCCGAAGATGTTGCAGGCGTCGGCGTGGCGGGCCGCGATCTGCAGGGTTCGACGCTCGCCGCCGCCGCCCACCAGGATGGGCGGCCCGCCCACCGCGAGGGGTCGGGGCCGGTTCAGGGCTCCGGCCACCCGGTGGCGGGTTCCCGACAGGTAGGCCGGGCCGCCGTCGAACATGGCCCGGCAGATCCGCACCGCGTCCTCCAGCCGGTTCATGCGCTCGCCCACCGGGGGGAAGTCGAAGCCGTAGGCGGTGTGCTCGGCCTCGAACCAGGCTGCGCCGATGCCGAGCACGGCCCGCCCGCCCGACACGATGTCGAGTGTGGTGACGGTCTTGGCCAGCAGGGCCGGGTTGCGGTAGGTGACGCCGGTGACCAGCGCGCCCAGCCTGGCGGTCCGGGTCCATGGGGCCAGGGCCGCCAGCAGGGTGTAGGGCTCCAGCATCGGCTCGTGGTCCGAGCCCATCGCCGGTATCTGGTGGAAGTGGTCCATCACCCACAGCGAGTCGAAGCCGCTGTTCTCGGCGGTGGCCGCGGCGGCGCACACTGCGTTGAACAGGTCGGCGTCGTCGATGCCTAGGTACGTGAAACTGGGGATGTTGAAGCCGAACCGGGTAAGCGTCATGATGCCTGTATACAGCAATCCTGGACCCTTGAACGGATACGGCCCATGACCGCGGATCCACAGACCCTCGATCAGCTCGGAACACCGAGCCTGATCGTGGAGCGCAGCCTGTTCGGCGACGACGTGATCGACCGCTGGCCCGTCGATCTGCGCCACTGGTGGCCGCCATTCCGTTCCGAGCTCGACCTTGCCGGGACTCTCTCCAACAGCTACACCGATAGGGTCCTCGGGCCGGTCGCCTGAGAGGTCGAGCGCAACGAGGCAGGAGTCCACCATGAACACCCCAGCCGCCAGCGAGCATCCGACTGCCGACGAGCAGTCGCTCAAGGAGTGGGTGGACCGCTTCTCCGGCCATGTGGCCGATCTCCGCTACGACGACGCTGCGGCCATGATGGACCCCGAGGTCAACAGCTTCAGCACCTGGACCGACGTGGTGGTGGGGGTGGAGCACTTCGTCAACGCCCAGTGGCGCAACGTCTGGCCCACCATGACCGACTTCGTCCTGCTCACCGACAAGATGCGGTCCCGGGTCTCGCCGGACCGTCTGATGGCCGCGGTGATGGTCACCTGGACCTCGACCGGCTACTCGTCCGACGGCGAGCCCTTCGACCGGCCCGGCCGGTGCTCGTTCGTGCTGGCCAGGGACTCCCTCGACGGCCCCTGGCGGGGCGTGCAGGGCCATTTCTCGCTGATGAGGGGCGTCCCCCAGCAGTCCTTCGGCCCCGCTGACCCTTAGTCGAGGGCGGCTTGGAGGCCGGCGGCGTTCCGCTTACCAAGTTGGGTATCGGGGACTACGATCTTGTTCGATGCTCACCAAGCTCACTGTGCGCAACTTCAAGCGGTTCTCCGAGGTGGAGATCGAACTCGGAAACCCCGTCGTGTTCGTCGGACCGAACAATTCCGGCAAGACCTCCGCGATGCAGGCCCTCGCGCTTTGGGAGGTTGGGCTTAGGCGCTGGAATGAGAGGCGTTCCTCCAAGAGCACACCGGAGAGACGGCCCGGCGTCACGGTCGGACGGCGGGACCTCGTTGCCGTGCCGGTTCCGCACGCAAGGTTACTTTGGCACGGGCTCGCGGTGCGCGCTCAAGAAAGAGCGCAGGGCAGTCGGAACACCTACCACATATACATGGACGTCATTGTCGAGGGCGTCGCAGGCACGGGATTGTGGCGGTGCGGCTTGGAGTTCTACTATGCGAACGAGGAGTCCTTCTACTGCCGCCCGCTTCGGTTAGGCGGTGGACGAGCGCCACAAAGAATGCCGATTCCACCGGAGGCTGCCGCGGTTCGTTTCGCTTACCTGCCACCAATGTCGGGCCTCGCGGCCACCGAGACCCGTCTCGATCACGGTGCTGTCAACGTACGTGTCGGGGAGGGGCGCACGGCGGAGGTTCTGCGCAATCTGTGTTACCGGGTTAGCGAGGACCAGCCCACACACTGGAACAAGCTTGTCGAGCACGTCGAGTCTCACTTCGGCGCCACGCTGAAAGAACCGCGCTACATCGTGGATCGAGGTGAGATCGAGATGAAGTACGTCGAGGCAGGTGTGGAACTCGACATCTCCAGCGGTGGGCGGGGCTTGCAGCAGACGATGCTCCTGCTGTCCTACATGTACGCGAACCCAGGAGCAGTGGTGCTACTGGACGAGCCTGATGCCCACTTGGAGACATTGCGACAGCGGCAGACCTACCAGCTGATCACTGATGCAGCGAGAGATAGCAATACTCAGATCATCGCAGCGAGCCACTCCGAAGTGGTACTCAACGAGGCAGCAGGAACGGACTCGGTCGTTGCCTTCGTTGGTCGCCCCCACCGGATCGACGACCGGGCGAGTCAGGTGTTGAAATCGCTCAACGAGATTGGCTTTGACCACTACCTTCAAGCTGAGCAAGCGGGCTGGGTGCTCTACTTGGAGGGTTCGACAGATCTGGCCGTTCTGCGGTCGTTCGCTCGTCGCTTAGGGCATGAGCGTGCCGTGGAGGCGCTGCAGCGCCCGTTCGTCCACTATGTCGGAAACAAGCCGCAAGCTGCACGGTCGCATTTCCACGGGTTGCGGGAGGCGTACCCGTCGCTGAGGGGCGTGGCGTTGTTCGACAGGCTGAGCATCCAGCGATCCGACGACGATCCGCTGGTCCATTTGGTGTGGAAGCGTCGGGAAATCGAGAACTACTTGTGCTCGCCTGAAGCGCTGTCTGCTTATGCGGGAGCGTTCGAGCCGTCGTCAGGACCGCTTGAGGCTTACTCACGGCAACACATGATGCATGAAGCGATCGAGCAGATCAGTTCAGCCATGGAGACGCTCGGGAGAGGTTCTCCCTGGAGTGGCGACGCCAAAGTGAGCGACGACTTCCTCACCCCGCTGTTCGATGCATACTTCAAACGCTTGGATCTTCCAAACCTCATGCACAAGCGGAACTTTCACGAACTTGCCGAGCATGTTCCAGAGGACAAGATCGATTCCGAGGTGGGAGAGAAGCTTGATGCCATCGTCGAGGTCGCGGAGGCCGCAGGTTCCACGGCGGGAGCCTGATCTGCCGACGATTGGGTGGCCTAGCCGGGCTCCTTGTCAGTGTTCGGAGCGCTGGTGCGCGAGGGCGGTTATCGCCAGGTCGTGCAATGCCACCCCTTGGGACTCGAAGAGCACGATGCCGATTCCCGGCTTCGGCGGGGTGGCCGTGCCTGCGACGAAGTCGGCCAGGTTGTCCCAGTTGAACGTCTGGTCGGCCGCGGCATGCACTAGGCCTCAGCCGAGGGCGGCTTGGAGGCCGGCGGCGTACTTCTTGCGCTGCGCCTTGACCATCAGCGGCACGAACGGCCGCATGACGATCCACGGTCCCGACGGGGTCATCTCCAGGTCCATGGCGATGCGGGTGCCGCCGTCGCCGGTGTCGCTGAGCCGGTAGGTGCCCGCCACCGGCCACGACGTGTCCTCGGCGCACACCCAGGTGATCGACGTACCGGCCTCCATGGCGGTGATGCGGAACTCGACCTCCTGGCCGCGATTGGTCTGCCGGTAGACGGATCCCACCGTGCCGGCGGTGCCCGAGGCCAACTCGCAGGTGGCGACGTCGGGGCGCCACTCGGCCTGGTTGGCGGCGTCGGCCAGGTAGGCGAAGGTCCGCTCCCGGTCGGCGGCCACGTCGATCTCAACCGTGCAGACGCTCATGCGGCGGAATCTATCCTTGTCCGGCGCGCTGATGGGCGAGGGTGGCTATCACCACGTCCTGCAGGGCCACCCCCTGGGACTCGAAGAGCACGATGCCGCTTCCCGGCTGCGGCGGCGTGACCGTGCCCGCGACCACGTCGGCAAGGTCGGCCAGGTCGTCCCAGTCGAAGATCCCGTCGGCCGCGGCGTGGACCAGGTCGCCGGCCTCGGTGCGGGCCCCCTCGGCGCTGTCGCTCACCACGAACCGGGCCCGCTCCACGGTGGCGCTGTCGATCTCCTGGCGGTCGGCCTTGGTGGAGCCCACCGCGCACACCAGTGCCGCCGGGTCCAGCCGGGTGCCGTCGAAGATCGGGGTGTAGCTGGAGGTCACGGTGGCCACCACCGCCGCGTCGCTGACCGCCTCGTCGGCGTCGGCGACGGCCCGGGCCGGGATGCCGTGGTCGCGGCCCCATCGGGCCACCTCCTCGGCCTTGTCCTGGCTGCGTCCCCACACCCGCAGATCCTGCAGCGGCAGCTCCTGGGCCAGCACCTCCACGTGCGGCCTGGCCTGGTGGCCGGTGCCGAGCACCGCCGCGGCGGCCGCTCCGGGGGGCGCCAGGTGGCGCACGGCCAGCCCGCTGGCCGCCGCGGTGCGGATGGCGGTGAGGCCCAGCCCGTCGAAGGTGGCCACCAGGCCCGAGTCGGGGCTGAACAGTCCCACCAGGAAGGCGAACCCGTCGGGGTGGGTGAGGTAGAGCTTGCCTCCCACCACCCGGTGCCGTGGCCAGGACGCGGCCATGGCGCTGCCCATCAAGCCGCCGGCCGCGGCCCGCACCCTCAGGGTGGTGGCCGCCTCGCCTGCGCCCAGATCGCGCCAGGCCTGTTCCAGCCAGTCGGTGACGGTGGCCAGATCGCAAAGCTCGGCGATCTGGTCCTCGGTGTAGTGCGGCACAGCGCTCATGGATGGTCCTCGGTGTAGTGGGGCACAGCGCTCATGGATGGCCCTCGGTGTAGTGCGTTGCCGGGTTCATGTCCGCTCCTCGGGGGAATGGGGTCCAACTCACAGCAGCTCCTTGAGGCGAGGCAGGGCTCGGGCGTTGACCGCGGCGGCGAAGGCCTCGGTGCTGGCCGGATCGGTGCCCGCCGGCGCCAGATCGTAGGTGAGCGGTCCGGCCTCGAGCGCTTCGGATAGCGCTCCCGTGACCACCGGCCCCAGCTCCGCGGTCTCGGTGAACCACTCCAGCAGCGCGGCCAGCGCCAGATAGGCCCCCGACGGGTTGACCCGGCCCAGACCGGCGTGACGGGGAGCGGAGCCGTGCACCGGCTCGAACAGGCCCACGCAGCGGCCCTGTGCCGGAGGGCCCGGGTTGACGCTGGCCGAGCCGCACAGCGCGATCGACCCGGCCCGCCCCGCGGCCAGGTCGCTGAGCATGTCGCCGAAGATGCCCTCGGTCAGCACGACGGTGTCGGCCACCACGTCGTCGTGGGCCAGCTCGAAGGCCATGCGGTCCACGTAGGTGTGGCGCAGCGGCACGCCCCGGGCCTCGGCCACCCTGGTGGTGATCGAGCGCCACAACCGGCTCGTGGCCAGCAAGTTGGCCTTGTCGGCCGACACGATGCTCGAGGCCTGGCCCTGCTCGACCAGGTCGCAGGCCATCTCGGCCAGCTCGGTGATCTGGGCGGGGGTGAGGATCACCTCATCGCAGGCAGCCTCGGACCCGTCGCTCTCGGTGCGGGTGGCGGCCGCGCCGTAGGCCCCGCCCAGCAGGTTGCGCAGCACGATCAGAGGCCGGGCCGCCGCACCGTCGTTGCTCGCGGTGTTGTTCCCGCTCTTGTTCGCTGCGCTCACGGGCCGCTCGGGCCACGGCCTCGCTCTTCGAGGCTGGTCGCGTTCGTCTACCCGCTCGGCCTCTGGGTCGACCCGGACGATGTTGCGGATGCTGACCCGCAGGTCGTAACGCTGACGCAGGCCGATGATGGAGTGCTCGGGGCGGTAGTCGTCCAGCGACACGCCGGGATGCTCCCCGGCCGCGCCGAAGAACATGGCGTCGCAGTCGTCGCAGGCCGCCAGGGTGGACTCGGGCAGGCCGGTGCCGAGCTCACCGAAGGCCGATGCGCCGACGGGCCACGGTCCGGTCAACTCGATGCGGCCCGCGGCCGCGATGGCTTCCAGCAGCTCCGTCGGCCCGGCCACCACCTCGGCCCCGACACCGTCGCCGGGCAGCACCGCGATGCGCCGTGGGGCCCGGCTCATGCCAGCATCGCCTCGGCGCTGATGCGGGCGACCTTCTCTAGCCCGGTGTCGCCCAGGATCGGGTCGAGCCTCTCCACCCAGGCCCTGATCCCGTCTGCGATGGGCGGGTAGTCCCGGTGCCCCAGGTCGCTGCCGAACACCAGCAGCTCGTGCGGGTAGGCGGCTACCAGATCCTCGGTCCGGGGGCCGGCCTCGCTGGCCAGGATGTCGGCCAGCACCCCGATCTCCAGGTGCGCTCCCAGCGCCCGGAACTGATCGAGGTGATCGTCGCGCCACTCCAGGAAGGCCATGCCCGGATGGTTGACCACCAGCCGCTGCACCCCCCGCTGCCGGGCGGTGTCCAGCGCCACGACGGCCTCGTCCATGGTGAGGTGGCCCGATGCCATCACCATGTCGTTGCGGGCGATCTCGTCGAAGGTGTCCAGCCACTCCGGGCGCACCTTGCCGTCGTCGACCACCGGCACCTCGCGGAACGAGATGCCCCGGTGCGGGCTCAGCTCGGGGTTGCCGCTGGCCGCGATGTGGGCCGGCGCCGAGATCGTCGGGAGCCACACCACCCTGGCCCCGAGCGCTGCGGCCACCGCCACCGCGTCGGGGTTGGCTCCCCCGACGGGCGAGTTGAGCACCACGCCGCCGACGGTGTCGTCGCCGAGCAGCGCGGCCCGCTCTGCGGAGGATCCCTCATGGGCCTTGAGCACGAACTTGGACACTCCTGCGGCCTTGGCCTCGACCAGTGTGTCGGGGTCGTGGCTGTGTCGCGGCGCCAGGCTCGGCGCGGAGTGCACGTGGAAGTCGACGATCCCGTCGAGCACGGTCATGATCTCGTCTCCCGGCGCGCCCCCAGGTCGGCTTGTTCCAGGACGGCCACGCCTCCGAGCAGCCTGCGGCGCACCTTGCCGACCCCGGAGTCGCGGGGGATGTCACCCACCCGGGCCACCGTGGTGGGGCGCATGAAGCCCGGCAGGTCGGCGCTGGTGGCGAGGATCGCGCCGGTCGGGATCGACTCGCCCGTCATGTAGAGCACGATCTCATCGTCGACCAGGTCGCTGTCGCGGCGCCACACGGCCACATCGTCGATGCCGTCCACCGACGCGAACCGCTGCTCCACGTAGCCGATGGGCACGAACTCGCCCTTCACCCTGATGGACTCGCTGCGCCGCTCGATGAACACCAGGTTCCCGGCTTCGTCGGTGCGGCCCAGGTCCCCGGTGGCGAACCAGCCGTCCTCGTCGAAGGGTCGCAGCAGCCCGTCGGCCCGCCGGTAGCCGGAGAACAGCACGCCCTCACGGTCGGCCCGCACGTGGATCTCCCCGCCGTCGTCGATCCGCCACTGAACTTCGTGACGGGCCCGGCCGCCGTAGCGGGACATGCCCTCGGCCAGCTCCGGCCTGTCGCCGCGGCGCCACGCCCAGATGTGGCACAGCCCGCCCGCCTCGGTGGAGCCGTAGGCCGAGAAGCCCAGCGGCACTCCGAACGTCTCCAGGAAGTCGGGGTCGGCGAAGAACATCCGGCTCACCCGGTGGCCCGCCGCGTCCTCGGCGGTCGTGGCCCGCTTGAGGATCTCCACCGGGGGCGCATGCAGGATCAGCACCGTCGCCCCGCAGGCCCGCACCAGCGGCCAGAACCCGCGGGCCGAGAAGCGCTCCAGGCCCAGCACGTCGACGCCGCCTGTCAACCCGCCGATCACTCCGTAGCCCAGCGGGTTGATGTGGAACATCGGCAGCGGCGCCAGCACGGTGTCGGTCTCGGAGAAGCACATCGAGTCGGCGATGAACCGGCCGAGGCGCAGGAAGTACTCGTGGGTCTGCTCGCAGAACTTGGGCACGCCGGTCGTTCCCGACGTGTGCATCCACCCGGCCGCGTCGAACCGGTCCCGGGCCAGACCCGGCGCGCCGGCCAACCCGGTGAGTCCCGAACCCAGCTGAATCTCGGACCGTGGCGCAGTACCGCGTCGCAGCAGCCCCTGGGCGAGGCTGCTGCCGTCGAGGTGGACCGCGTTCGGAGCCACCTCGGCGGAAACCTCCCGGCCCACCCACACCACGGCGTCGGGTGCGAGCTGGGCCAGCATCTCGGCGAGCAGCTCATCGGGGTAGTCGGGGTTCACCATGGCGGTCTCCGCACCGGCGAGCACCAGAGCGAGCCAGGCCGTCAGGTAGGAGTCCGAGGTGGTGCCGATCAGGGCCACCCGACGTCCGAAGCCGGCGCCGGCGGCTTCCAGCGCGCCCGCCGCAGCCATGGCCGGCCCGGCGGCCTGCTCGAGCGTGGGCGTCGTGTCGCCGGCCATGCCGAAGCGGGCATCGGGCCGCCGGCGCACGCGGTCGCAGACCAGCTCGGCCAGGTTCCTCACGCCGCAACCCCGCCGGAGGAATTGGCAGCGTTTTGCCCGTATGGCGTGCATTCCGCTGCCAATTCGTTGACCGGCCGCGATGTGGTCGCGAATTGGCAGCGTTTTGCCCGTATGGCGTGCATTTCGCTGCCAGTTCGTGGGTGGAAGGCTGGGATCAACCGAGGCCCTCGTAGTCGTCGGCTCTCAGCACCCGGCGGGCGACGTAGTTGCGCAGCACCTCCAGCGAGCCGCCCGCTACCCGCAGCACCTTCATGTCGTGCAGGATCTGGCCGTAGTCGGTGTCGGTGTACAGGCCGTGGCCGCCGGTGAGGGCGAAGGCCTCGTTGACTGCGTGCTCCGAGGCCCTGATGGCCATCTTCTTGGCCAGCGTGGTGGCCAGCGCCACGTCGCCTCCGGCGTCGTGGACGTTGGCGGCGTGGTCGCGGGCCAACGACGCCCCGTACAGGTCGCTGTAGCAGTCGGCCACCGTCCACTGGATGCCCTGGAAGTCGGTCACCGTCGACTCGCCCACCTCCCGGCCCGATCCGTAGGTGATGGCGTCGGCCAGGGCCCTGCGTCCGAAGCCGATCAGCTCCGAGGCGTTGCCCAGCCGGCTCATGTTGAACGTGGAGAAGAACGTGTCCATGCCCCGTCCGGCCTCGCCCAGCAGCGCTGAGTCCGGCACCCGGACGTCCTCCAGCCACACGTCCGCGGTGGGGATGAGGCGCAGCCCGATCGGGTCGGTGTGGCGGGTGGACACGCCGGGCAGGTCGGTGTCCACCAGGAAGGCGGTTATTCCCTCGGGAGCTATGGCGTACACCAGCGTCACCTGGCTCTCGGCTCCCAGGTTGACGTGGGTCTTGGCGCCGTTGAGGATCCAGTCGTCGCCGTCGCGCACCGCGGTGGTGCGCATCAGCTTCATGGACGAGCCCACGCCCGGCTCCGAGATCGACTCCGAGAAGATCAGCGTGCCCCGGGCCATGCCGGGCAGGTATCGCTCGCGCTGCTCGGGCGTGGCCCAGTCGATCAGCCACCGCTGCCCCTGGATCGAGATCTGGGGAGACACCAGCCCCAGCCGCCCCACCTCCTCTTCGATCAGGCAGTACTCGGCCACGCCGAGCCCGCTGCCTCCCTCCTCGACCGGGGTGAACGGGCCCACCCAGCCCCGGTTGCCCATCGCCGCGTAGATGTCGGCCGGGAAGCGGGCGTCGCGCTGGCAGGACCGCAACTCGTCCCGGTGCTCCTCCGCGAAGGCGGCCATGGCTGCGATGGTGGATCGGGGCCAGTCCGGGTCCTTGAAAGTCAGGTTCACGTACATGGCTCGTCCTACCGGCAGCGGCTCGGGTCCATGTTGTATACCAACCGGCGAGCCGAACTTCTAAGCCCGCCACAGAATGCAGTTCGAGTCAGGATTGGTCGGACTCGGATTCGCGGTCCGCTTCGAGGATCTGTTCCAGCGTTCTTGCTGCTTCGGCACTGCGGGAGGACGGGAGAGCATCTGCGTCGACCGGGTTGCACCTGCGAAGCTCGTCGATGACACCGTCTTCGATGTCGTCGGCGCTCTCGTCGCTCGGGACCGGCCTGTCATCGGCCATCGCGTGTTCCCGCCTTCGTGTGCTCAACCCATGTCCCCCGCGATAGTACGGATTCACGCCTCGAAATGGCCAGTGAGTGCGGTGATGCGGTCCTCGAGGCGCTTGCGGGCCCGGTGGACCCGGATGGCGACCGCGTTGGGTGAGATGCCCATGGCCTCGCCGATCTCGGCGTGCGACATCTCCTCCCACGCCACCAGCATCAGGATCTCGCGGTCCGCCTCACGCAGGCCGCGCAGCGCCGGGAGCAGAGCGCCGGCCCGGTCGCTGACCTCCGTGGAGCTGTCGGCCCACGCCGGAGCTGTCGCGCCCCGCATCTTGCTCCGGAGCAGGCTGAGGCGGCGGGCGGACCGGGCCGCGGTGAGGATCGTGTTGCGGGCCACTCCGAACAGCCAGGCTCGCTCGTAGCCCTCGGGGACCTCGTCACGTCGCCGCCAGGCGACCAGGAGGGTCTCGGAGACCACCTCGTCGGCCGTCTGCTCGTCCACGCGCCTGCGGGCGTAGGCCAGCAGGATCCGGTAGTTGTCGTGATACAGGTCGATGAACCAGTCTCTGTCTCGGCGTTCGGCCGCTTCGACGCCCATCACCTCTGCAATGTCCATGGTCCTCCTCTTCCTTTCTCCCCCAATCGACGACCCGGCGCGACGCGTGGGCCCGCCGGCCTGCCCCTCTCCAGCTTCCGCGAGTGGATCGACCTTCTCGCGTGCCCCTTTGCTCCTGCTGTCGGGCCGCGGTGTGGGCCTGGCTCTCGGTCGGCGACATCGAGGGAGGCTTGTATCGGTCGTGGTTGGAGTATTTCGAATGTCGCGTGTGGTGTAAACGTGTCATCCGTCACACAGCCGGGGCGTCATCGCCGCGGGGCGTCATCGCCTGCCCCTTGCGTGTCACACGAGGGCCAGGGCGGCTCCTCCGGAGCGGGGATCGCTGGCGAGCTCGGCGTGTGCCTGGCCCCCGCCGCGGCTGTGCGGGCCGGCGACCACCTGCAGCCCGCCGCCCACGTTGGGAGTGGTCCGCACCTCGTAGCCGCCCAGCCGGGCGTCGTCGCGCCACTCGATGCCCGGCTCCGCGAAGGCGTACCACGGCTGGCCGATCCCGGCGGGAACGCCGAAGCGGTCGCCGGTGGGGCACACGAACCAGCGCGGCCCGGCCGCGATGTCGGCGGTTGGCGCGCCCCGCCGGAAGCGTTGGACGGCTTGGGCCAGCCACTGCACCTGCCGGTCGCCTCCGGGAGTTGCCAGGGTCATCCAGCCGGAGCCGTCGCGCCGCCGGACATGGGCCGCGCTCAGCGTGTGGGGCAGCACCGCCCCGCCGCGCCGGTGGCATCCCGGCAGGTCCGGGCGGTCCGACAGCGCGGTTCCGACCCGGTTGCTGAAGGCCACGCCGGTGCCGTCCGCCACCCAGCCCGTGCCGAACTGCACCCCGGCCAGGCTGTGCACCACCGTCGCCGACAGTCCGCGGGGGTCCAGCGCGGTGGCCACCGCGGTGCCGGCCGGCAGGGCGGGGCCCCGGCGGCAAAACTCGGTGAGCTGTTCCTCGGTGAGCGGCGCGGTCGCTTCGGCGTACTGGCGCGACGCGGGGTCGGCGCCCGACGGTGCCGCGGCCAGCAGCGCCGCGGTGATGGCGGCCTGGCTCGGCGCCGGCGTCACCCACACCACGATGTCGTCGAGTTCGAAGCGCCAGGCCGGCTCGACGGCCGCCTGCACCGCGTGCAGGTCGTCGTGGGTGAGGGCCGCGCCGTCCTCGGCGGCCGCGGCCACGAGCCGGTCGGCCAGCTCGCCGCGGTAGAAGGCGTCGGGTCCTCTCTGTGCGACGGTCTCGAGGGTGGCTGCCAGGTCCGGCGTGCGGATGGTCGTGCCCTGGCCCGGGGCTGTGCCGGCTCCCAGCATCCGCTGCAGCGCTTCGGTGTGGCCCCGGTCCTGCACCCGCTGGTACACGTCAGCCATGCGAGCCGTCACCACATGACCGGCCGCGGCGGCTCCGGCACCGCTGAAGAGCTCGCCCCAGTCGAGCCTCCCATGGGCCCGCCAGGCCGCCTCCGCTCCCCGCAGCGAGCCCGGCACCACGGCGTTGTGCGGACCGCTGGTGGGTGGCCATTGCCGGTCAGCCCCGCTTCCACCGTTGGCCGATGTGTAGCTGTCGCGGCCGGCCATCGCCGGCGGGGCCAGCGGTGATCGCGACCATCCGCCGTACACCTGTACAGCCTCGCCGTCCCGGTCGCCCCCTCCCGCCACCAGGGCCACCATCTCGCCGCCCGGTCCGCTCTGAGGGGCGTTGACCACCCACTGGGTGAATGCGGCGGCCAGGGCTGCGTCGACCGCCGAACCGCCGGAGCGAAGTGCCTCGATCCCGGCCTCGGTGGCGAGCCTGTGCCCGCTGGCGACCCCTGCCGACCCCTTCACCGACCCGGCCATCCTCATCGAGGCCCTTATCCGCTCGGCCTCTTACAACCTGGTGATGGTGGGCAGGGCGTCGACCAGGTCGTCGAAGCCCATGTCCCGGTCCTCGAGGGCGGCCCGGCTGGCGGCCTCGCCGGCGAGCATCACGATGTCGGCCGCGCTCCATCCCCCGGTGCCGTCGGCCAGCTCCGCGGCCAGGTCGGCGTCGAGTTCGAGGCCGTGGGCGCCCGCCAGCGCGGTCAGCAGCTCCGCTCGCCGGCCGCTGTCGGGGCCGGCCACCTCGAGATGGATCCCGAGCCGGCCCGATCGCAGCACGGCCTCATCGATCAGCTCGGGCCGGTTGGACACACCCACCACGAACACCTGGCCGGTTGCCAGCACGTCGTCGAGCGACGCCAGCAGGGCCGACACCACCCGCTCATCGGTGCGCTCCCCGCTCTCGCCGGCCCGTACCGGGGCCAGCGCGTCGAGGTGGTCGAGCATCACCAGCGACGGCCGGGCCTCGGCCGCCCGCCGGAACAGCGCCCGCACCGCCTCCTCGGACTCGCCGAGCCACTGGTTGTAGACCTTGCTGCCCTCGATGGCCACGAGGTTCACTCCGAGCTCGGAGGCCAGGGCGTGCACCAGCGCGCTCTTGCCCGAGCCCGCCGGTCCGTGCAGCAGAACCCCCTGGCCGCTGCCGGTGTCGCCGGAGCCCACGGCCCGTCTCCCCAGGTCGCGCAGGCGCGCCTTGAGTTCGGCCAGGCCCACGATGTGGTCCCAGGTGATGCGCTCGGTGCGGGTCACCACGTCGCGCAGCACGCTCGGCCGCACCGTTCTGAGCGCCGCCTCCAAGTCGCGGGGCTCCACCGCCAGGTCGGTGCCCTCCAGCGAGTCGGCCAGCTCGAAGCCCTCGCGGCCGGAGGCCAGCCGGTCGGCGGCCTCCAGACCGGCCGAGCGGGCCAGATGCATCAGGTCGGCCCCGGTGAAGCCGCCGGCCTCGCCGGCCACTGCGGCGATGGCGTCCTGGGCCTCTGCGGTGAGGGGCATCTCCCGGGTGTGGATGGACAGGATCTCGGCCCGGGCCTCCTGGTCTGGAGGGCCCACGAAGATCTCCTCCTCGAAACGCCCGGGCCGGCGGAAGGCCGGGTCGATGGCCTGGATGCGGTTGGTGGTGGCCATCAGGATCAGGCCGTCCACCTCCTCGAGGCCGTCCATGAGGGTCAACAGCTGGCTGGCCGCCCGCACGTCGCTCTGGGAGGCCAGTCGTTCCCGGTTGGTGGCGATCACGTCGAACTCGTCGATCATCACCAGCGACGGGGCGTGGGCCAGCGCCCGCGAGAACAGCAGCCGCAGATTGGCCTCGGTCTCGCCCTGAACGCTGCCCACCAGCTCGGTGGCCGACATGCGGTAGGCGGTGACGCCGAGCTCGTTGGCCAGCGCCTTGCAGATGAGCGTCTTGCCGGTGCCGGGCGGGCCGTGCAGCAGGACCCCCTTGGGCGGGCGCACCCCCAGGCGGCGGTAGAAGGCGGGGCGCAGCAGCGGCAGCTCGACCAGCTCGCGCAGGCGCCGGATGATGGGGTCGCACCCGCCGACGTCGGCCAGGGTGATGAGCCGCTCCGAGACGCTCACGTCGGCGCGGTGCAGCTCCACCTCGGTGCGGTCGCCCATACGCGACGGCGACGGCGAGGCCATATCGACCCGCACCAGCATCCCCGCCCCGCCCGGATAGATCTCGGCCAGCACCCGGTTCCCGGGGTACAGCGGTGTGCGGTCGTCGCGCAGCCGCTCCAGCAGCCGCTGGTGGAGGTTGAACGTCAGGGTGTAGGGCGGGGTGATGCGGGCGCTGCCTGCTTCGGGCAGGTCGCCGGCTGCGGCGGCTTCCAGCGGCTCGCCGGGGCGGACCGCCAGTTGGGGCCACAGCATGCGGCCGAGTCGCACCAGCGCGTCGTCGTGGTCGTGGACCCGGGCCACTGCCCAGGCGGTGTGGTCGCCGTTGCGGAGCGCGACCGCCTCACCCTCGGTCAGGCCCAGCTGCTCCAGCACCGCCGCCGACAGGCTGGCCTCCGACGGGCCGAGCTTCGATCCCGGCGCGGGCCGGGCCGCCCAACGCCTCAGAGGCCGAGCGGCCGGCTCACTGCTCATTGCTCACGGCTCCGTCGCCGGTCCGGTCGTAGGCTTCTCTAGCCGTGCTGGGCCTGCCACTCCGGGCACGGCTCGAGCACCTCCATGGCCACGCCGCCCTCGGGGCTTATGGCTGAGTCGAGGTTGGCCCAGGACACCAGCATCCGGGTCGGGCCCACGCCGGTGTTGAAGTGCTGGTAGGTGACGCCCGACTCCCTGATGGGGATGGCGATCACGTCGCCCTCCTCCCATTCGTGGGCCCGGCCGTCGAGCACGGTGTGGCCGCTGCCGACCAGCACGAAGTGGATGAGCCCGCCCTGGCAGTAGAGCTTGCCGCTGTTGGAGCCCTGACCGATCTCCAGCTCGTGGAAGTACAGGGCCCTGGTGCTGGGCGTGTCCAGGTGGGGGTGCAGGTACCAGCGCATGGTTCCCATGCGGTTGAGCTCGGGCTCGCAGTCCTCGCGCCCGATCAGGTTCCTGGCCTCGGCCCGGCGGTCGCGCTCGGCCCTCGACTCCTCGAAGGTGCGGTCGTACAGGGTGGGCTCAGCCATCGCCGGCCCTTTCGCCGATGATCCGGGTGACGGCCACGATCGGGTCCTCCCCGGCTCCGTCGCCGGCGCTGCCGCCGTCCGCGTCGGTGTCCTTGGCCGCCATCTCCCGCCAGTTCGACTGCTCCTTCACCTGGGCCAGCATCGACCCGGTCTGGAACAGGAACGGGATGTAGATGAACGCGATCCACTGCGAGCTCTGGGAGTCGTCGTAGTTGAAGTGCTGGTGCTCGACGCCGCCGGGCTTCACCGGCAGGATCAGCAGGTCGCCGGGCTTCCAGTGGTACTCCACCCCGTCGAACACGCTGTACCCGGCGCCCCGGGTGACGTAGATCACCAGCCCGCCCTGGTGGGTGTGGGCCCCCGACTCGGTCTGGATGTCCTTGCGGAACACCATCCAGTCCTGCACGGCCCGGTTCTCGGCCCGCATGTGCAGGTAGTACTTGCTGCGGCCCTGCCGGGACTGCTGCCAGGGCAGGTCCTTGCCCTTGATCACCACCTGGCCGTCGTTGGCCAGGTCGCGCCTCTCCTTGAACGTCGAGAAGAACACCTCGTAGGGGTGGCGGTCCTCCTCGCTGCGGTCACGCTCGCGCAACCGGGTCTGCTCTCGTTCGACCATTGTCCGTCCTCTGCTGGTGTCTCTAGGGGTCTGGCGTGCCTGACAATGTTGGCCGCGCCGGCGGCTGCTGCGACGGTCAGGCCGCCATTCGCAGGAACCGGGTGGCGTTGCCCGAGAACAGTTTCTCGCGTTTGGCGCCGTCTTCAATGCCCCACTCGAGCGCAGCGCCGGGAGAGTCGGGGAAACGGCACTGGGCGTGGGGGAAGTCCGACTGGTACATGAGGACGCCGTCGCCGAGCACGCTGTCGACGTAGTCGTAGATCTTGCGGCCCTCGTAGAGCTCGATCCCGCAGTAGACGTGGCCGGCCCGGGCGTACTCCGAGGGCAGCATCGACAGCGCCGGCCCCTTGCTCTTGAGGTGCCTGGACTGCCCGTCGAGGCGCAGCAGCCATTCCGGCAGCCAGCCGCAGCCGGTCTCGGAGAACCCGACCCGGAAGTTCGGATGCCGGTCGAACACCCCCGACAGCAGCAGGTAGGCCAGGCGGAGCTGCGCGCCCCAGGGGTGGGCTGCGGTGCGGGCCACGACGATGTTGTCCCAGACGTCGCGGTAGCCGGGGAAGTAGGGGGGCTCGTAGAAGAACGAGTGGTGCAGCAGCGGCAGGTCCGCGGCGGCCATCGCCGCCCAGACGGGCTCCAGGTCGGGGTCGTCGATGGGGAAGCCCTCGGCCAGCGCCAGCATGGCCCCGGCCACCGCCGGCTGGTCGGCGCACTCCTCTATGTGGCGCACCGACCATTCCACGTCCTCGCCGGTGAGCATCAGCAGGCTCTTGAGCCGGCCGGTGTCGATGGAGCAGAAGTCGGCCATGTAGCGGGCGTAGGACTCGTACAGCCCGGTGGCCACATCGGTGGGGCATACCGTCACCGACTGGGGCCACGTGCCGGGGATCAGCAGGTGCACGTCGACGCCCTCGCGGTCCATGTCGGCGATGCGGCCCTCGGCGTTGTCGTGGCCGACCCCGTAGGTGGGGGAGTCCTCGGTGACCACCAGGCCCCGGATCTTGCCCTCCAGCGCGGCCCGGCCGCCCGCCCCCAGCTCCTCCTCCAGGTGCGACTTCTCGCCGACCTCGCGCAGGTAGCCCCGGGGCTCGATGCTGAGGTTGGTCCAGGGTCCCTCGGGATCGCCGTAGGTGAGCGGCAGTTCCACCCGGCGCTCGTAGTGGGCCAGCTCGCCGTCCCAGCGGTCGAGCAGCTTCTGATCGGCGTAGCGCCTGAGCACCTCCACCGACGGCCACACATGGGTGTCGGTGTCGATGATGGTCAGACCGTCGCGCACGATGCTCCTCCTGGTTGCTGTTGCGCCCCGGCAGCCCTGGCTCCCGGCCGACCCGCAGCGACGGATTGTATACCGTCTGCCCGTACACGCTCGCATCGGGCCGGGTGCCGCCGGTCTGCGGGACCCACAGCGGTGCGCCTGCGACCAAATTGGCGACGCATTGGGCACTGGACACCCATTATCGGCATCAATTTCGGCCGACACGTCCTCGAAGCTCGGTGGGGCATGGCAGGCTGATCAGATGCGAGTGGTGGTGATCGGCGCCGGGATCGCGGGCGCGTCGGCGGCCTGGCATCTGGCCGAGCACGCCTCGGTCGTCATGGTCGAGCGGGAGGGCCACCCCGGCGCCCACGCCACCGGCCGGTCCGCCGCCCTTCACACCGAGACTTCGGGAGCCCCGGTTGTGAGCGCGCTGGCTGCGGTCAGCCGCCCGTTCCTGGCCGAGCCGCCGGAGGGGTTCACCGACCATGCGCTGCTGTCGCCCCGGGGACTGCTGTGGATCGCCCGCGCCGGCGAGCGGGGCCGGCTGGAGGACAAGGCGGCCGCGGCCGCCGCCCACGGCGTGGAGGTCCATCGCCTCGATTCACTGCAATGCCGCGAGCTGGTCGGCGTGCTGCGACCCGAGGCTGCCGCCGCGGGCGTCTTCGAGCCTCACGCCATGAACATCGACGTGGACGGGCTGCTGCAGGGGTTCCTGCGGGGTGCTCGCAGCCGGGGCGCCGAACTGCGACTGGGAGCCGGGGTGACCGCCGTCGCGGCGCACGCCGGCGGCTGGCGGGTCCAGGCCGGTGACGGGCATTGGGACTGCGACGTGGTCGTGAACGCGGCCGGGGCGTGGTGCGATCCGGTGGCCGGGTCGGCCGGGGTCGAGCCGTTGGGACTGAGGCCGCTGCGGCGGTCGGTGTTCGTGTTCCCCCCGCCCGAGGGGGTGTCGGTGGCGGGCTGGCCCATGGCCTGGGACATCGGCAACCGGTTCTACTTCGAGCCGGAGGGGCCGATGCTGCTGGTTTCGCCGGTCGACGAGACCCCGAGCGAGCCCTGCGACGCCCGGCCCGAGACCATCGACATCGCCCGTGGTGTCGAGGAGTTCGAGGCGGCCACCGACCTGCAGGTGCGGGGGGTGCGACGGACCTGGGCCGGGCTGCGCACGTTCACGCCCGACGATGTGCCTGCGGCCGGCTTCGACCCGGACCATCCGGGCTTCTTCTGGCTGGCCGGCCAGGGCGGCTACGGCATCAAGACGTCCCCGGCGCTGGGGCGCCTCTGCGCGGCGCTCATCCTGGGCGAGGAGCCGCCGGTGGGCCCTGACGCGGTGGCGGCCCTGGATCCGGCCCGCTTCCGGCCCGGAGAGGTGAGGTTGAGGGACTAGACAGCCTTGCGCGGCATCAGGCCGGGTCGTCCTGATCGCCCTGGGCAGTCGGCAGGCGGGTCACCGCCGCGGGATCGTGCTCGTGCTCGTGCGCGTCGTGGTGGCGGCCGCTGGTGATGAGCGACCGCAGCACAGCCCGGGATGCGAGTTCCTCGAGGTCGTCGCGGCCGGGGTCGGTGAGGTAGGCGTCGACCGCGTCGCCGGTGGGGAACGACAGCACCAGCACGGTGCGGCGGGCGTACAGCTTCGCCCGCCGCCCAAACTCGCTACTATCAATATTTCAAATGAGCCGTCTTGCACGCTGCGCCCTGTTGCTCGCCGCCGCCGTCGCGGTGACGCTGGGTCCGTTGAACCCCTTGGCCACCCGGCAGGCGCAGGCACAGGCGTCGAACAACGCCGATCTGAGCAGCCTGGAATGGCGGGCCTACTGGAGCCCGGACTTCGGGTGGGGCTACCTGGACCGGAATCAACGGCCCGTTCCGGGCATAGACCTCCGCCAATCCGGTGACAACAGGGTGACTCCCGCCTTCAGCGCCGACCAGACGAGGTATTCCGGGAACTTCAACTCGGGATACACGCACTTGAAGGTCAGGGCGACCGCGGCGCACAGCGGCGCCACGATCGAGGTCGGTCCCGGGACCGACCTGCAATCGGTGAGCAGCGGGGCGGCAAGCCAGGCCATTGCCGTCGCCAGGGGCGAGAACGTGATCAACGTGAAGGTGACGGCCGAGGACGGCATAACGACGAAGACCTACGTCGCCACGGTCACTCGACGGAACCGGGCGATCGTTCGGGCCAACGCATCCACCATGTTCGCGGCCCTGACCAGCGGGACAGGCGTCACGGTCGAGGAGGGCGGCACGGTCGAACTCACGGTGACCCTGGAATCGCCGGCATGGAGCCATCTGAGTCTTCCGGTGTTCCTGCTCGCGAAGTGCGCGCATACGTACTACTGCGCCGAGGAGGGCGACTATGGATCGTCGGCGAACATCGAGGTCAGTACTGGCGCCACCGAAGGCAGTGCCACGTTGTCCATCAACCAGGACGCCGACAGGGAGAGCGACACGTTCCAGATCGAGATCGAGTTTCCGCCGCACTCGTTCGACTGGCCGTATTACCGGCTGATCGAGGTCACCATCCGCGACGACGACCCGCCCGGCCCGCCGCGCGGTCTGGCAGTGGCGCCGGGCGTCGGCGGGCTCCGGGTGAGTTGGCAACGGCCGGCGGGCAGCACGACGCCGGACGGCAACGTCCACTACCCGAAAGTGGAGGAGCACTTCACGCTGACCGGCTATGAGGTGCAGTACAAGGAGCGGTCGGCGCCCGATGGGCGGGGCACGCCCGGCGATCCCTCCACCGGCTGGACCGTGGCGGCGGCTGACTTCGGGTACGAGCACTCCCGCACGATCCGGAGCGTGGTTCCCGCAACGGACTACGACGTCCGGGTGCGGGCCAAGAACCGCGCCCGGGGCGGCCCGTGGGCGACGGCGCAGGCCACCACGCCGAGCGGCGGCTCGGGCCGGCTGAGCGATCCCATCGTGCATTGGAGCACGACCCTGACGGTCCGCCAGACCCATCACGCCTTCGGCCTCGGCTGCCTGCTGGAGTACCCCGGATATCCGCGGTGCTCGGACCTGCTCGACGACGACAGGTTCACGCTCGACGGCGTGCCGTACCGGGTGAGGACGCTGGCGCGCATCGACAGCCACTACGAGTGGGAGGACCGGCCCGTGCGCGTCCTGGATAGCGAGCTCTGGTTGGCGTTCGACCGGGGCCTGCCCTCGGCCAGGGACCTGCGGCTGAGGTTGGGGGCCACGGAGGTCGCTCTGGCCGGCGGGGCCGACGCCAGGTACCGCGACCCCGGCTTCTTCTGGCGGGACGGCGACCGGATCCCGGTGAGCCTGATCGAGGTCCCGCCTCCGCCCCCGCCTCCGCCCCCGCCTCCGCCTCCGCCCCCGCCTCCGCCCCCGCCTCCACCTCCGCCTCCGCCTCCACCCCCGCCGGGCGGTGGCGGAGCGGTGGTGAACCCTGAGCCGGTGTTCACCGATCTGGGGGAGGCCGGCGCGCTGGTCGCCGCCGTCGAGGCGCTGGCCGCGGACGGCGTGTTCGAGGGCACCGAGTGCGAGCCCCGGAAGTTCTGCCCCGGCCTGGCCCTCACCCGTCGAGTGCTGGCGGTTTGGCTGGTACGGACAATCGACGGCGGCGACCCGCCCCCCACCGGCGTTGCCCCATTCGACGATGTGGCGCCCGGCGTGTGGTGGGCCACCCATGTGAACCGCCTGAACGAGCTCGGGATCACCGCGGGATGCGCGGTGGAACCGCTGCGCTACTGTCCCGACCGTCCCGTCACCCGCGCCCAGATGGCGGTCTTCCTCAACCGGGCCTTCCAACTGGAGCCCGCGGCGGCGGCAGGATTCGCCGACACCGCTGACAGTTTCGCGGCCGCCGATATCGACGCTCTCCACGCGTCGGGGATCACCGCGGGATGCGCGGTGGAACCGCTGCGCTACTGTCCCGACCGTCCCGTCACCCGCGCCCAGGCGGCGACCTTCCTCAACCGGGCACGCGCCTGAACCGGCGTCCGGGGGACGTCTCAGGCCGGGTCGTCCTCGTGCCGGGCCATGGGCAGAGGAGTCACTGCCACGGGAGCGTGCTCCTCGGGGCTCAGTCCGGGGGCGGCCTTGTCCAGCCTTCGAGGGCGGCGTCGCCCCTGTAGATGCGCTCGACCTCTCTACGCCGGAGTCGCCAGCCATCGCGGGTGCGCCTGTACTGGTCGTGGCACAGCGCCACCTGCTGAGACGAGCCGCCGCTGCGGAGCCGGCCGATCTCGAGGATGTACCACCGGCCGGTGGCGGTGTCGCCGTCGATCTCGATGCGGCCGTTGGGAGCTATCTGGACCAGCAGTTCGTAGGCCTCGATCCCGTCGACGAAGCCGGCCACGATGACGTCCTTGCCGTCCCGCTCGATGCCGCTCAGGCAGAACGTCGCGTCCTCGTCGTCCCAGACCGAGCCCCACAACTCGCTGTCCCGGCTGTTGACCCCGTCACAGAATGTGTCGACCAGCCGCCGGATCGCCAGCTCGTCGACGACCTGTTCAAGATCCA